>DATMLF010000001.1:0-2060 GCA_035570595.1 Allostellaceae bacterium
CCGATCGGCGGGCCCACCTTCTGACCGGCGGGACTGTCATGCACGCGCAGCTTGGCTCGAACGTTGACAGCGGGGCGACATTGAGAATACGAGTGCGAATTATTCGCATCTGACCCTTTAGCGCGAGCCTGGAGGTGCCGAGGTCATGACGGGGCAAACGGGGCATGGGTTGAGGCACGGCGCGCGGCGGCGCGGCATTGCGGACGCAAAATCGCTCTTTGCCGCGGCAGCAGTTCTCGCGAGCTTGCTGGCGGCGGGCGCGGCCGAGGCCGCAACGGCACCTGGCCTCCTCGCCGACATCCATCGCCACGTCACCCGCACCACCACGGTCACCACCAATGGCGATCTGAACCCCTATGCCGTGATCGTCGCCCCGGTCTCCGCCGGCAAGATCCAGCAGGGCGACGTCCTCGTCGACAATTTCAACAATATCAGCAATCTGCAGGGCACCGGCACGACGATCGTCGACTACAACCCGGCGACGAAAAAGACGAGCCTAATAGTCAAGCTCCCGCAGCAGCTCGCCCAGTGCCCGGGCGGCGTCGGCCTGACCACGGCGATGACCATGCTGAAGAGCGGCTGGATTATCGTCGGCAGCACCCCCAGCACCGATGGTACCACCCGCACCAAGGGCGACGGTTGCCTGTTGGTGCTCGATCCCAACGGCCGGCTCGCCACCGCCTGGGTCGGGCCCAACATCAACGGGCCATGGGGCAACATAGCCACCGTCGACAACGGCTCGACCGCCACGTTGTTTGTCAGCATGGCGGGGTTCGACGTCCCGGGGCCGGAGGTGCGCGACCCGAAGACCGGATCCCAGCCGGTCATCGACAAGGCGACCGTGCTGCGGCTCGAATTGACGATCCCGCCGGGTCAGCCGCCGCAACTGACGAGCCAGACGGTTGTCGCCAGCGGTTTCGGCCAAAAGGCGGACCGGGACGCGTTTCTGGTCGGCCCGACCGGCTTGGCGCTCGCCGCCGACGACATGCTTTACGTGTCGGACGCGCTCGGCAACCGGATCGTCGCGATCGCCGATGCGACAACGCGGACGGCGAGCGCCGGCACCGGCCGCGTCGTGACCGAGGGCGGGCTGTTGCGGCGGCCGCTCGCCTTGATCCAGACCGCCGGCGGTCATCTGTTGGCGTGCAACGCGCAGAACGGCCAGGTCGTCGAGATCGACCCGAAGAGCGGCCAGCAGCTTTATGCGCAATGGATCGACATTGACCAGGCGCAGTCGCCGCCCGGCAACGGCGACCTGTTCGGCATGGCGCTGACCCCGGACGGCCGTGGTTTTTATTATGTCGAGGACGACATGAACACATTGGTGGAGGCGACGCGGTGAAACCGCGGGACGAGGCGGGGCTGCGGCCGAGCCGTCGCGGGCTGGTGCGCGCGGCGGCGGGTCTCGCGGCGAGTGCCGGGCTCGGGGTTGCTGGCTTCGCCAAGGCCGAAATCGAGGCGCGGTCCGGCGAGCCTGGCGCGGATCGCGGGGCCGCCGCCCGGGCCGCGGCGGTCGAGCCATTCTGGGGCGACCACCAGGGCGGGATCGCGACCCCCGCGCAGAGCCACAGCTATTTTGCCGCACTCGACCTCGACACCGCGAAACGCGACGACGTGATCAGGATGCTGCGGGCGTGGACCGCGGCGGCGGCCCACATGGCGGCGGGCCAGACCGCGGCGCCGATCGGTCAAGACGTGGCCGCCCCCGGCCCCGACACTGGCGAGGCGCTCGGCCTGCCGGCGGCGCGGCTGACCTTGACGTTCGGGTTCGGCGCCGGGCTGTTCTCCAGGGACGGCAAGGACCGCTACGGTCTCGCCGTCCGCCGGCCGCCCGCCTTGGCCGACCTGCCAAAATTCGACGGCGACCAACTGGCCGAGGCGCGCACCGGCGGCGATTTGTCGGTGCAGGCCTGCGCCGACGACCCCCAGGTGGTGTTTCACGCGGTGCGCCAACTTGCCCGGCTCGCCTATGGCACAGCACGTGTGCGCTGGGCGCAGACCGGCTACATGACGCGGCCCGACGGCGAAGCCACGCCGCGCAACCTGATGGGCTTCAGGGA
>DATMLF010000002.1:0-21199 GCA_035570595.1 Allostellaceae bacterium
GGTGAAGTTGTCGTGGCATACGACCTCGGCGAGCCGCGCGATCAGCGCCTGCGCGTCATAGCCGCTGTTCACGTATTGCTGCGCCAAGTTCACCGTGGCCCTGACTTCCGGCACCGCGCGCATCAGCCCGAGGTTCGACACCGTGGACCAATCGGTCGGCGGCTGGTTGTAGATGCTGTGCGCGATCGCGTCGAGCAGCGCTTCCTGGCTGCGCGGCGGCAGTGCCGCGACCGCCGCCCAATCGGGCTGCGGGGCCGGCTGCAACCGGGTCGCCGTCGAGCGGATCTCCGGGCCCGAGTGCCAGGTCAGCAGCAGCAGCAGCTTGTTGCGCAGGCTCAACCCCTCGAACTTCAGCAGATAGCGGCGCAGGTTGGCGCTGGTGTGCAGGTGGACATCCATCGGGTTGCCGCCGAGCGAGCGCAGGAAGAGGCCGGCCGCACCGATCGACAGGGCCTCGCCGCCGCCCTCGATGGACAGCCCGTCCGCCAGCGCTTCGGCCATCAGCCGCGGAATGTCGGCGAACACGTCGACCCGCCCGATGGCCTCGCCCAACGCGCCGATCGCCGCGGTTTCGTCATCGCCGCTTTTCTGGCGGGTGACGCGGGTCATCAGCTCGTGCTGCTCGATCAGCATTTCGATGTCGGTGATCGCCGGAGCCATCGGAAAACGCGACACGTAGCGTACCGTGGGCCGCATCAGAACCGAGAAGTACTCCGGGTCGACCGCCTTGTTTTCCAAGGCGCGCCAAGTAAACGCCGGGAACGCGAAGTAATGATCGTCGACGACATTCTTGGGGATCGCGATGCTCAGCAGGAGGTCGAGCGCCTCGACCCGCGGCGCGTTGTCCCACAGCCACAGGAACAAATGGTCGGCCTTGTTGCTCTCGCCGCGATTGACGGCGGCGAGGAAGGCCGCCTTGGTCGCCTCGACCCCGCCGGCGTCTTCCGGCGCGAACTCCAGCAGCGCGTATGGGCCCATCGCAGGGTGGTGGATGTGCTTGTTCGACAGCGCGACGTGCTGCATCACCGGGAGAAAGCGGTCCTCCCCTTCCAGGCGGTTGACCAGCTGCGAGATCGCATGCAGGCCTACGAGCGGATGCAATGGGCCGCCGTGATGGCCGGGCGGCAGGTCGGTGGAGCGCGTGACCGCGAGCGCCGATGCCGTCAGCATCGTCTGGGTCGGGACCCCGGCGCGCAACTTGTCCAGCGTGCGATCCAGGATTTCGTCCGGAGGCGTCTCCTCGATGAACTGGACCAACGGCTCGATAGCGTCGGAATACTGGACACGTTGCGGCATCGGCATGGTGAGCTCTCCTTAAGTGCGGTCTTGCCTGGTCTGCTCGGCTTCACTCTTTCGATGGGCGCTGCACCTCTTGGCCGACGCATCGCCTGCTCGGCGGAGGAAGGCGGCGGGGCTCGGGAGCGCGGGGCGTCGTTTCACTGATTACGGTCTCGCAGCACGCCGCAACCGCGGCATTTGTCTATCATCAGCTGAGCATATTGCATCAACAAGCGAGCACAATCGACTCTCAGCGCGGTTGTGGTCGAGACTGCCAGCTATCGATTTTATGCATGGATGATCTGACCGCGAGCCCTGCGCCCGCAAACCCCGCGCACACGTTGTCGGGGCTCACCTCTGCAAGGATGCGCGGGCGCCGGCAGGCGATCCTGCGGCGAACTCCTGGCCGAACTCCTGAATGAGGGCGTCGCGCACCGTGTCGAGGTCGAGCCCGTGCCCGGCGATCAGCGGGCTTGTCTCGACGATGATGTCGTCGATGTCGCCCATCAGCTTCAGACGTTTGTACAGGTCCTCGCTGTCGAGCCCGAGGCCGGCGCCGAGAATCTCCATGAAATTGACGATCTCGAAGCTCCGGCCGTCGCCGGCATCGCACAATTCGCGATGGCAGGCGTGATAGACCGTCGCGAGCGTCGTCACCCCGGCGTCGGCGACGGCGGCGAGCTCGCGCTCGACGAGCGCGCGCTTGAACGCCGGCAACGCCGCGAGGCTGTTGGCCTGGGTCCCGACCCGCGGCACGTCGATGTCGACGAGCTCGACGCCGGGAACAAGCGCCAGCAGGGTTTTGACCGCCGCCATGACCTGCGGCAGAACCGGGCGCTCGTGCAGTGCGACGCGCTTGTCGACGCGATGCGTCATCAGCGCCCCGAGCTCCGGCGCGCGGCTGGCGAGATAGACGAGAAACGGGTTCAGGTCGAACGGCCGTGCGCCGAACTGGTTCTCGTAGCTCGGCAGCGCGACCTCGCCGATCTGCAGCTGGCAGCTCGGGCACCACGACAATACGGTCGTGGCGCCGGCCTTGGCGAGCCCGTCGATGGTCGCGAACCCGACCCGTGCCGTCGTGTCGTAGTCGCCCTCGCGGAACTGGTAGACGCCGCAGCACTGGCCGGGGCCGCCCATGACCTCGTAATCGACCCCCAAGAGGTCGAGCGCGTCGAGGCACAACAGGGCGATGTGCGGCGTCTTCAGGATGTTGCAGCCGGTGTAGAATACGATTTCGGGCGGGCTCGTGCGCGGCGCCGCGTCGAGGCCGCGCAGCCGGGCGAGGGTTTCGGGCGGCATCTGCAGCCGCGACAAAATTCGCACCCCGCGGCTCATCGTCGCGAACGGCCCGCGCCAGCGCGTGTTGACGGGCGCCCCGTCCTTTTGGGCTCGGGCGAAGCCGCGGGCGAGCTGCACCATGAAGCGCGGGTTGATGCCTTCCGGGCAGGCCGGGATGCAATTGCCGCTGCCGCTGCACACCGAGGCCCAGCGCACCGCGTCGTCGTTGCCGCTGCCGCCGGTGATCAGGTCGACGATCGCCGCCGTGGTCTCGCCCGCGTCGGCGGCGCCGATCCCGGCCGGCTCGACCATCGGGCAAGCGCGAAAGCAGGCGCCGCAACGGGTGCAGGCGTCGGCGAGTGCTGCACCGCGCGCCCGAAACTCGTCGAGATACCCCGTCGCTCCGCCAGTCATTTGGTCACTCCGCTCGACGATCCGGCGACAGGGTAACGCAAACCCACCGGCCGTCAAACCGTACCTCAAGGCGGCTCCGGGGTCGACCGGCGTCTCGCGCAAACGGACCGCGGCGCCTGACCGCTTTGCCGAGGAAAGCCGGCTTTCTTGCGCTCAGGGCAGCATCTTTGCCTGCTCGCGCAGGACGAATTTCTGGATTTTACCGGTCGAGGTTTTTGGCAGCGGCGCAAAGACGACGGTGCGCGGCACCTTGAACCTGGCGAGGCGATCGCGGCAGAACGCGATGATGTCCTCCGCCGTGGCGCCGGCCCCATCCTTTAGCGTGACAAAGGCGCAGGGCGTCTCGCCCCACATCGGGTCGGGGCGTGCGACGACCGCCGCCTCCAGCACGCAGGCATGGCGGTACAGCACACTTTCGACTTCGACCGTCGAGATGTTCTCGCCGCCCGAGATGATGATGTCTTTCGAGCGATCCTTCAGCTCGACATAGCCGTCGGGATGGACGACGCCGAGGTCGCCGGTGTGGAACCAGCCGCCGGCGAAGGCTTCCGCCGTGGCGTGCGGGTTTTTCAGGTAGCCCTTCATGACGATGTTGCCGCGCATGAAGATTTCGCCGATCGCCGCACCGTCGGCCGGCACCGGGGTCAGCGTCTCCGGGTCGGCGACCATCAGCCCGTCGAGCACCGGGTAGTTGACCCCCTGCCTCGCCTTTAGCCGGGCGCGCTCCGCGGCCGGCAATCCGTCCCACTCGTCGTGCCACGCGCACACCGTCGCCGGCCCGTAGACCTCGGTCAGGCCGTAGACGTGGGTGATGTGAAAGCCGAGTCCTTCCATCCCCTCGATCACCGCCGCCGGCGGCGGCGCGCCCGCCGTCATCATCGCGACCGGGCGGTCGAGCCGCGGGTCGACGCTGGCGCCGGGGTTCAGCATCATGTTCATGACGACCGGCGCACCGCAGAGATGGGTGACCGCCTCGCGGCGGATCGTCTCGTAGATCGCCGCCGCCCCGACCCGGCGCAGGCAGACATGCGTCCCGGCAAGCGCGGTGATCGTCCACGGGAAGCACCAGCCGTTGCAGTGGAACATCGGCAACGTCCACAGGTAGACGGGATGCTGCCGCATTCCCCAGACCAGGATGTTGCCGAGCGCATTCAGGTAGGCGCCGCGGTGATGGTAGACGACGCCCTTGGGGTTGCCGGTAGTGCCCGAGGTGTAGTTGAGCGCTATCGCATCCCATTCGTCCGAGGGCATGACCGGGGCAAAATCCGGGTCGGCTTCGGCGAGAAAGGTTTCGTAGTCGGTCTCGCCGAGGCGTTCGCCGCCAGGCCCCGCCGGGTCGCGGATGTCGACGACGAGCGGCCGGCGCTGCAGCCGGGCCAGCGCCGCCTTGACGACGGGCGCGAGCTCGGTGTCGGTCAGCAGCACTTTCGCCTCGCCGTGGCCGAGAATAAAGGCGATCGTCTCCGGGTCGAGACGGGTGTTCAGCGCGTTCAGCACCGCACCCGCCATCGGCACCCCGAAATGCGCCTCGAACATTTCCGGGATGTTGGGGGCCATCACCGCGACCGTGTCGCCGCGCCCGACGCCATGCGCCGCCAACGCGCCCGCGAGCCGGCGGCAGCGCTCATACGCTTCGCGCCACCCGTAGCGGCGCTCGCCATAGACGACCGCCGGCCGCTCGGGGAACACCGCCGCGCTGCGCGACAGAAAGCCGAGCGGGGTCAGCGGCACGAAATTCGCCGCGTTTTTGTCGAGCCCGGTTTCATACGGATTGGCGTCGCCGTCGGTCATCGTGTCAATTCCTCCCTGGCGGCGATCTTGCCACGGACAATGATTCCGACGAACGGCTTTATGACGCCGCAGACCCCTCTGGCGCCCGCTCCACCACTGCTTGACGGGACAGGGCCGGCGGCGTAAATCAGCCGCCCGCGGGCACCTGTCAAAGCCGGCGCGGTCGCTAGTCATGAGTTGGTCGAGGTAAGAAATGGCGCGGAAGTGCGCGATCACCGGCAAGGGTGTTCAGGTCGGCTACAACGTCAGCCACGCCAACAACAAGACAAAGCGCCGCTTTTTGCCGAATCTGCAGCGGGTCTCGGTGCTGTCCGACGTGCTCGGGCCGATCCGGCTGCGCATCAGCGCTGCGGCAATCCGCACGATCGAGCACAAGGGCGGCATCGACGCGTTTTTGCGCGACACCCCGAACCGCGAGCTGACCCCGGAAATTCAGCGGCTGAAACGCCGAGTCGAGGTTGCGGCGGCCCGACGCGGCGCGTAGACCGAGCCCGGTGCGGCCCCGGTTGGGGACTTCGCCCGGGTAGGAATGCGGGTTCGGCGATTTTTCGCGGCACTGGGTCTGGTCGCGGCGCTTTTCCCAAGCGCAGCCGGCCGAGCCGACGTGGAATACAGGACGACAATCAAGGGCGCGCACAGCGAGCTTGCCGACCTGTTGGACCAGGTCTCGCAACTGAAGGCGCTCGAAAACCGGCCGCCGCCGTCGGAGGAAGCGCTGCGGCGGCGCGCCGAGCGTGACGTCGGCCAGCTCGCTACGGCGGCCCGCAGCCTCGGCTATTGGGACGCGCAACTCTCCTACAGCATCGACGCCCAAGACCACCCGGCGCACGTCACCGTGAGGGTCGCGCCAGGCCAGCTCTACCATGTGGCGTCGGTCGCCGTGCGCGGGCCCGACGGACGGCCGTTGCCGGTGCCGCCCACCCCGGCCCCGTTGCCGCTAAAGCCCGGCGACGCCGCGCGCACCGCACCGGTGGTCGCCACCGAAAATGCATTGCTTGCAGCTTTTGGCAACCACGGTCATCCCTTTGCCAAGGCCGGCAAGCGCGAGGTCGTGATCGACCATGCGGCCCATACGATGGCGGTGACCTACACGATCGAGCCCGGTCCGGCGACGCGGTTTGGCGCGGTGACGATCACCGGCCTCAAGATCCTCGATCCCGGCTTTGTCGAACGGCGGCTGCGCTGGCAGCGGGGCGCCGCCTACGACGCCGCGAAGGTCGAGGAAACCCGTCGGGCGTTGATCGCAACCGGCCTGTTCAGCACGGTGCGAATTACCCCGACGCCCGATCCCGCCAACCCCGGCAGCGCGCTGATGAGCGTCGACACGGTCGAGCGGCCGCACCGCTCGGTCGGCGCCGGCGTCGGCTACAACACGAGCCAGGGTGCCGCCGCCAAGGTCTACTGGGAAAACCGCGACCTGTTCGACCATGCCGAATACCTGCGGCTTTCCGCCACTGGCGGCCAGCAGGTCTACGCGCTCGGCGCCACTTTCCGGCGGCCCGATTTTATCCTCACCGACCAGGATTTTCTGGCCACCGCCGAGATCGCCGACTACACCCCGACCGCCTACCACAGCCGTCGCGCGCTGACGACGTTTGGCGTCGAGCGGCGCTTTGACCAGATCGTGACCGGCGGCGTCGCGCTGCAGCTCGAAAAAGCCAACGTCGAGGAGCTGGCCGACGTTTCGTCGATCATCACCTCGGCGCAGCGCACCCAGCGCTATGCGCTGGTGGCAGTCCCGGCGTATCTGAAGATTGACGCGACCGACAACCTACTGAGCCCGACCAGGGGTTACCGCGTCCAGCTTTCGGTGACCCCGTCCCACATCTTCTCGTCGGCGGATTTGAACTATGTGTCGAACCTGGTGTCGGCCAGCACCTATTGGCAGCTCGGCAACGACGGCCGCGCGGTGCTTGCCGGCCGGGCCGAGGTCGCGTCGCTCGACGGCGCGCCGCTGCTGGCGCTGCCGGCCGACCAGCGCATCTATGTCGGCGGCGGCGGGACGATTCGCCCTTACGCCTACCAGACCGCCGGCCCGCTTGCCCCGAACAACGACCCGATCGGCGGCAGGTCGAGCCTGGTGCTGAATTTCGAGGCGCGGGTCAAGGTCACCCAACAGATCGGGCTCGTCCCGTTTTTTGACGCCGGCAGCGATTACGAGAGCAGCGTCCCGCAGCTCGGGCAGCGGCTGTTGTACGGTGTCGGGCTCGGGTTGCGCTATTACACGGCGTTCGGGCCGTTGCGGCTCGACCTGGCGACCCCGCTATACCGGCGCAGCAGCGACTCGCCGATCCAGGTTTACGTCAGCCTCGGCGAGGCGTTCTGATGCGACTGCCGACGGGAACCGCGTTTCGCTGGCTCGCCCTCGCCTGCGGCGGTCTCGCGGCACTTCTCGTCGTCGCATTCGGGCTGCTCCAGACAAGGCCCGGCAAGGATCTTCTCGCCGCCGCGATCGGACAGATCGCCAGCAGCCCGAACACCTTGTGGCGGATCGACGGGCTTGGCGGGGCCGTGCCGTCGCGGATGACTGCGCGCAGGATCACGGTCAGCGACGCCGCCGGCGAATGGCTGACGTTGCGCGGTGTCGAGCTCGAGCTGGCACCTGCCGCTTTGCTTTCCGGCGAATTGCACGTCCGGCTGCTGCGCGCCGCCGAGGTCGATCAGGCAAGGCGGCCGGGCGGTCCTTCGACGCCGCTCGCGGAGCTGCTGCGGGTCCCCCATCTGCCGTTTGCCCTGGTCGTCGACCGGATCGCCGTCGACCGGCTGGCGCTGGGCGCCCCGGTGCTCGGCGCGGGCCTCGCCGCGACCGTCGCGGGCAAGCTCGTCCTCGGGCGCGCCGCCGCCAAAGCGACGCTCGACATCCGCCGCATCGACGCGTCGCCCGGCAGCATCGCGCTGAACATGACGCTCGCCGGCGCAGCGCCGCATCTGAGCCTCCAGCTGGAGGCCCGCGAGCCGACGGGCGTTCTTCTGGCGGCGGCGCTTGGCCGCGCCGACCGTTTGCCGCTGACTCTGTCGCTCGAAGGCGACGGGCCGTTGGCCGATTGGCATGGGCGTCTCGCCGCCGCCGCCGGCCGGGAGGCGCGGCTCGACGCCGATCTCGCGCTTGGCGTGTCCGGCGAAACGACCGTTGCGTTGTCGGCGAGCGCGGACCCGGCGCCGCTGCTGCCGCCCGCTCTGGCACCGCTTGTCGGCGAGCGCGCGCGCCTGTCGCTGCATGCCGTCTTTGGCGAGCGGATCGTCATCGACCGGCTGTCCTTCGCCGCGGCCTCCGGCCGGGTGACGGGCGACGCGGCGTTCGGCCGGGCCGACGGTGCCGTGACCGCCGACTTGCGCGGCGAACTCCCCGACTTGTCCAAATTCGCCGCGATGACCGGCGACAACCTCCGCGGGTCGGCGACGCTCACCGCGAGATTGCGCGGGCCCGCTCGGCGACCGACGGTCGACACCGACCTCTCGGCCTCCGACGTCGCGGCGTTCGGCGGCGGTGCGAAATCGGTCGCGGCGCATTTCGCGGTGCGCCCGACCGGACCGCTCGACGACCGGCAAACCCGTGTCGCGCTCGACGCCCACGGCCGGATCGCCGGGCTCGCGCTGCCCGCGGCGGGCGCGTTTGGCTCGCGCTTTGCCCAGGGGATCGGCTGGTCGCTCGCGGCGCAAGCCGACCCCGTCGCGCGCGCCATGGAGCTGACAAAGCTCGATGTGCAAGGCGGCGGCCTCGACCTGACCGGCTCCGGGCGCCTCGCGGCTGCCGCGCACGGTGTTACCGCCATGGTGACTTTCAGCGCCGCGGCGAACGGGTTGCGCACCGGCATTGCCGCCGTCGATTGCCTGCTCGGCGCGGCGCCCATCGTTGCCGGGGTCGTCCGCCGCGACGCCGCCGGAATTTTGTCGCTCGACGATATCCGGCTGACCGGCGCTGCCGCCAACCTCACCGGCAACGCCCGCCTCGACCCGGCGCGCGAGGCGACGGCGGCGCTGTCCGTTAATGTGCCGCGGCTCGAAGCGCTGCGTCCGGCGCTCGGCGCCGACATCGGCGGCGCGCTCTCGGCCCGGGTTAGCGCGGAGGGGCCGCTCGACCGGCTGCGCCTGCGCGGCGAAATCGACGGGCATAAGATCGCCGCCGCCGGTGCGGCGCTCGACCGGGCGCGGTTCACCGTAGCGGTCGCCGACTTGTCGCGGCCGAGTGCCGTCGTCGACGGCCGCTTTCGCGCCGGCGGCCTCGACGGCGGCCTGGCGCTGACCGCCGCGCCGACGATCGGAAACGCCGGTGTCGCGATCGACAGGCTGCGGCTGAATGCCGGGGGCGGCGCGATCACGGGCGGTCTGCGGATCGCAGTTGCCGGCGGGCTCGCACAGGGCTCGCTGACCGGCCGTCTGCCCGACCTGTCGCGCTGGTCGGCGCTTGCCGGCAGACCGCTCGCGGGCAGCCTCGGCCTCGCCGCCAGTTTCGCCGCGGCGGGCGGTCGGCAAGGGCTCGCCTTTACACTCGACGGGGCGCATCTAGCGGTTGGCGCCGGTTCGTCGCGGACCGAGATCGGCCGGGTTGCCGCCTCGGCCCGGCTTGTCGATGTATGGCGGGCGCCCTCCGGTTCAGGGCGGTTGTCGCTGGGCGCGGTGCACACGGGCCTGTTTGATTTCGCCACCGCCGCCGCGACATTCGACAGCCGCGGCCCAGGCCGGTTCGCGGTTCAGGGCAGCGCCGACGGCCGCCCGCTGACCGTGATGTTCGCCGGCGACGGCGGACTGACGACCGGCGGCGCCGAGCTTCGCCTTGCCCGGCTGAGTGGCTCGCTCGACGGCGAGCCGTTCGCGCTCGACGAGCCGTTGGGTTTCTCGCGCCGCGGCTCCGACCTGAGCTTGTCGGGGTTGGCACTACGTGTCGGCAAGGGCCGGGTCACCGCGACCGGGTCCGTCCGTGGCGGGGCGCTGGCCTTTACGTTGAAGGGCGACGGTTTGCCGATCGCCGCCGGGGCGCGGCTGATCGGCCACCCCGAGATGCGGGGCGAGCTTGCCCTCGACGCCACGCTCGGCGGCAACCTGCGCGCGCCGCACGGCCATTTCGACGTGCATGCCGCGGGTGTGTCGCTCGCGATGCCGAGCCAACTTCACGCGCCGCGCCTTGGGCTTACGGTCGAAGGCGATTGGAACGGCCGAAGCGTCGACGCCAGCGGCCAGGTGACCGGGCTCACCGGCGACCGGATGGCGTTCACCGGCTCGCTGCCGTTGCTGCTGAACTCGTCGCCGCTCGGAATTTCGGTGCCGGCGCAGGGCCGGCTCGCGTTCAGCCTGCGGGGCGGCGGCGACATCGGCCATCTGGCCGACCTGCTGCCGCTCGGCGAGGATCGGTTGAGCGGACAATTCTCCACCGACGTGAGCGTCGGCGGAACCGTCGCGGCGCCGTCCGCGGCCGGGCAGCTGCGCCTCGGCAACGCGCGCTACGAGAATTTCGCGAGCGGCGCGGTGCTGAGCGGCCTCAATGCCGATCTCGTCGGCAGCGGCGAGCGCTTTCGGCTGGCGTCCCTCACGGCGGGCGACGGCGCCGGCGGCTCGCTGAAGGCCGAGGGAACCGTGGCGCTCGGCGGGACCACCGGCCCCAGCGCGCAATTGTCGGCCACCCTCGCCAACTTCCGCATTGCCGCGCGCGACGAGGCGCAGGCGACGGCGAGCGGCACCGTCTCGGTTGCCGGGCCGTTGACAGCCCTCAAGATCACGGCCCCGCTGACCATCAACCGCGCCGAAATCGACCT
The DNA here is from genome assembly GCA_035570595.1 of Allostellaceae bacterium. Lineage (GTDB taxonomy): Bacteria > Pseudomonadota > Alphaproteobacteria > ATCC43930 > CGMCC-115725 > AP-15. Next base: position 10,512 of record DATMLF010000002.1, read on the forward strand.
GCCGACGAGCCTGCCGCCGAGCGTCGTCGTGCTGAACGTGACCGAGGTCAATGGCGCCAAACGGCCGGGGGCGCCGCCGCACGCGGCGTCGGCGACGAGCTTGCCGGCGACCCTCGACATCACGCTCGGGCTCGCCGGGCCGGTGGTGGTGCAGGGACACGGCCTCGACAGCCAATGGTCCGGCCGGCTCAGGATCGGCGGCACCACCGCCGCCCCAAGGATCGCCGGCACGCTTAAGGCAAACCGCGGCAGCTACGCGCTTTTGGGCAAAAGCTTTCGGCTGACTCGCGGCACGATTTCTTTTGACGGCACGAGCCGGATCGATCCCGCGCTCGACATCGTGGCCGAGGCGAGCGCCGCCGACATCACCGCCGACGCGACAATCGCGGGCTACGCCTCGGCGCCGACCATAAGTTTGAGCTCGACCCCGCCCTTGCCAAAGGACGAAATCCTCGCCCGCCTGCTGTTCGGCACCGGGGTGCGGCAGATGACAGCGGGACAGGGGCTTGAGCTCGCCGAGGCCGCGGCGGCGCTCGCCGGCAACGGGCCGGGCATGCTCGACCGGCTGCGCGGCGGGCTCGGTCTCGACTGGCTGCGCCTCGGGCAGGGTCCGGCCGGTGCGGCGAGCAGCATCCTCAACCCCTCCGTCGTGACCCCGACGACAACCAGCACGACGGCGCTCAGCGCCGGGAAATACATCGCGCCGGGGGTCTCGGTCGGGGTCACCCAGGGGGTGTCGCCGCCGACCAGCAAGGTGACCGTCGAGGTCGACGTGGGCCACCATGTCACGGTCGACACCGAGGCCGGCCAGAACAGCGGCACCGGCATCGGCCTCAACTACAATTACGACTACTGACCGCGACTACTGACGGCCCCGGCGGCGCCGTCACACCTGCGCGAGCGTCATCGGCGCGTCGGCAAAGGCCGGCATTATCTCCTCGGCGAATGTGCGTAGCCCGGCGACCGAAGCTCCGGGGGCGGCGAACAGCACGTTCTCGACCCCGCCGGCTTCGAGGCGTTTGAGGCGCGCGATGATCTCCTCGGGCGTGCCGAGCAACGGAGCATCGTCGAGCACGAACGAATCCTCGTCGTCCTTGATGTGGGCGTAGCGCTCGGCCCCGGGGCCGCGGGCGAGGTCGCCGATGTTTTTCAGCACCTGCCGGCGGGTGGCGACCGCGCGGCGCCGTTCCTCGTCGTTGTGGACGATCTGCAGGCCGCGGGTCACGCCGACCCACATCGGGTCCCAGCCGCGCCCGGCGCGCTCGCATTCCTGGCGGAAGGTCGCGACGCGCTCGATGACGAGATCGGTGGGCGCGATCTGGTCCAGCAGCAAATTGTAGCCCTCGCGCGCGGCGCGGCGGATCGATTCGGCGCTCCCGGCACCAAGCCAAAACGGCGGGTGGGGCTGCTGGATCGGGCTCGGCTCGACGACCACATTGTCAAACCGCCAGCGCTTGCCGTGATGGGAGAACCGGCCCGGCGAGGTCCACGCCGTGCGGATCACCTCCATCGCCTCGTCGAAGCGTTCGCTCGCCTCCTCGGGCGCAATGCAGAAGCCGGCGAATTCATAGCTGCGATAGCCTTTGCCGACCCCGAAATCGAGCCGCCCGTCCGACAACAGGTCGAGGGTCGCCGCCTGCTCGGCGACGAGGACCGGGTTGTGCCATGGCAAGACGACGACCGCCGTGCCGAGGCGGATGCGCTCGGTGCGCGCCGCGAGATAGGCCAACAGGCTCATCGACGCCGACACCTGGCCAAACCCGGTGAAATGGTGCTCGACCAGAAACACGCTCGAAAAGCCGAGCCTCTCGGCTTCGACGACGTAGTTGACAAAATCGTGGTAGGCATGGCTGTCGCCAGCCGGCCCGCCCTTCGCCCGCGCCCCGCCGAATAGCCCGAATTTCATGCCTGCCCTCCCGAAAGCTGCCCGTGGCGACCGAGATATGGCGACCCGTCTCGCCGCCACCGTCGCCGCGCAAACGATATATGTGCGCAAGCGTGCCAAAGCGGCCGAGCAGGTGCAGCCGCTCGGGTTGTCGCCACGACAGCCGAAATCAATCTGGCGTGTCTCAACCGCCTACGGGGTCGCGGGTCCCCGGTGAACCACTTATGAATTTGGTTCATATTCCGTATTCACACATATGTGATGCGCAAGCCAGCTATGTCGTAGGGCGTCTGTCTAGGTCAGCCGTGTTTTCCTATATTGCACTGCACCAGATTCATTTTGTGGTGCCGTCATGCCGGAATACATCGAGGAAGAGCGCGAGCCAGGGTTGGCGGAGCGGTATCTGGGCGGCTGGCGTGTGATCGCCTCGGCCTGGGCTATGGCGGTGGTCTTCGTGCTGCTGTTCGCCGGGGTTCAGGCGCTGGCCTCTCGCCACGTGACGACGCCGCAGCAACAAAGCCTGGTCGGCGCCGTGATCCCGCGCCACGATCCGAGTTGTGCCGGGCCCGGCGATGTCACCGCCTCGGCGACGCCGAATTGCCAGACGGTCGGCGAAGCCCTGGCGCAAGCCGAGGCCGAAGCGTCCTACGGCTGGTGAGGAGGGGGCGCCCACTCGCTTTCGGTGACGGTGGGCGCGGCAAAGCCGTTTTTCTGTTGCTGCGCGAGTGCTGTGAGCTGAGCCGCGATTTGCTGGGCTGAGACGGCGATCGTTTCCTTGTCGCCGGCCTGGTCGGTGAAGACGACCGAAAATCCTGCAGGGTTTTGGCGCAGCTCGCTTTCGGGAAGACCCGCGGCGAACTCCTCGGCGTAAGAACAATCCTTATCGCCGCCTTGGCAGGCGATCTTGTAGCGGCTTATCGACATAAATTCGAGCTTTTGGCCGGCACCGTCATGCGCGCTGTCCCAATCGCGGTTGGCGTCGTAGCTCGCCGTGACATAGAGCTGGTGCGCGGTCTCGCCGGTCTGTCGGTCGACGAAGCTGCGCAGGCAAAAGAAATTCGTTTCCGGCGTGTCGAGGTATGGCGCGTCGTGCTGGGCCTTTGGGCCGATCAGCGCGAGATAGCGCCCCGACAGGTGCTCGCGCACCGCGACCGCGGCTGGGCCGGCCGCGGTCGAACTCGTGGTTGCGGTGCCGGCGGGCGGCGCCAGCGGAGCGCAAGATGCGAGCGCCGCGCCCACGGCCGCGACGACGAGCCCGCGACGGTGCCGGCTCATCGGTTTCGGTCGGCGAGCATCGCATTGCCCTCGCCGAGAGCGGGTGCTGGTTTCGCAAAGGGCGGCCGTGCGCCGTCAAACGACAACGGCAGCCCGACCAGCGACAACGGGCCGGGCGACCCTTCTGTCGCCGCGAGCTGCTGGATCATGCCGAGCGCAGCCGTCTGCGGGTCGGCGACGACCTGGTCGACCGTCTGCATCGGCCCATTCGGGATGCCGGCCGCCTCCAGGCGGGTCTCCCACTCGGCGATCGGCTGGGCGGCAAAAATGTCGTCGAGGGTCGCGATCAGCGCGGCGCGGTTGACCACGCGGTCTTTGTTGGTGCGAAAGCGCGGGTCTTCGGCGAGCTCCGGCCGGGCGACGACGCGGCACAGCCGGCCAAACAAATTGTCGTTGCCGGCCGCCACCATCAGGTAGCCGTCGGACGCGGCAAAGGCCTGGTAGGGGACGATCATCTCGACCCCCGACCCCTGGCGCGCCGGAACCTTGCGGTCGACGAGATAGGCCGCGATCGGGATCGTCATCCAGGCAAGGGCACTTTCGTAGAGCGAAGCGTCGACGACGCCGCCCCGTCCGGTGCGTTGCCGCTCGGCGAGCGCGGCGAGGATACCGATCACCGCCCACATGCCGGTCGCCAGATCGACGATCGACACCCCGACCCGCACCGGCGGCCGGCCGTCCTCGCCCATCAGGCTCATCAGCCCGCCATAGGCCTGCATCAGCGGGTCGTAGCCCGGCCGCCCGCGCAGCGGCCCGACCGCACCGAACGCGCCGAGGTTGCAGTAGACTAACTCCGGCTTTTCCGCGAGCAAGGCGTGCGCCGACAGCCCGTAGCGCTCGAGCGCGCCAAACTTTAGATTGTGCACGACGACGTCGGCGCGATCTACAACCAGCTGTTTCAGTTTTTTGGCGTCCCCCGCATCGGCGAGATCGACCGTGATCCCGCTCTTGGCGCGGTTGACCGCGTGAAAGCAGGTCGCGGCACCTTCGGCAAAGGGCGGACCCCAGCCGCGCGCGGCATCGCCGGTCCGCGGGTTTTCGACCTTGATCACCTCGGCGCCGAGCTCGCCGAGGATCATCCCGGCGTAAGGGGCGGCAATGCTGTGCCCGATCTCGATCGCAACGAGACCGGAAAGCGGCGTGACGCTCGACATCGAAACTCCTGTCGGGTTGGCGTCAGCGACCGGGTGACACCCGGCGGCGCGTGCGCCTTCCTATTACCACGCGCGCAGCCGGCCCGGGGCGAAGAAGCTCGCGGCGGCGACGGGGGGCTGACCGGCATTTGGGCAGGTTCAGCCGCCGGCTGGACGATTTTTAGCCGGCCGCCCTACCCTCCCGCCTTGTCGGCCGGCCTCGCCGAAGCTTGGCTCGCATGTTGCGTTAAACCCCAGGCGCGCGAGTGAGCGCGGCTGCGTAAGAGCGCGAGCACCGATCACGACGACGGGGTGAGACATGGCGCTGATCGAGGCGGAGCCCTACCCGTTTGATCTCGAGCCGCCGCGAGCGGCGCTCGTCATCATCGACATGCAGCGCGACTTTCTCGAACCGGGCGGGTTTGGCGCGGCGCTTGGCAACGACGTGTCGCTGCTGCGCCGGACGATCGCGCCGTCGCGGCAGCTGCTCGACAAGGCCCGCGCCGCCGGGCTGACGGTGGTCCACACGCGCGAAGGCCACCGCGCCGACCTCGCCGATCTGCCGCCGGCGAAAAAAGCGCGCGGGCGGCTCTCCGCCGGGATCGGCGACCCCGGGCCGATGGGCCGCATCCTGGTGCGCGGCGAAGACGGGCACGACATCATCCCCGAGCTCTACCCGCGGCCCGGCGAGCCGATCGTCGACAAGCCCGGCAAGGGCGCCTTTCACGCCACCGACCTCGACGCGATGCTGAGAAACCGCGGCATCGCCCAACTGATCGTGTGCGGGGTCACGACCGAGGTGTGCGTCCACACGACCGTGCGCGAAGCCAACGACCGCGGCTACGACTGCGTGGTCGTGGCCGACTGCGTCGGCTCTTATTTTCCCGAGTTCCATGAAATCGGTTTGAAGATGATCGCGGCGCAAGGCGGCATTTTTGGCTGGGTCGCCTCGAGCGAGGCGGTTGTCGCTGCACTGGCGCCGGACGCGCCGGGAGGCTGGCGATGAGCGCGGCGATCGGTGAGCCGACGACGAGCGCCGCGATGTCCGAGGCGCCGCGCTGGTGGGTGCCGGGCGACTGGAACGGCTTTTTCGGCCTATTCACCAATGTCGTCTTGAACGTGATCGTGCTGACCGGGCTGTGCCTGCACGTCGTCAACCTGCCGGCCGACATCGTTTACGGGCGCATCCTGCCGGCGCTCGGCATCGCCCTGCCGCTCGGCAACCTCTATTACGCGTGGCTCGCCTGGAGCCTCGCCAAAAGCGAGGGGCGCAGCGACGTCACCGCGATGCCCTATGGGCCGTCGGTGCCCCATATGTTCATCGTCGTCTTCCTGATCATGCTGCCGACCTACCTGAAGACGCATGACCCGTTGCTGGCGTGGCGCGCGGGCCTCGCGTGGTGCATCGTCATCGGCGCCATCGTCCTGCTCGGCGCCTTTGTCGGGCCGACGGTGCGCAAGCACACGCCGCGGGCGGCGATGCTCGGCACGCTCGCCGGCATCTCGATCGCGTTTATCTCGATGCGCCCGGCTTTTCTCGGCTGGGAAGAGCCGTGGCTCTTTCTGTTGTCGCTGGTGATCGTCCTGATCAGCTGGATGGCGGGCGTGCGGCTGCCGTTCGGCTTGCCGGGCGGGCTCGCGGCGGTGGTGGTCGGCACCACGCTCGCCTGGCTTGCGCGCCTCGTTCACCTCGACAATTTGATGCAACCGACCGAGGTCGTTGCCGCGATCGGGCAGTTCGGGCTGCACCTGCCCTACCCCTCCAGCGATTTCGCGAAGGCGATCGGCGACATCGGGCCGCTGCTGGTCACCGCGGTGCCGCTCGGCATCTACAATTTCACCGAAGGGATGAACAACGTCGAGAGCGCGGCCGCCGCCGGCGACGAGTACAGCCTGCGCAAGATCCTGCTGGCGGACGGCACCGGGGCCATTGTCGGGGCATTGCTCGGCAGCCCCTTTCCGCCGGCGGTCTACATCGGTCATCCGGGATGGAAAGCGGTCGGCGGGCGGATCGGCTATTCGCTCGCGACCGGGGTCGTGATCGGGATCGTCTGCTTTCTCGGGCTGACCGCGCTGCTGCTGGCGGTGATCCCATTGGTCACGATCCTGCCGATCCTGCTCTATATCGGCCTCGTCATCGGCGCGCAGGCGTTTCAGACGACCCCCGCTCGCCACGCGCCGGCGATCGTCTTGGCGATGCTGCCGAACATTGCCGCGTGGGCGCAGACCCAGATCGACGGGGCGCTCGGCGCCGCCGCGTCCTCTGCGGACAAGATCGGCCTCGCCAAGCTCGGCGCGGTCGGCGTCGTCTACCACGGCATGGCATTGCTCGGCGGCGGCGCGGTGCTCGCCGGCTTGATCCTCGGTGCGGTCGCGGTGTTCATCATCGACCGGCAGTTCGAGCGCGCCGCGCTGTTCGCCGGCGCCGGGGCGGTGCTGTCGTATTTCGGCTTCATCCACGGCACGTCGCTCGGCATCGGCAGCTCGACGCCGGTCGCGGTCGGCTACCTGATCATCGCCGCGGTGTGCCTGGCGGTCGGACGGCAGCACCTGCCGCAAACGCTCGCCGCACCCGAGCACGCGGCAGCCGCAGGCGAAGACTGACCAGCCGCCGCCGAGCGCTTCCGCGGGCCGAGACGCCCGGCCCAGAATTCCCCGGCCCAGAACTCCCCGGCTCAGAACTCCATGTCGAGCTCTTCGAGCTCGTCGGGCTCGGTCAGCGCCGCCTCGCGCCAGGCGATCATGTGGGGCAACGCCATGATGCGGTCGCAGTAGCCGGCGCAGTCGCGGTCGAGCCGGACATCGTAAGTCGTAAAGCGGGTCGCGACCGGCGCGTACATCGCGTCGGCCATCGTCAGCTTGCCAAACAGATAGGGGCCATGATGCTCGGCAAAGCACTCCCGCCAGATCGCCGTGATCCGGTCGATGTCGGCCTGCGCCCCAGACCACACCTTAAAGCCCGGATGGCGCGCCTTCAGGTTCATCGGCAACGCCGAGCGCAGATTGGCGAAGCCCGAATGCATCTCGCCGCAGATCGAGCGACAGCGGGCGCGGACCGCGTGCTCCTTGGGCAGCAACCCGGCTTTGGGCCTGATCTCGTTCAGATATTCGGCGATCGCCAGGGTGTCCCAGATGCGCATGCCGCGATGCGTCAGGCACGGCACCAGGATCGACGGCGACAGCAGCAAAAGCTCGGCGCGGTTTGCCGGATCCTCGACCGGCACGACCTCCTCCTCGAAGTCCAAGCCGGCCATCTTGCACAGCAGCCAGCCGCGCAGCGACCAGGAGGAATAATTCTTGCTGCTGATCGTCAGGATGGCCTCGGCCATGACCGTGGTCCTTTCATCGCAGACGGACGAGGTGAGGTTCGATTGTCCCACAACCCCGATTTCGCTCGCAAACGATCTCGCAAGCGGCGCGCCAATCAACGACCGTGCGACGTGGCGAGGGCGGGCGACGCGCGATGATTTACCAGAACTTTCAGACCTATGCCGATAGCGTGGCGCCGCTGCGCGGGCTCGCCAACCTCGCCGCCGCGGCGCTCGCCAATCCGGTGCCGGGCACCTCGCGCAACACCGTGCAGCGCGCGATCGCAGCGATCTGCGAGATGATCGCCCGCGCCGGCCTCAGCCATCGCCGGCCCGCCTTTGGCATCGACGAGGTCGTGGTCGCGAACCGGCCGGTCGCGGTGCACGAGGTCAAGACCCACAGCACGCCCTTTGGAACCCTGCTGCATTTTGCAACGGACATCGCGACGGCACGGCCGCGGGTTTTGCTGGTGGCGCCGATGTCCGGCCATTTCGCGACCTTGCTGCGCGGCACCGCGCGTACGCTGCTCGCCGAGCACGACGTCTACATCACCGACTGGCACAACGCGCGCGACGTCGGGCTGCGTCACGGAAGGTTCGATTTCGACGACTTCATCGACCATGTGATCACGTTTCTCGAGGTCATGGGCCCGGGCGCGCACGTTGTCGCGGTGTGCCAGCCCTGTGTCGCGGTGCTGGCCGCGGTGGCGATCATGGCCGAGGACGACCACCCGGCGACCCCGCGCAGCATGACCTTGATGGCCGGTCCGATCGACACCCGCATCAACCCGACCGAGGTCAACCACCTCGCGACCAGCCGCCCGATCGGCTGGTTCGAGCGCACCCTGATCGATGTCGTCCCGCCGCGCTACAACGGGGCCTGGCGCCGCGTCTACCCCGGCTTTACGCAACTCGCGGCGTTCATGAGCATGAACCCCGACCGCCACGTCAAGGCGCAGCTCGACCTGTTTTGCCACCTCGCCAACGGCGAGGGGGAGAAGGCGGCGGCAATCCGCAAATTCTACGACGAATACTTGGCGGTCATGGATCTGCCGGCCGAATTCTATCTGCAGACCGTCAAGCGCGTGTTTCAGGAGCACGCCTTGCCACTGGGGCAGCTGAAATGGCGTGGCGGGCGGGTCGACCCGCGCGCGATCCGGCGCACCGCGTTGTTCACGGTCGAGGGCGAGCGCGACGACATCTGCGCCGTCGGCCAGACCATGGCTGCCCAGGAATTATGCAGCGGGCTGCGGCCCTATATGAAACGGCATCACATACAGACCGGGGTTGGCCATTACGGCGTCTTTAACGGCCAGCGCTGGAACCGCTTTATCTACCCGATGCTGCGCAACGTCGTATATTCGAGCGACTGAATTGACGCCGGGTCCGGCTCCGCCTGCGCTACCGCGTGGCGGGTGTCGCGGGCGAAGTGATCTCGGTCGTTTCGAAGTCGGCCGGCGCGATGATCTCCATAAACTCCATGTCGTCCGACCAGTCGTAGAGATTGTGGACGATGCCCGGCCGCTGGTGGACGCAGTCCCCGGCCTCGACCAACGTGTCGACCCCGTCGTAATCGAACTTGGCCCAGCCGCGGAGCATGTAGACGACATGAACGTCGGCGGTGTGAAGGTGAAACCCGGTGCCGCCCTTTGCTTCTGACGACTTTCGCGCCGCGCGAACCAGCTGAACGCGCAATTTGCCGTGGGTCGCGTTGATGACCCCCATGTCGCGATAGGCAAAAAACGCGCGCAGCCCGTCCTCGGCGTAGCGCGCATCCGGCGAGTTGGCCTTTTGGTGCGTGAACAACGTGTCGGTCATCGCGCAGGTCCCTGTGCTTGCCCCGCGACGTTAGCCGCAAATCATGTTGCGACGCAACAATAATGGCTAAAACCGACTTTAACGACAATTGGTTAGAAAAGGTGCAGCGCAGAAAATTTGGGCAGATCACAGGCCATGCCGGTCGGCACCCAGCGGCAAGCCGCTCCGCGCTTGAAAGCGCGCCCCGAGCTCGACAAGCGCGCCCTCGGCAAAAGCCGGGGCCATGAGCGAGATCCCGAACGGCAATCCGTTGTCGCGGAATCCGGCCGGAAGCGCCACGGCCGCGAGGTCGAGCAGATTCGCGAAGTTCGTATAAAGCCCGAGATTGCCGTTGAGGCGCACCGGCTCGGCCGCAACCGCGCCGACCTCGTAGATCGTGCCCGTGGTCGGCAGCAGCAGGCAGTCGACCTCGGCGAGCGCGCGGTCGGCGTGGCACCGTAAGGCGGAGAGTTCGTACTGCGCGCGAAACGCGTCGAGCGCGCTGTAGCGCCGGCCACCTTCGATGACCGCGCGCGTGACCGGCAGCAGTGCCCGCCGATTTTCGTTCAGCAACCGCTCGGTAGCATGCAGCCGCTCGGCAACCCACGGGCCTTCGTAGAGCAACCGGCCGGCGTCGCGAAACGGCGCGAAACCGGTTTCCGTTCGGACACCGCCGGCCTGTTCCAGCGACGCGGCGGCCTGTTCGAAAAGCGCCTCGGCGCCATGGTCGCCAAAAAACTCGAGTTCGCGGGCCGGCGGCGCCGCAAAGCGAAAACTGGCGCCGCAGCGTCTCGCCTCGGGCAGGGGCGCCATCCGGCTCAGCGGGTCGGCCGGGTCGAAGGCGGCGGCGACATCGAGCACCGCGGCCGCGTCCACCGCGGTCAGCGCAAAGACCGAGACGCAGTCGAGCGAGCGGCATGCCGGGACGACACCGCGCGTGCTCACCAGCCCGCGGCTGGGCTTGAGCCCGACAATGTTGTTGCAAGCCGCCGGGACGCGGCCCGAGCCCGCGGTGTCCGTGCCGAGCGCGAAGGCGACCAGGCCCGCCGCCACCGCGACCGCCGAGCCGGAGCTCGACCCGCCGGGGATGAACCGGGCGTCGAACGGGTTCCTCGGCACGCCGTAGGGCGAGCGGGTGCCGACGAGCCCGGTCGCGAACTGGTCGAGATTGGTCTTGCCGACCAGCACCGCGCCCGCCGCCAACAGCCGCTCGACTACGGGGGCCGATTGCGCCGGCGTGTACGCGAACGCCGGGCAGGCCGCGGTCGTCGGCATTCCGGCGACGTCGAT
>DATMLF010000003.1:0-5477 GCA_035570595.1 Allostellaceae bacterium
CAAGTCTTCGGCTGAATGCAAGATTCCGCAGAGCTCTCTATGAAGGTGCTGAGATTGGCGTCGCGATAGCTATTAAAGGGATCTGCATCGGGGCAGCAGGCGCTCAAGTCGCAGCCGATTTTGCGTCTAAAGCGGTGCGACGGCTGTTCGAAAGTGCCGCCATCGTTCAAGGCAGAGGGGCTACGGTCGAGTCACTTAACCTTTGAGATCCACGGCAAAGCCGAACCGTACATATCTAAGGCTCCAAGCGGTTCAAGGCTGGAAAGCGACGATCCAATCAGTAAACGAGCGAGTCTATTCTCGGTTTTGTGGAACTCCTTTGTGGGACTCCGTTTTCCACGCCGTTCGCCCGAATTTGAACCGATACGCTTGATACCGCCGGCCTGATATGGAGTTTGAGCCAACTGGCGACGTAAAATGCGCTGCTCGCGCGGGCGCCGATAACGTGCGAGAGAGAGGTCATGACGGCGGCTGTGCGCAAGCGCGAGGAACCCGTAGCTGCGGCGGCGCCGCAGCTGCTTGCGTCGCGCCGCTTTGGGCCGTTGTTCGCGGCGATGTTTTTGTCGGCGTTCAACGACAACGCGGTCAAAAACGCGCTCGTGCTGATGATCGCCTACCGCGCCGGCGCGGCCGGGCGGCTGTCGGCGGAGATCTTGGTCCCGCTCGCCGGCGGGCTCTTCATCCTGCCGTTCTTTTTGTGCTCGGCGACCGCGGGGCAGCTCGCCGACCAGCACGACAAGGCCTGGCTCATCCGGCTGATCAAGCTCGGCGAGATCGCGCTGATGCTGGCCGCGGCGGCGGGTGTGCTCGCCGGAAGCACCATTGCCTTGCTCGCGGTGCTGACCGCCATGGGGGTCGCGGCGGCGTTTCTCGGCCCGCTCAAATACGCGATCCTGCCCGACCTCCTCGGGCCGGGTGAGCTTCTGCTCGGCAATGCGCTGGTCGAGGCCGGCACGTTCGTCGCGATCCTGCTCGGCACGATCGCCGGAGTGCTGATCGCCTCGCGTCACGGCGCCGCCGTGGTTGCCGGGCTGATCGTGGTGGTGGCGTTTGCCGCCTGGGGAGCGAGCCGCGCGATCCCGCGGACGACCCCGGCGGCGGCGCGCAGCCGGTTGCGCTGGAACCTCCTCGCCGCAACGGCGCGGGTCCTCCGCGAGGCCGCGCTCGAAAAAATCCCGTTCCGCTCGATGCTCGGCATTTCGTGGTTCTGGCTCGCCGGGGCAGTCTACCTGTCGCAGTTCCCCGCCTATGTCCGCTTTTCGCTCGGTGGCGAGGAGGCGGTCGTGACCCTGTTTCTCGCGGTCTTTACGATCGGGATCGCGCTCGGCTCGCTGTTGTGCAGCCGCCTTCTCGGCGGCCGCATCAGCGCTCGCACGGTGCCGTGGGGGGCGCTCGGCATCGGGCTGTTCTCGGTCGATTTGTGGCTGGCGAGCCCGTCGACCGCGGCGGGCCCCGCGCTTGCTTCTGCCGGGCTTGCCCCCGTCGCGCTGGCCGGTCTCGGCGCCTTTCTGGCGGCACCGGCGCATTGGCGCATTCTTGCCGATCTGATCGGCATTTCGGTGTCGGGCGGCGTCTTTATCGTGCCGCTCTATGTGCTCTTGCAGGCGGCGAGCAAACGTGCGCACCGCGCCCGCGCGATCGCGGCCAACAACATCGTCAATTCGGCGGCGATGGTGATCGCCGCGGTAGCGACGATGGCGCTCCTCGCGCTCGGCGTCAGCGTGCCCGGCTTGTTCCTCGTGACGGGCGCCGCGTCGCTCGTCGTCGCCGCGCTGTTCTGGCGCCTGCTGCCGAGCTTTGCCGCCGTCGCGATCGTGGAAGAAAGCCCCTGACCACACCCGCCGTGCCCGTTGCCGCATTCGCCTCCCCGGCCAAGCCGGTGCCCGTCCAAGCTGGCGGCAGCGGCTCTCTCGCGAACCCGCGGCGGCATTTTACCGGCCGCGCATTGGCGCGCGACGCCGGGTTGCGGGCCCCCTCACAAGCGCGCGTAGCAGACTGGGCGGGAGCGCCAGAGCCTCGCGAAGCGCGGCGCCCGCCTCCGCCAACAGCGAGCCTGACCGCACCCCCGAACGGGCGGCGACCTTTACGCCGGCAAGGCGGAACAGCAGCGCCGCGCGGGGCAGGTGGGTGCGGTCGCTGACCAGCGCCACCGCCCGCCAGCCGCGGGCATGCAGCACCACCGCGCTCTCGCGCGCGTTGCCGAGGGTGTCGCGCGAATGGGGCTCCACCAGCAGAGCCGACGGCTGTACACCGTATGCCAGCGCCGCGCGCCGCATGATCTCGGCCTCCGGCTCCGGCCCGCGGCCGCCGCCCGACAGCAGCATCGTCGGCGCCACGCCTTGCCGGTAAAGCCGCACCCCGCGCGCGACCCGCCGTTCGAGCCGCGCCGACGGGGCGCAGCCCAGTACGACGATCGCGTCAGCTGTCGTCGGGCGCGACATGTTTCTCAAGCAGCCCACCGTCAGGCACAACCGGGGAACGCTCGGCGAACTCGGCAGGGAATCTAGACACTCGCAAAATAATCATTGAACGGCGCGTCGCCAGCGCCCATTTGTTAACGATCGTGTTTCGACCAGGGCACGGCTCTACGCGGTGTGCTCGCGGGCAAACCGAACAGCGCTTCCCAAAATTGAAATATGATCTGATGTGGCGAGAGTGCCGGATCAGGAACTCCGTGCTTAAGGAAGCTCTATGTCTATCGGTACCGTGAAGTGGTTTAATTCGCAAAAGGGCTATGGATTTATCCAACCCGAGGACGGCTCCAAGGACGTGTTCGTCCATATCTCGGCTGTCGAGCGCTCGGGTCTGGGCCATCTCGTCGAAGGCCAACGGATCAGCTACCAGCTCGAACGCGGCCAACAGGGCAAGACGTCGGCCGTCGATCTCCAATCGGCGTAACGCCAACTTCTCATGACGTAAACAAGCGTCGGGGAAAGGGGTGCGGGCGGCGACCGTCGCCGCCTGCGCTCTTGCCTTTTTTGGAGGTCGCAATGTCGGATCACAAATTCCGGGTCGGTCAGGCAGTCGAATTCTTCCCCGACCCCGGCGTCGACCGGGCAAGCCGAGGGCGCTACACGATCGTCCGGCTGCTCCCGCTCGAGGGGAGCACGCCGCAATATCGGGTGAAAAACACCACCGACGGGCACGAGCGGATGGCCCGGGAAAGCCAGCTCGGCCCGCGATAATCGACACCCGGCCGATCCCGCGTCGACGCCCGCCGCGGCGCAACCAAGCGCAGAGGAAAGCGTCATGTTCGTGCGACTGAAATTGGAAGATTCTCGCGACGGGCTCGTCGCCACGATCTCAAAGCGCGAGGCCGATGGGAAGATCGTCGAGCCCCCGGTGATTTTTCTTGCGGCGACCAAAGAAGAAGCCAAACGCAAAGCGAGTGCGGTGGCCAAAGGACTGGGGCTGACCAGCTATCGCGTGATGGACAAATCGGCGGCGGCTCAGCAACAGGGCTCGGCCGCACCCGGTCACGCGCCATAACGGGTTGCCGCACGCCAGAGCCCTCGGCGACGCATCGGCCAAATCCATGGGGCTCGGCGAGCCCAAGGGCATGGGGCTCGGCGATCAAGGTCTAATCTAACGTAAAGCCGCGGGCACGCAGATAGCGCGGGAACGTCTCGCCTTCGGGCTGCGCCGCCATCTGGCGGGCCTTGTCTTCCGACCAGCCGTAAAAATCCGCGTAGCCAAAGGTTTCGGGCGCGCGTTGCTGCTCGCGCGGCGGCGCATACCGGGCCGCCCGGCGGCGGTCGTAGCCTTCGACCTCTTCGGCGATCCTCGCATCGTCGTACCGGTCGACATGAAGCGTCGCGACAAGCGGCAGGCGCATGCTGACGAAACCCTCGGCGGCGGGGTAGCCGACGCACAGCCCGGCGACCGGGAACACCTTGTCCGGCAACTCCAATATTTCGGCGACGGCGTCGGCGTGGTTGCGGATCACGCTGATCGGACAGCAGCCGAGCCCGGCATTCTCGGCTGCGAGAACGAACGTCTGCATGACGAGGGCCGCGTCTACCGCGGCGTTGAAAAACCCTTCGAGCCGCGCGTTGTCGTTCGGGTGCCCGCGCAACTCGCCGACCCGCTCCAGCCGCCGGGCGTCGCCGCAAACCACGAGGAACACCGGCGCCGCCCCGATCCACGGCATGTCGGGGACGAGCGCCGCCAGGCGGTCGCGCCGGCCGCGCTCGGCAACGTGGATCACCGAACATTGCTGGTAATCCGATTTTGACGACGCCGAGAAGGCGGCGCCGAGCAGCAGCCGCAGCAATCCCTCGGGCACCGGGCGCGGCATAAAACGGCGATGGGTGCGGCGCAGCAGCAGCTGGCGCAGCCACCCGTTTTCGGGAAGCTCGCCCGGCAAATCCGCCGCCGGAACGCCAAACCGCGCCCGCCACTCGGCCGCGAAATCCGCCATCACCCTAAAGCCTCTTGTTGATCCGCGTGGTCACGCTGCGCCATCCGCCGCGTCCGGCGTTCGAGCGCCGTCAGCAGGTCGCGGATGAAGCCGCGCGCCGCCTCGTCGGTCAGCCGGCCGTCGGCGTCGAACTTGCTCTGCACCTGGCCGATCAGCACCTCGGGCTTGTTCAGCGGGTGGATGTCGAGAAAGACGCAGCTGCGGCGCAGGTCGCCTTGGGCTCGCGCGGTTCCGGCCATCCCGGCGCCCGCCCCCATGATCGCCGCCGGCTTGCCGGCGAAGGGCTGGTCGGGCGGGCGCGAGGCCCAGTCGATCGCGTTCTTTAAGACGCCCGACATCGAATAATTGTATTCGGGGCAGGCAAAGAGCAGCGCGTCGGCGCCCTTTATCTGCCGCCGGAAGGTCTCGACGGCAGGCGGAAAGCCCTGGGCGCGCACGTCTTCGTTGTAGAGCGGGAATTGCGAGATGTCGGCGATCTCGATTGTCATGCCGGGCGGCTTCAGCTCGACCGCCGTGCGCAGCGCCGCCATGTTGTACGACCCTTTGCGCAAGCTGCCGCAGATCCCGAGAACCGTGATCCCTTTGGCCTCGCTCATTCGCCTCTCCACCTCTCCATGCCGTGTCGCTCTGCCGAGCGCCGCGTCCGCCGAGCGCCGCGTCGACTGCTGCCGCAACTTGGGCAAACGCCCCGAGAGGAGAAAGCGTCCCCGCGGCAACCAAGGGCACCCGGCGGTGATGAAGACGGGTCATTTTGTGCGCGAGGACACCGATGACCGAACGCCTTTCCGCCGAGCGACGAGGAGAAATTCCCGCGCCTGACCGAATATGCCAAGGTGGACGACGTCGGCAAGGCGGCCAAGGACTGGCCGCAGCTAAAGGTTTTGATCTGTCACGCAGGCTACCGCTACACCGGCGACGACAACCCGGCGCGCGCCACCAGGCAGTTCGACGACACGGGCCGCATGGACTGGGTCAGCTGCCCGCCAGACACGGTGTGACATCCGCCGCCATCGCCGGGACCGACCGGCGAAAACGCGTCAAATGCGCGCAACGATGC
>DATMLF010000004.1:0-3414 GCA_035570595.1 Allostellaceae bacterium
ACCCTTTGCGGTGCGAAATTCTTCATATTTGCGCCCCCCGTCCCTGCACCCCTGGTGACGGCCGCGATCAGCCGGGGAGGGGCCAGCCGACCCAGTTGCATACCGCTTCGCCCATGCCGAGGTCGAGATCGCGGCCCTTGAGCCACGGCAGCTCCTCGGTGAACACGCGCACGCATTCTTTCCAGGAGCAGGGCATCCGGGTGATGTCGGTGCCCCAGAACATGCGATCCGGGCCGAACGCGTCGAAGCAGCGGTGCAGGTGCTCGTGAAAGCTGCGGAACGGGTAGGCGTCCTCGGCGTATCCGACCTGGCCCGTCGCCTTGACCGCGACGTTCGGGTACTTGGCGAGCGCCAGCAGCTCCGCCTGGAAGCGATAGGCGGCAGCGCCTTTGCTGCCCGGCGGCACCGCCATGTGGTCGACGATCAGTTTGAGGCCGGGGTGGCGCTCGGCGATTTCGCCGACCGTCGGCAGGAACAACGCGGCGGCAAGCGCCACCGGCACTTGGGCGCGCTCGGCCGCGGGCCACAGCCAGTCGAGCGTCCCGTCGGTCATCCACTCGCGCTTGTGCCGCTCGTTGAAATAAAAGCGCAGGCCGACCATGCCCTGTCGCTCCTTCCCCGGCTGGTCTTTCCAATGCGCGACGAGGTCGCGGCCGTTCGGGTCGTCGAGGTAGAACCACCCCATGATGCGGAAGCGATCGGGGTATTGCCGCACCGCCGCCATCGCCAGCTCATTCGAATCTGGGTCCCACAGCACCGGGTGGATCAGCGCCCGGTCGACGCCGGCTTCGTCCATCGCAGCGACCGCCTCCGCCGCCGAGTAAGGCTCCTGGCGGTGCGGCGGCGACGGCGTGCCCTTTTCCCAGAGATGAATCTGCGCGTCGACGATCAGCATCTGGCGTGTCCTTTCCGGGTGATCGCGAATTTTCCGCTCCTGGCCCTGGACGGTCGACGCAGCGGGTGACGGGGTGTGGCGCCGGCTCAGATCACGCCGTCCTGTTCGAGCGCCGCGATCTCGCCGTCCGGCAACCCGAGCCAGCCGCCGTAGATCTCGCGGTTGTGCTGGCCGAGCTTGGGGCTGGGGACGGTCTCGACCGGGTCGGCGCCGTGGATGCGCAGCGGCGTCGTCGGGACGACGATACGGCCGATCTCGTCGTGCTCGATCCATTCGAGCATGCCGCGCTCGTGCATGTGGCGGTCGCGCATCACCTCGTCGACCTCGCGCACCGGCGCCAGCGGGATGCGGTGCCGCTTGGCGATCGCGAACGCCGCCATCTTGCCGAGCGTCTTGGTCCATGCCGCGACCAGCGCATCGGTCGCCTCGCGATTGGCGACGCGCGCCATGTTGTCGGCAAAGCGCGGGTCGTCGCGGAGATCGTCGCGCCCCATTGCCTTCAATAGATTGTGCCAGTGCTCCTCGACCGCGATGTTCATCGCGACGTAGCCGTCATTGGTCGGGTAGACATTCAGCGGCACCCGGCCGTGGCTGGCGTTGCCGGTGCGCGGCGGCGCCGTGCCGGTCTCGAAATAGGCGTGCAGTTGCGAGGTCAAGGTCGCGTAGGCGGCCTCTTGCATCGCCACCTCGACGAGGCGCCCGCGGCCGGTGCGCTCGCGCTCGAACAGCGCCGTCAGGGTCGCGGCATAAAGATGGATCCCGGAAATGAAGTCGACGACCGCCGGCCCGGCCTTGACCGGCGGCCCCTCGGGAAAGCCGGTCGCCGCGATCAGCCCCGAGACCGCCTGGATCGTCAGGTCCATCGCCAGATTGTCGCGATCCGGCCCCGAGAGGCCGTAGCCCGAGCCCGAGGCGTAGACGAGGCGCGGGTTGACCCGGTGCAGCACCTCCCAGCCGACGCCGAGCCGGTCCATGACCCCGGGCGCGAAATTCTCCAGCAGCACGTCGCCGCGCTCGGCCATCCGGAAGAGCAGCGCGCGGCCGCGCTCGTGCTTCAGGTTCAAGGTGATCGCGCGCTTGTTGGAGTTCAGCATCGCGATCGGAAAGGTCGTGCTCTTGCCCGGTGGCGCCCGCCGACGCAACGGCTCGCCCTGCGGCGGTTCGATCTTGATCACGTCGGCCCCGGCCTTGGCCATCAACAGGGTTGCGTACGGCCCCTGGTAGACCTGGCCCAAATCGAGCACGGTGATGCCGGCGAGCGGCCGGTTGGCGCCGGCCGGCATCAGCGGGTTTTCTGCGCTTGTGGCATAGGGGCAGCTTGCGGGCGCGGCGGCGCGGCTGTCAACGCCGGGCGAAGGCCATCGCTCGCGACGCGAACCGGATATTCTCGACCCTGCGCTCATCGCCGGACTTCGAGGCGTTATGATCCTGCGACGGGGGCAGAGGATCGGATGAACCAAGCATTGCATTTCGACCTGGTGGCGATCGGCGGCGGCTTCGCCGGGCTGTGCGCGGCTGTGCGAGGCGCCGAATTGGGATTGCGCACAGCCGTGCTCGAAGCCGGCGCCGATGCGGGGTATCTGTGCAACTCGCGCTGGGCCGGCGGGATTTTTCACGTTTCCTACCACGATGTGAAGCTGAGCCCGGACGACCTCGTTGCGGCCATCAACCGTCAGACCGGCGGAGAGACGGACCAGGAACTGGCGGCGGCGATTGCCGCCGACGCGGGCCGCACGGTCGACTGGCTCGCGAGCCAGGGTGCGGCATTCACGCAGGCGAGCCCGATCGGCTGGCACCGTTTCACCTTGGCGCCGCCGCGCGCGGCAGTGGCCGGGCAAGATTGGCAGGGGCGCGGCCCGGACCGGCTGCTCGGCGAATTATGCCGGCGGCTCGAGGAGCGCCAGGGCGGGCTCCTGCTCGGCACCAGGGCGGCAGCGCTGCGCTTGGAGCGCGGCCGGGTCGTCGGCGTTACGGCGCACAAGGACGGCGCCGCGCTGGAAATCAGCGCCGATTCGGTCGTCATCGCCGATGGCGGGTTTCCCGGCAATGCCGAGCTGTTGCGCAAATATATCGGCCCGCGGCCCGACCGGGTGCTGATGCGCCACGCCGGCACCGCGATCGGCGACGGCCTGAGGATGGCCGCCGAGGCGGGTGCGGCATTGGTCGGGCTCGACCGCTTTTACGGCCATCTCTTGAGCCGCGATGCGATGGAGAACGAGGGCTTGTGGCCCTATCCGCAAATCGACGCGGTCGCGGTCGCGGCCATTGTGGTGGATCGGCGCGGCACCCGCATCCTCGACGAAGGGCTGGGCGGCATTGCGATCGCCAACGACCTCGCCCGGCTCGACGACCCGCTTTGCGCCACGGTCATCTGTGACGGGCCGATCTGGGAGACCGCCGGCAAAGCCGCGCAGATCCCGCCCAATCCGCAACTCGTTGCCGGCGGCGGCGCGTTGCACCAGTCCGATACGATCGAGGCGTTGGCCGAGATGGCGGGGCTGCCATCGGAGAACCTCGCC
>DATMLF010000005.1:0-23432 GCA_035570595.1 Allostellaceae bacterium
CGGCCACGGCGGCCGCGCGGCGCGTGAATATACAGCGCGGCCTGGCTCAGCCGGCGCTCCGGCACGGACGGCGGCGGCGGGATCTCGTAGGAGACCGGCATGTCGTGGTCGGCGAGCAGTAGTTCCGGGCGGTAGACCTTGTTCAGCTGGAACAGGCTGCGCACGAAATTGGTCTGCCCGCGCAGCAAGAGCCGGGCGACGATGTTGCCGGCTTCCCACAGCTGGTGCCAGTCGAGGTGCTTCCTGAGTATTGCGCGCTGGGTCGTCACCAGCTCTTGGTAGAACTCGGCGAGCGGCAGCCGCGTCGGCAATACCGCGTGCTGGATGTCGAACAGCCGGTAGTCGCGGGTTTCGAGCCGGCGGCCGTCAGTGACCCAGCTCTCGGTCCCAGGATAGGGCGTGTTGACGCTGATGTTGATGACATCGGGCATCTCCAGGCACCATTCGCGTACGATCCGAAAGCGCTCGTGGTCCCAATCGGGGTCGGCAATCAGGTTGACCGCGACGTTGATGCCGAGCGAGCGGGCGAACTCGACCGCCTCGAAGTTCCGGTCGAGCGCCACCCGCTTGCGGTATTTCTTGAGCCCCGCCTCGTCGATCGCCTCGAGGCCGAGAAACATCGTGACCAGCCCCTGCCGCGCCCACAGCCGGAACGCCTCCTTGTTGCGCAACAGCACGTCGCCGCGGGTTTCGAGGTAATAGCGTTTTTTGATCCCGGCGCGGGCGATCGCCTCGCCGATTTCGATACCGTGACGCTCGTGGATGAAGGCTACGTCGTCGACGATGAAGATGCCGGGCTCGCGGATCGAGCGCAGGTCTTCGACGACCCGCTCGGTGCTGACAAGGCGATAGCTGCGCCCATAAAACGTCCAGGCGCTGCAAAACGAGCAATCCCACGGGCAGCCGCGCGAAAACTCGATCGAGGCGCACGGGTCGAGGGTGCCGATGAAATATTTGCGGCGGTGGCGCAACAGGTCGCGCGCCGGGGTCAGCTCGTCGAGCGAATGGACAAAGGCCGGCGGCGGACCTTCGCCGGCGGCGCTGACGGCGCCCGGCACGGTGGTTGGGTCGCCGCCCGCCTCAACCGCGGCGAGCAGCAGCGGCATCGCCGCTTCGCCTTCGCCCTTCAAGACGCAGTCGACCGCTCCCTCGCCGTGCGCGATGATCGCGGCCGCGGTGAACGAGGCGCTGTGGCCGCCGACGCAGACAAAGACGTTCGGGAAGCGCGCCTTGGTCGCCTTGGCGAGGTCGACGATCTCCGGCACGTTTGCGAGGTAGTTGCAGGAAAACGCGACGACCTCGGGCCGCCAGCGCTCGAGCGTGCCGAAATAAGCGCGATGGTCCTCGACCTGCAGGTCGATCAGTCGAACCGAGTGCCCGGCGCGCCGCACCGCCTGCGCGACGAGCTCGAGCCCGAGCGGCTCCAGCCGCAGGAAGACCTTGGTGTAAAGCAACGGGCCGGGATGGACCCCGAGAAACCGCATCTGACCCTACCTTTGTCGCCGTCGCCGCAGTGCATCATAGAGCGCCCGATCGGCTCGCAGGCAAGCAGGCGATCCGACTTGGGTTGGTGGCAACAGGCTCGCGCGCCAGGCTCACGGCGTGCTGCCGACCCGGGTGGCGTCGACAAAGTTTTCGGTCGCGGCGTCGATCGTGCGCCCCTTGCGGCCGCGCGGCGGGTGAATGTAGAGCTGCGCCACGCTCGGCGAGCGGCTCGCGGCACCTCCGGCGGCAAGCGGGATTTCGTAGCTCGCCGGTGCATGGTGGTCGGCGAGCAGCAATTCCGGCCGATAGACCTTGTCCAGCAGGTACAGGCTCTTCAGAAAATTCGGGTGGCCGCGCAACAGCTGACGGGCGACGGTGCTGGCCGCGGTATAGGCTGCCCGCCAGCCGGCGAACTTGCGGTAAAACGCGCGCTGCGTGGTCACCATCTCTTGATAGAATTCGTCGAGCGGCAGCCGGGTCGGCAGCACCGCATGCGCGATGTCGTAGAGCCGATAGTCGCGGCTCGTCAGCGCGCGTTCCTCGGTAAACCAGCTCTCGGTTCCCGGATAGGGCGTGTTGACGCTGAGGTTGACGACCTCGGGCACGTCGAGCCCCCATTCGCGCACGACGCGAAAGCGCTCATGGTCCCAGTCGGGATCGGCGATCAGGTTGATCGCGACGATCAAGCCCAGTGAGCGGGCGAATTCGAGCGCCTCAAAAGTGCGGTCGACCGAGGTCCGCTTGCGGTAGCGCTTGAGGCCGTCCTCGTCGATCGCCTCGACCCCGAGAAACAAATATTGCAGCCCGATGGTCTTCCAGAACCGGAAGACGTCCTTGTTGCGCAACAGCACGTCGCCGCGGGTTTCGAGATAGTAGCGTTTTTTGATCCCGGCGCTGGCGATCGCCTCGCCCAGCTCCATCGCGTGGCTCTGATGGACAAAGGCGACGTCGTCGACGACGAAGATGCCGGGCTCGCGGATCCGCCGCAGGTCCTCGACCACATGCTGGGGGCTCACCAGGCGATAGCTGCGGCCGTAAAACGTCCACGCGCTGCAAAACGAGCAGTCCCAGGGGCACCCGCGGGAGAACTCGATCGACGCGCAGGGATCGAGAATGCCGACAAAATACTTGCTGCGATGGCGCACGAGGTCGCGCGCCGGCATCACCTCGTTGAGCGAATGGACAAACACCGGCTGCGGCCCCTCGCCGGCGGGCGTGACGGCGCCGGGGACCGCGGTTATCGCCGAGCCGGCTGCGATCGCGGCGAGCAACAGCGGGACCGTCGCTTCGCCCTCGCCCTTCAGCACGCAATCAATCGCGCCGGCGCCGTGCTCGATCATCGCCTCGGCGGTGAAAGAGGCGCTGTGCCCGCCGACGCATATAAAGACGTGCGGGTAGCGCGCCTTCGTCGCCTTGGCGAGGTCGACGATCTCCGGCACGTTCGCGAGGTAGTTGCAGCCGAACGCCACCACCTCCGGCCGCCAGCGCTCGAGCGTGCGAAAATAGGCGCGCTCGTTTTCGACCTGGAGGTCGAGGAGTCGCACTGCGTGGCCGGCCTGCCGCGCCGCGGCGGCGACCAGCTCGAGGCCGATCGGCTCCAGCCGCAAAAAGATTTGCGAATAGGTAAGGGGGCCCGGGTGGACGCAGAACACGCGCATTGCAGCACCCCTCCATTCGCCGTCGGAAAGCGGCTCCCGCATGCGCCGGCGACGCTCACGACCCCCACCCACTGTGAGGCCGAACCCCAAGAATTCCTACCGGTTCCGTGCGGTGTGTTAAATATCGCCCCGCACGCGGCGGGGTATCTCATTTTTCCGCCGCGCCGTCGTCTGCTTGGGGGCGCCCGACATGGATCATGACTGGAAGAAGCTCGCCGCCGATCTGGAACGTCTGCTAAAGCTGCGCTCGATCCCCTTCGGCATGAAATTGTTCGAGCGGCGCGAGGAGATGGAGGCGATCGCGCGCATTCGCCGCCCGTCGTCGATCCACACCCTCGACCAGATCGTGGCGCAGGCGGCGCGGCTCGGCTGGACCGTCGGGCTGACCGCCGACGACCTCGTCGGGGCGCAATGCCGCGCCGTCGTCGGGCTCGGCCGCGCCAAGGACGACGCCTGGCGCTCGGGCCAGCACATGGTCGGCGTGTGGTACAGTTCGCCCGAGGACGCCGGTGCGCACCAGGCGGCGATGGAATGCGTTCCCGACGGCCGCTACGAAGCATTGGCGGTGGCGCCGCTCGCGTCGGGCCGGCTCGACCCGCCCGACATCGCGCTCTTTTATGCGACCCCGGGGGCGATGATCTATTTTATCAACGGGCTGCAATGGGCGGGCTACAAGCGCTTCGACTGGAGCGTGGTCGGCGAGTCCGCCTGCGCCGACTCGTGGGGCCGGGCATTGAAGACCCGCGAGCCCAGCCTGTCGATCCCGTGCTTTGCCGAGCGCCGTTATGGCGGGGTGCTCGACGACGAGATGCTGATGGCCCTGCCGCCCGATTACCTGACAAAAGCGATCGCCGGCATGGAGGCGCTCGCGAAAAACGGGTTGCGTTATCCATTCCCGCAATACGGCATCCAGCAAGACGCCCGCGCCGGCCTCGCCGTCAGCTACCCGGCCCGCGTAAGCTGACCCCGCCGCCCGCGGCTGCGTCAGGCGCAATCCTGGTCTGCGGAAGAGCGCTCGCGGCGGGCGCGATCCGGGGCCGCCGGCCTTGCCAGCGAACCACTTGCCACCCATACTGGAATTCATGCGGCGTCTTTTGCTGGACCCGGTTTTCGAGGCGACCGATCCGCCAGTGCGGCTGTGCGACCACCCGGATTGCACGGCCGGCGGGGATTTCCGCGCGCCCAAATCACGGCTCGATCTTCATGATTACTATTGGTTCTGCCTCGACCACGTGCGCGCCTACAACGCCGCGTGGAATTACTATGCCGGGTTGAGCGACAGCGAGATCGAGGCCGAAATCCGCAGCGATACGGTCTGGCAGCGGCCGAGCTGGCGGCTTGGCGACCGGCACGGGCCGGGCTGGGTCGAACGCCTGCGCGACCCGTTGGGCGTGTTGTCGGGCGGCGGACGGCGCGGGCGCGCCGGGTCGAACGGCGAGGCGGCTCGGCGGGTGCTCTCGGCGCGCGAGCAGGCGCTCGCCGTGTTCGAGATCGAGCCGCCGTTCACCCCGGCGCGGCTCAAGGCCCGCTACAAGACGCTGGTCAAGCTCCACCACCCCGACGCGCATGGCGGCGACAAGGCGGCCGAGGAGAAGCTGAAGATCATCAACCAGGCCTACGCCACCTTGAAGGCCAGCTATTTCAGTTGAACAAACCCGCCGCGCCCCGCAAATTGCCTCCCGCTCCACCATCAGGACACAAGAAAAGAATGCCCTCCGCACAGCCAACGGCCGCCGCCGGCGGATTTCCCTTGGATCAGCCGGACATCACGATCTCGGTGCGCCAGACCTTTGGAATCAACAGCGATCTGCAGGTCCCGGCGTTTAGCCAAGCCTGCGAGTACGTCCCCGATTACGACGACGCCTACCGTTTCGACCACGACACGACATTGGCGATCCTCGCCGGGTTTGCCTTCAACCGGCGGGTCATGATCCAGGGCTATCACGGCACCGGCAAGTCGACCCATGTCGAGCAGGTCGCCGCACGGCTCAACTGGCCGCTGATCCGGGTCAACCTCGACAGCCACATCAGCCGCATCGACCTTGTCGGCAAGGACGCGATCGTGCTGCGCGACAACAAGCAGGTGACCGAGTTCCGCGAGGGTCTCCTGCCGTGGGCGTTGCAGCACCCGGTCGGTCTGTGCTTTGACGAATACGACGCCGGCCGCCCCGACGTCATGTTCGTGATCCAGCGTGTGCTCGAGGTCGAGGGCAAGCTGACCCTGCTCGACCAGAACCGCGTCATTCGGCCGCATTCGGGGTTCCGGCTGTTCTCGACCGCGAACACGGTCGGGCTCGGCGACACGACCGGGCTCTATCACGGGACCCAGCAGATCAACCAGGGCCAGATGGACCGCTGGAACATCGTCGCCACGCTCAACTATTTGCCGCACGACGCCGAAGTCGAGATCGTGCTCGCCAAGGTGCCGAGCTACGACAACGAAGAAGGCCGCCGCACGATCAGCGCGATGGTGGCGCTCGCCGACCTGACCCGCGCCGGCTTTATCAACGGCGACATCTCGACCGTCATGTCGCCGCGCACGGTCATGACCTGGGCCGAGAACGCGAAAATCTTCGGCGATTTGTCGTTCGGCTTCCGGCTGACCTTTCTCAACAAGTGCGACGAGATGGAGCGCGCGACCGTCGCCGAATATTACCAGCGCTGCTTTGGCACCGAGCTCGCCGAGACCGGCGTCAACGCGACGCTGATGTAGGACGACGTCAGCAAGTGCAACGCGGAATGTCGGTTGCTGACACGGCCACAACCGCTCACCGTCATGGCCGGGCTTGTTCCGGCCATCCACGCAACCGGACGCGGCCAGCAAAGTCGTGGATCACCGGGACGAGCCCGGTGATGACGGCTCGCCCGGTGCGCGCGTCATTTCTCGCAGGTCGGCAACGCTGATGGCAGCGCAGGAATTCTCCCCGGCTGAGATCTTCAAGCGCGCGACCGCCGCGACCCTGCGGGCGATTGCCGAGCGCGACGACCTGACCGTCGGCTTCGGCCCGGAAGCGGCCGGGGCGAGCGGCACGCGGGTTCGGCTGCCCAACCCGCCGCGCGACCTGCCGGCCGAGGAGACCGCGCAATTGCGCGGTGCCGCCGACAGCATGGCATTGCGCATGCGTTATCACGACGACGCGGTGCACAGCCGGCGCGCGCCGGGCGGCCCGTTGGCGCGCGCCGTGTTCGAAGCGGTCGAGCAGGCGCGGGTCGAGGCGCTCGGCGCGCGCCGCATGACCGGGGTCGCCGCCAACCTCGCGGCGATGCTCGACGAGCAGTACCGGCGGCAAGGGTTCGAGCGCATCACCGAGCGCAGCGACAGCACGATGGCCGAGGCGGTGCGGCTGTTGACCCGCGAGGCGTTGACCCGCGAGCCGCCGCCGCCCGCGGCACGCAAGGTCGTCGACTTGTGGCGGCCGTGGCTCGAACCGAAGATTGCCCGCGACCTCGGCGACCTCGACCGTGCGATCCTCGACCAGGACGACTATGCGCGGGTGACCCGCCGCATGCTGCAGGATCTCGACATCGACCTCGGAGAGGCCGAGGAGTCGGAAAGCGACGAGCAGCAGGACGGCGAGGAAGGCGACAGCGAAAACCAGAGCGAGGGCGAAGGGGCGACGACCGGCGCCCAGCCTTCGCCGGACGGCTCGCCGGCCGACGGCGAGGCCGAGGACGCGCAGGACGCCGCCGACGCCGGCGACGGCGAGATGATGCCGGGTTCGAGCGACGACGATCCCGGACGCCCCGGACGCCCCGGCCAGATGCCGCGCGGGCGCGTCGACGACACCGCGATCTACCGCGCGTTCAGCACCGTCGCGGACGAAGTCATCGAGGCCGACGAGCTGTGCGATGCCGACGAGTTGTCGCGGCTGCGCCAATTGCTCGACCAGCAGCTCTCGCATTTGCAAAGCGTGATCGCGCGGCTCGCCAACCGACTGCAGCGCCGGCTGCTGGCCAAGCAGACGCGGTCCTGGGAATTCGACCTCGACGAGGGGCTGCTAGACGCCGCGCGGCTGTCGCGCGTCGTCGCCAACCCGGTCCTGCCGCTCGCCTACAAGCAGGAGCAGGAGACCGAGTTCCGCGACACCGTCGTCAGCTTGCTGATCGACAATTCCGGGTCGATGCGCGGCCGCCCGATCACGGTCGCGGCGATGAGCGCCGACATCCTGGCGCGCACCTTGGAGCGCTGCGCCGTCAAGGTCGAGATCCTCGGCTTCACGACCCGCGCCTGGAAGGGGGGCCAGTCGCGCGAGCGCTGGATCGCCGCCGGCAAGCCGCCCAACCCCGGCCGGCTCAACGATCTGCGGCACATCGTCTACAAGCCCGCCGACATGCCGTGGCGCCGTGCCCGGCGCAACCTCGGGCTGATGCTGCGCGAGGGCATCCTCAAGGAGAACATCGACGGCGAGGCGCTCGCCTGGGCGCACAACCGATTGCGCGAGCGCACCGAGCAGCGCCGCATCCTGATGGTCATTTCGGACGGCGCCCCGGTCGACGATTCGACCCTGTCGGTCAACCCCGGCAACTATCTCGAAAAGCACCTGCGCGAGGTGATCCGCGACATCGAGCGGCTGGGCGAGGTCGAGTTGACCGCGATCGGCATCGGCCACGACGTGACCCGCTATTACCGCCGCGCGGTCACGATCGTCGATGCCGAGCAGTTGGGCGGCGTCATGCTCGAAAAGCTGGCCGAGCTCTTCGACGAGGAACGCAGCGGCAAGACCCGCGTCAGAAGCCGCCACCGCCGCGCCGCGTAGGCGGCCGCAGGCCAGCGGTGGTCGTCGCGGATCTCTTCGGTAGGGTTTGGCCGCCAAACCGATCCTTCGTTTTTGGGGTTCAGCATCGTGAGCCGCCATGAACCTTTGGCGGCAGGCTTCAAGCCTGATCGCACAAACGCAGCGAGCGGCTCGATTCTCGTGACGTTGTGTGGCTGGAAGCTGAGCAGTTCGCCGACCGTTACCACTGCTTTGCAGCTTGACATATTGACGCGGCGGTGACGGTTTGGGCTGATAGGCGAACGCCCGGGACCGTGCGGACCAGGTCGAGGTCGCCGCCTGAAACATTTATAGACCCCGAAAACGAAGGAAATTGCGAGCGCCTGAACGGCCGACCCGCAGAAGGATCGTGCGGAACTGCGGAAAAGACGGTGCGCTAAGGCCAAGTTTGGGAGAAGTCGATGAACAGCCGGACCAAAAAGACGGTCAAGCTCGCGCTGCAGGGCGGCGGCTCGCATGGCGCCTTTACGTGGGGGGTTCTCGACCAGCTGCTCGAAGACGGTCGGCTTTCGATCGCGGGGGTCAGCGGCACCAGCGCCGGTGCGATGAACGCCGTTGTCCTCGCCGACGGAATGGCTCGCGGGGGTCCGGCCGAGGCGCGCGGATGCCTCGAAAGATTTTGGTCGGCGATCAGCGCCTCGGCCCGCTACAGCCCGATCCGCCGGTCGGTCGTCGACGTCTTCATGGGCAACTGGAGCCTCGACGCGTCGCCGACCTACATTTTGATGGACCACCTTTCGCGCCTGTTCTCCCCATACGACCTCAATCCGATGAATTTCAATCCCTTGCGCGACGTCGTCGAGAAATGCGTCGATTTCGATGCGGTCAACGACGCGGGCGCCCCGAAGGTGTTTCTGGCCGCGACCAACGTCCGCAGCGGCCGGCCGAAAATTTTTCGGCAACCCGCGATCGCGCTCGACTGCGTCATGGCCTCGGCTTGCCTGCCGTTTATGTTCAAGGCTGTCGAAATCGAGGGCGAGGCCTATTGGGACGGCGGCTATATGGGCAAT
Source organism: Allostellaceae bacterium (assembly GCA_035570595.1). Classification (GTDB taxonomy): domain Bacteria; phylum Pseudomonadota; class Alphaproteobacteria; order ATCC43930; family CGMCC-115725; genus AP-15. The sequence continues at coordinate 8,929 of DATMLF010000005.1, forward strand.
CCGGCCTTGTTTCCGCTGGTCGACGAGTGCGACGCCGGCGATGTGGTGGTGATCCAGATCAACCCGTTTTACCGGCCGGATATCCCGCGGTCGGCGCGCGACATCCAGAACCGGCTGAACGAGATCACCTTTAATACAAGCCTGCTCAAGGAACTGCGCTCGCTCGCCTTTCTGTGGGAAATCATCCACTACGAGAATCTTGAGCGGGAGCGCTTCCGCGACGTGCACGTTCATGCGATCCACGACGAGGAGACGATGCTCGCGCTCGGCGTATCGAGTAAGCTCAACGCCGAATGGGCCTTTTTGACCCATCTGCGGGATCGCGGGAGAAAAACCGCGCGCGACTGGCTGTCCCGCCATTACGACGATCTCGGCGTTCGCAACACGCTCGACCTCTCGTGGATCTTTGACGAAAGCCTCAAGCCGGCGCACTTGCCCGAAGGCGCCGCACGGGGCGCCGCGATCAAAGAGGCTGCCGGATGACTTCCGGGCGCGATCGCAATCGCCCGCTCCCCGGAAACCGGCCTCCGCCACGATTGCGGGGCCGGCCGCAACGAGGCTGCCGATCCGTCTTCTGCGGCGCGCCGGGCTGAGTTCGGCGCTCGACACCCGGCCATAAAGGCTGCCGCAGCGCATGAGCATATGACGCGATGGGTCTATTCGGCATAGTCCTCGGCTTGGCTCTGTTGGTCTGGCTCGCGTATCGGGGCTGGAGCATTTTGCTGCTCGCGCCCGGTGCGGCACTGATCGCCGCCGCCTTTGCCGGTGGGCCGTTGCTGGCCTATTGGACGCAGACCTTTATGGACAGCGCGTCGCGATTTATCGCGCAGTTCTTCCCGCTGTTTCTGCTCGGCGCACTGTTCGGCAAGCTGATGGAGGACAGCGGCTCGGTCGCCGCAATCGCCAGCTTTATGACCGCGAAGCTGGGGCCGCAGCGCGCCGTCCTCACGGTCGTGCTGGCCGGTGCGCTCGTCACCTATGGCGGGGTCAGCCTGTTTGTCGCGTTCTTTGTACTCGTCCCGATGGCGCAGGCCTTGTTCCGCACCGCGGCAATCCCCAACCGGCTGATCCCCGCCACGGTTGCCTTGGGCACGTCCACCTTTACGATGTCTGCGCTGCCCGGGACGCCGGCGATCCAAAACGCGATCCCGATGCCGTTTTTTGGCACGACGCCGCTCGCCGCTCCCGGTCTCGGCATCATCGCCTCGGCGATCATGCTGGCTTTCGGGCTGTGGTGGTTGCGGCATGCCGAGACCGCGGCCCGCCGCAGAGGCGAAGGCTTTGGCGGGGCGGTCACGGTTCGCGTCGACGACGCGGCCGAAGACGAGAGGGTGCGGCAGCGCGCCACCACCGCGCATGAGTTCGACCCGCCCGAGGTGCATCACGGCCACCCGAGCCGCGAGGCGCCGCCGATCGGCCTGGCGGCGTTGCCGCTCTTGGTCGTGGTTGCGGTCAATGTCCTGATGACCCTGGTCGTCCTGCCGCGCCTCGATGTTTCGTTTCTCGCCGAGGAACGGTTCGGCGCCACCTCGCTCTCGGCGGTCGGCGGCGTGTGGGCAGTGGTGACCGCGCTCGCCGCGGCGATCGTCACCGTCATCGTCGTCAACCGCGGACGCCTGCAAGGGATGCGCGACACCATGGATTCTGGCGCCAACGCGTCGGTGCTGCCGATTCTGAGCGTCGCGAGCCTTGTCGGCTTTGGCGCCGTCGTCGCGGCGGTGCCGGCGTTCGCCGTCGTGCGCCACTGGGTGCTGTCGATTGGCGGCGGACCGCTCGTCTCGCTCGCCGTCGCCACCAACCTTTTGTCGGCGTTGACCGGCTCCGCCTCGGGCGGGCTGACGATCGCGCTCGATGCGCTGGGTGCGACCTATATGCGCCTTGCCGCGGAACACGGCATCGATCCCGCGCTGTTGCATCGCATCGCCGTGATGAGCGCCGGAACGCTCGACAGCCTCCCCCAGAACGGTGCTGTCATAACCTTGCTGTCGGTTTGCGGGGCGACCCATCGCGAGAGCTATTCCGACATCGTCATGGCCGCCATTGTGGGCCCGATCATTGCGCTCGCGGTGGTCATCGTGCTCGGCACTTTCTTGGGCTCGTTCTGAGTTTGAGGTTCACAATCGATTTCACCTACCGTCTTGGGGAAAGAAAATCATGAGGTTCGAGGGAGGGTTGCCGTCGCGGGATTGGCATTGCCGGCGCCGGCCGCGGCACTCGCCGAGACCGCGGCGAATTTCAACGCAAACACGACCGGCGATCTCGTCGAGCTTTGCGCAGCGACGCCGGACAACGGGCTCGGGACCGTCGCCGTCAACTTTTGCTAGGGCTATCGCCAGGGCGCGGTCACGGTCGAGATGCTGAACATGGCCGCGTTTTCGCGGATCGAAACAGTTCTGCCTGCCTGACCCAGATAACGCACCCGATCGAGCGCGTCGGTTCAATCCATGTCTCCTATCATTTCAGCGATCGCGACAAGGCGCTCTCAAAGGGATGCCCCGACTGAGTGGCTTTCGCGATGCGGCGGCGTGCTCAGCGCACCGGCCTAACCTGCCTCGCGGCATCGGCCACGAGGTGACCAGCTACTGCCGCCGCGCCGTCACGATCGTCGACGCCGAGCAGTTGGGCGGCGTCATGCTCGAAAAGCTGACCGAGCCCTTCGACGAGGAACGCAGCGGCAAGATCCGCATGCGCAGCCGCCACCGCCGCGCCGCCTAGCCGTGGCCCATTCGATTGAGCGAAAGTGCCGGCGGCCGGCGCCTTTGTTGGCCGATCGCTTTCGGCCCCACGGTGCGGCGGGTCACTGACAAGGCGACGGCGTTTTGACCAGGCAACCCGTAACTGCGGGGCGACCTTTCGACGGGTGTTGACGGGACGGGCGGCGGGGTCGCTTATTGCCCCACGGGCGAAGCTGGCCGAGAGGAGGCGTTGACGATGACCGCGCAGCCGTTTCATGGGGTGCTTGTCCCCGTATTGACGCCGTTCACGGCGAGCGGTGAACCCGACGCCGCGCGCTTTCTGTCGTTTTGCCGCTGGCTCCTCGACCAGGGGGCGAACGGGCTCGCGATCTTCGGCACCACGAGCGAAGCGAATTCGATGTCGCTCGGCGAGCGGATGGCATTGCTCGACCATCTCGTCGAAGGCGGCATCCCGGCCGAAAAGCTGATGCCCGGCGCGGGCGCGTGTGCGATCCCCGACGCCGTGGCGATGGCCCGTCATGCGGTCGACCACGGCTGCGGCGGCGTCCTGCTGCTGCCGCCCTTCTACTACAAGCCGGTCGCCGACGACGGCATCCTCGCCTTTGTCTCCGCGGTGATCGACCAGGTCCGCTCCGCGGCACTCCGCGTCTACCTGTACCACATCCCGCCGGTTGCGGTGGTCGGCTACTCGCTCGACCTCGTCGGCAGATTGATCGAGGCCTATCCGCAGAACGTCGTCGGGCTAAAGGACAGCTCGGGCGACTGGAGCAACACGGCGGCGTTGCTCGACCGCTATCCTGGCTTTGCGGTGTTCCCCGGCTCCGAGGTGTTCCTGCTCGAGGCGCTGCGCAAAGGTGGTGCCGGGTGCATCACCGCCACCGGGAACGTCAACGTGCCTGGGATCGCCAAGCTCTATGCCAATTGGCAGGGCCCGCAAGCCGACGCGCTGCAAGGTGCGGCGACCACGGTGCGCAAGACCATGCAGGCCTATCCGATGGTCCCGGCGTTAAAGCGCGTCGTCGCCCATTTCCACAACGACCCGGCCTGGGCGGTGGTGCGCCTGCCGATGGAGCCGCTCGACGAGGTGCGGTCGAGAGCGCTGATCGCGGATCTCGCCAAGATCGGATTTGCGCTCGGCGAGCCCCGGCAACGGGCCGCCGCCGAGTAGCGTGAGCCAGATGCAGCGCCAAGCGTCTGACGGGCGATTTCTGCTCAGTTAGCGGCAAAAAATTCGACCGCGCAACTACCGGGTCATACACGAGATTGGCTTCGTCGCTCCGCTCCTCTCAGTGACATCTTCGTCTGCCGTCATTGCGAGCGCAGCAAAGCAATCTCGTGAATAAGGAGGGGTCGGAGCATGGCAACCGAGCAGACCGCCACCCGGAACCCGGAGCGCGAGGCGTTCTATAAAACGATCGCCGCCGGGAACCTGGCCCCGCTGTGGGAGCGGCTGCACGGGCTCGTGACGCCGCAGCCGGTCAGCCCCTGCCAGCCGGCGATCTGGCATTACCGAGACGTGCGGCCCTATCTGATGCGGGCGGGCGGGCTGATCAGCGCCGAGGAGGCGACGCGGCGCGTTCTGATCCTCGAAAATCCGGGGCTCAAGGGGCAGACCTCGATCACCCACTCGCTGTTCGCCGGCCTGCAGTTGATCCTGCCCGGCGAGGTGGCGCCGGCGCACCGCCATACGCAGTCGGCGCTGCGCTTCATCATCGAGGGCGACGGCGCCTATACCGCGGTCGACGGCGAGCGCACGACGATGCGCCCCGGGGACTTTGTAATCACGCCGTCCTGGACCTGGCACGACCACGGCAACGACACGCACGAGCCGATGGTCTGGCTCGACGGGCTCGACATCCCGATCGTGCGCCTGCTCGACGCGAGCTTTGCCGAGCCGGGAGAGGCCGACACCCAAGCGATCACCCGGCCCGAGGGCGACAACACCGCGCGCTTTGCCAACAACCTCTTGCCGGTCGATTGGCGACCCGCGGTCAAGACCTCGCCGGTTTTCAACTACCCCTATGCGCGCTCGCGCGAGTCGCTCGACGTTTTGAGCCGCAACGAAACCCCAGACCCGTGCCACGGGCACAAGCTGCGCTACGTCAACCCGGCGAGCGGCGACTTTGCGATGCCGACGATCGGCGCCTTTGTCCAGCTGCTGCCGAAAGGGTTTGCGACCCGCCCCTATCGCTCGACCGACGGCACGGTCTTTGTCGCGGTCGAGGGCAGCGGGCAAAGCCGGGTCGGCGACCAGCTGTTCAACTGGGAGCCGCACGACATCTTTGTCGCGCCGAGCTGGGCGAGCGTCAGCCACGAGGCCTCCGAAGAAGCGGTGCTGTTCAGCTATTCCGACCGGCCGGTGCAGGAAAAGCTCGGCCTATGGCGCGAGCAGCGCGGCAACGCCTGACCGATTTGCCTCGGCTAGGCGGCAGCGCGTCATGGACGTCGTCATCATCGGCGCCGGGATCGGCGGGCTAACCCTCGGGCTGGCGCTGCAGCGCGCCGGCATTCCCTGCCGGATCTACGAAGCAGCACCCGCGATCACCCCGATCGGGGTCGGCATCAACGTATTGCCGCACGCCACCCGCGAGCTCGTCACGCTCGGCCTCGAGCCGGCGCTGGCGCGGGTCGGGGTGACCACCGCCGAGGCCTGTTTTTTCAACCGGTTCGGGCAGCTGATCTACCGCGAGCCGCTAGGCCGCGCCGCCGGCTACGCGTGGCCGCAATTCTCGATCCACCGCGGCGATCTGCAGCGGGTGTTAGCCGACGCCTTTGTCCGCCGCGCCGGTGTGGACCGGCTGCTGACCGGCTGGCGCTGCGTCGGTTTTGCGCAGGATGCAGGGCGCGCCACCGCCCACTTCGAGAACGTCAAGACTGGCGAGCGCCTGCCGCCGCAGCATGGCGCGGTCGCGGTCGGCTGCGACGGCATCCATTCCGCGGTCCGCAAGCAGCTCTACCCGGCGGAGGGCGAGCCGCTTTATTCCGGCTACAACATGTGGCGGGGGGTGACGCGCTGGCCGCGCTTTTTGTCGGGTGCCAGCATGGTGCGCGCCGGCTGGCTCGCCACCGGCAAGATGGTGATCTACCCGGTCCGCAACGCCGTCGACGAGGACGGCCGGCAGCTCGTCAACTGGGTCGCCGAGATCGAGACGCCGCAGCATGAGGCGCGCGACTGGAACCGGCCGGGCAGGCTCGCCGACTTTGTCGGGACGTTCAAGGACTGGCGCTTCGACTGGCTCGACGTGCCGGCGATGATCGGCGCCGCCGACATGATCCTCGAATTTCCGATGGTCGACCAGGAGCCGCTGCCGCGCTGGAGCTTTGGCCGCGTGACCCTGCTCGGCGACGCGGCGCACCCGATGGTGCCGCGCGGCTCGAACGGCGCCGGGCAGGCGATCCTCGACGCGCGGGCATTGACCGACTGCCTGCGCGCGATCGCCGACCCGGTCGCGGCGTTGCGCGCCTACGAGGGAAAGCGGCTCGACGCGACCGCGAACGTGGTCCGCACCAACCGTGCAAACCCACCCGACGCGATCCTCCGCGAGGTCTACCGGCGCACCGGCGACCGGCCGTTCGACGACATCGACAAAGTCATCAGCCGCGACGAGCTGGCGGCGATCTCCGATCGATACAAACGCGTCGCCGGTTACGACCGCGAAACCTTGGCCCGCTAAAAATGAGACGCGCCGCCGCCGCGTTGAGTGTGGCCGCGGTGCTCGCCGGCGGCGGCGCCCAGGCCGCATCGCCACCGGCGACGGTCGAGGCCGAGCACGGGATGGTCGTCACGTCGCAACACATCGCCTCGGCGGTCGGCGCCGGCATCTTGACCGCCGGCGGCAACGCGGTCGACGCCGCGGTCGCGGTCGGCTATGCGCTCGCCGTCGTCGAGCCGTGCTGCGGCAACATCGGCGGCGGCGGCTTCATGACGATCCACTTCGCCGACGGCCGAGACACCTTTATCAACTTTCGCGAAACCGCACCCGCGGCGGCAACCGCGGGGATGTATCTCGACAGCGCCGGCCGGCCGGTTCCCGACCGCAGCCGTTACGGCTATCTCGCCGCCGGCGTGCCGGGCACGGTGATGGGCCTCGACCGGGCGGCGCGCGAATACGGCACGATGCCACGTGCGGCGCTGATGGCGCCGGCGATCGCGCTTGCCCGTAACGGGTTTGTGCTGAGCCGCGACGACACCCTGCTGCTCGACGCCAAGGCCGACCGGCTCGCCCGGGACCCGGCGGCCGCCAAGATCTTTCTGCGGCCCGACGGCAGCAATTATCAGCCGGGCGACCGGCTGGTTCAAAAAGACCTGGCGGCCACCCTCGAGGCGATTGCCCAAAACGGGTCCGACGCCTTTTACGAGGGCTCGCTGCCGGCCGCCGTCGAGCAGGCGAGCCGGGAGCACGGCGGCATTCTGACGGCCCGCGACTTTGCCGACTACACCGCGACCGAGGGAGCGCCGCTGTACTGCAGCTACCGCGGCTACGCGCTGATCTCGGCGCCGCCGCCGAGCTCCGGCGGTGCCGCGGTTTGCGAGATCCTGAACATCCTCGAAGGCTACGACCTGAAGCCGCTCGGCTTCCACTCGGCGCGCTCGGTAGAGCTGATGGTCGCGGCGATGGCGCGCGGCTATGCCGACCGCAACGCGTTCCTCGGCGATCCCGAGTTTGTGCCGAACCCGCTCGACCGGCTGCAGTCAAAAGGCTACGCCGCAGGGGTCCGCGCCGCTGTCGGCGCCGGTTCGGCGGCGCCAGCCTTAGCACCCCCCGCCCCGCACGAAAAAGCCGAGACGACCCATTATTCGGTCGCGGACGGCGCCGGCAACGCGGTCGCGGTGACCTACACGATCAACGGCTATTTCGGGGCGGATGTCGTCGCCCCCGGGACTGGCTTTTTGCTGAACAACGAGATGGATGACTTCACCGCCAAGCCCGGTGCCCCGAACCTTTACGGGCTCGCTCAAGGGGCGGCCGACGCAATCGCTCCCGGCAAGCGGCCGCTGTCGTCGATGGCGCCGAGCTTGGTCGAAAAGGACGGGCATCTCGTGCTGGTGCTAGGCAGCCCCGGCGGCTCACGCATCATCACGACGGTGCTCGAGACGATCATGAACATCGTCGATTACGGCATGAGCCCAGCGTTGGCAGTCGCGGCGCCGCGGCTGCATTACCAGGGCAAGCCCGCCACGGTGTTTTACGAGCGCGGCGGGCTGCCGCCGGAAACGGTGGCGGCGCTGGTCGACGCAGGATACGGGCTCGCCGCCGAACGGCCGTGGGGCGCGGTCGAGCTCATCGCCCGGGACAATGGCCGGCTTTACGGCGTCAGCGACAGCCGCCGCCCGGGCGGCGCTGCCGTCGGCAATTGAGGGGGCGCGCGCCATGCGGTTTTCCTCTCGTGTCGAGCAAAGGTCGTCGGGCCCGGGGACCGGCGCCTGGAGCATCCAGCAAGAGGCCAGCCTGCTGCGCGACACTGGCCACGATGTGATCTCGCTGACGATCGGCGACCCCGACCAGCCGACCCCGGCTCCGGTCGTCGAGGCGACGGTCGAGGCGCTGCGGGCCGGCCGCACCGGCTATGCCCCGACGATCGGCTTTCCGCAATTGCGCGCGGCAATCGCGGCACGCGCCGCCCAGCGCACCGGGCAGCCATGCGGCGCCGAGAACGTCGTCGTGACGCCGGGCGCGCAGGGTGGCCTTTATTGTGCGCTGCAGTCGATTGCCGGCCCCGGCGACGAGGTCATCGTGCCGGAGCCGCTCTACGCCACCTATGGAGGCGTGGTCGCGGCGAGCGGTGCGGAACTGGTCCTGGTGCCGTTGCCGGCGGCGCGCGGGTTTCATCCCGATCTCGACAGCATCGCCGGCGCGGTGACGCCACGCACGCGCGCCGTGTGGATCAACACGCCGCACAACCCGACCGGCGCGGTGTTTACCCGCGACGAGGTCGCCGGCATCGCCGAAATCTGCCGCCGGCATGACCTGTGGCTCGTTTCGGACGAGGTCTACGAGGATCTGGCCTTTACCCGGCCGCATGTGAGCCCGTGGTCATTGCCGGGAATGGGCGAGCGCACGATCGTCGTCTCGAGCCTGTCGAAGTCGCACGCAATGCCCGGCTTTCGGCTCGGCTGGGTCATCGGGCCGCCCGCCTTGTCGCGGCACCTCTTCGGGCTGCTGCTGTCGATGACCTACGGCAACCCGCCCTTTATCCAGCTCGGCGCGCTGGCGGCGTTTGGCGGCGAACTGCCGCAGGTCGCGGCGTTGCGCGAAGACTACCGCCGGCGCGCCGGGCTGATGGCCGGCATCCTCGCCGGCGCGCCCCGGTGTCGGCCGATCCCGCCCGAGGGCGGGATGTTCGTGCTGCTCGACGTACGGCCCACCGGGATGGCGGCCCAGCAATTTGCCGCCGGGCTGCTCGAAAGCGAGGATGTGGCGGTGCTGCCGTGCGACGCGTTCGGGCCGAGCGCCGCCGGGCATCTGCGCATCTCGCTGACCGAGCCCGACGCCCGCCTCGCCGAGGCCGGGCAGCGTATCGTCCGTTACGCCCGCAAAATCGGCGGAGGAGAGTGAGGCAGCCGTAAACGGTAAGGGCCGGCGCAACGGCCGGCCCTCGCCCGTCCAGATTGGATACCCCGGCGGCCTATTTGGCCGCGTGCGGCGCGCGACTCGCCCCGCGCGTCGGTGCGGCGTGCTCGTCGTCGGGGTTCCTGACGTCTTGCGGCAGCCCGCCTTGCGGCTCCGGCTTGTCGACATAGCGGAACGCCGGTTCGGAATTCCATGGGCCGCGGGCGTCGAGCGGGCCGTCCTTCGACAAGTTGAAATAGAGGTCGACGGTCTCGTCCGGCTTGACAGTCCCGAACATCGGGTCGGTCAGCTTGCCGAGCGACTCGAGCGCCTTCATGAACATCTGGGTGTGCGAGATCTCGCGCGTCAGCAGAAAGGTCAGCGCCTTCTTGCTGCCCTCGTCCGTTGACAGCTTGATCAAGGCCTCGTAGGTCTGCCGCGCGCCGGCCTCGGCGGCGATGTCGGCGCGCAGGTCGCGCACCACGTTGCCGCCCTCGTTGACATAGGCCGAGGTCCACGCCTGACCCTGGCTGTCGACGAGGTGCGGGCCGATGCCGCGCACCGCGAACAGCGTGCTCTTGTAGGCCGCGTCCTTGGCGGCGCCGCTCGCCTTTTCGGTATGCTGCTCGATCATCCGGCCGACCATTTCCAGGTGGCTGAACTCCTCGATCGCGATATCGTGCAGCATGTCGCGGATCGCCTTGTCCTCGACATGAAAAGACTGTGTCCAATAGGTCAACGCCGCGCTCAATTCGCCGGTCGCGCCGCCGAATTGTTCAAGCAACATTTGTGCAAACTGGGCATCGCTGCTGTCGACCTTTACGTCATACATCAGCTTTTTGTCGTGATAAAACATTGGACATCCCCGTGATGAGATAACCGATCGCCTTGGCACGGCTCACGAACTCAACGGGGATGGGCCGAGGAGGTTCCGGTTTGTCTTAAGATGTGACAAAGGGGAAACAAATACGCGCACTGCGTGGGCGCGAGAGCGCCTCCGCCCCCAATCGGAGCCCGGCTTCGACAGCGATGTTGAGAGCAAGGCCCGATCGTTCGACCGGAGGAGCGCAGGACATATCTGACCGAAGCGAGGATACGCTCGATCTCGACCTCGAGAGCGGCGACCGGATCGGGCTCCCGGTTCACCGCCTCTCCGGCGCCTCATTAAGACCTCAAAGATCACATTTTTGACGCATGTGTGACGGCACGCCGACCGGTTTTTGACGAAAACGCCCGATACTCGGGTCGCGCGACTTTCGGTTGCGGCGAATCGCCGAGGCCGGCGGCGCTTGTCGCGCCGAAACCCGCGGCGCGCCGTGCTCGGCGCGGGTTGCAGGCGAGTTTGTGCAGTCCCGCGGCCCGTGCGATTGAGAGACCGCAGAGGTGAGCGACCACCCCGAACCATCGACAGAAGCGGCGTGCCCGCGGCGCGCGGTCGATGCCGCGCCGGACCCGTGCCGCACCGACGCCGACGCCGGGGAATGCGCGCTCTCCGACGGCGAGCGGGCGGCGTCTTATTGCCGGCTGAGCGAGGCATTCTACTATCGCGGTCAGCACGAGGACGCGCTCGACTGCGCCCGCGCCGCCTTCGAGCTGGGCTCGGGCGAGGAGGCGGTCGCCGACTTTTGCGCGTGGCTCTTCAGCAATTGCGGGTGCCATCGCGAGGCCGCGGCGGCCTATGAGCGCCTGATCCAAGACCGCCCCGGATGGGCCGCCGGGCATCGCCACGCGAGCGGCTCATTTGCCGCCGCCGGCGACATCGACCGCGCCGTCCAGCACGCCGCGCGGGCGAGCGAAATCGAGCCGGGCTCGCTCGAGTTCGCGGTTCATGCCGGCGGTCTGCTGGCGAGCATCGGATTGCACCGCGACGCCATCGGCTATTTCCAGCGTGCCGCCGAAATCGAGCCTGGCAATCCCGGCGTGCTGCGGCGCCTGTCGGACGCGGCGCTCGCTCTCGACGACGCCAAGAGCGCCCTCGACCTGGCGTTGCGGGCCCATGCGCTGGCGCCGGGCGAGCGCGCCGCCGCGCATCACGCGGCCGAGCTGCTGCTGCGCGCCGGCCGGCTCGACGAGGCGGCGCGGGTCATGACGGCGGCGCTCGCGCAAGACGATCGCGACGCGGTCGGGTACCGCCTGCTGTCGGCGGCGGAAATGCTGCGCGGCCGGCCCGAGGCGGCGCTCGACGCGATCGACCGCGCCCTGGCGATCTTGGCCGAGGAGGCGGAGTATCATCTGCATCGCGGCAGTCTGCTCTACCGGCTCGGGCGGTTTGAAGAGGCGGCCGGCGCCTTTGACCGCGCCGCGGCGCTCGATCCGGATAACCCGGCGCCAAAGCGCTCGCAGCTGACGGTCTACTTTGACAGCGGGCGGTTTCGTGAGGCATTGGCGGTCGGCGGCGAGTTGATCCGCGCGGCACCCGACAACGAGGAATACGCCCAGGCGGTGCTCGAGGTGCTGACCCGCCGCTTCGACACCCTGGATGGCGATTTTGTCGTCCTCGGCGAGCGCTCACCGGCGCCGTTTCGGCGGCACCGGCCGCCGTCCGGCTATTGGTCCGCGCTGCTGACCCAGGCGCGCGTGATCCATGCCCTGATCATCCGCGAGACCCGCACCCGTTTCGGCGACTCGACCCTCGGCTATGGCTGGGCATTGCTGGAGCCGGTGCTGCATATTTTGATGCTGTCACTGGTGTTCGCGGTTCTGATGCACGGCCGCCCGCCGATCGGCTCGCAATTCTTTATTTTTTATTATACGGGGATCATCCGGCATTCGGGCGCAAATGGGACCAATGAGACTGCGGCCCCCGACCATAAAGCCGGGGGGCCTGTGGCCAGGCTCGCCGCTCCTAGCCAAGCCTTGCCCTGCCGAGACGAGCCACGCCGCGCCAAGACCTAAGATACCCAATTCGCTTCCCCGCTGGCAATCCGGTTGCGTTTGCTACATAATCCCGATCGGGTGGCGGCTGCCGCTGCCCGGCCTACGTTACCCCGTCCCGGTCAAGTTCGGGGGTAGCGCCGACAGTGTGAGGAGACTCGCTCCCACCTGTTGAACCGGAATCGCCAGTAGGACTGGACGGAGACCGGTTTCGGCCACGAACAAGCGATTCGCATCGCCTTTGCTCTCCGTGGACGCCGGGTTAAAGCCCGGCGCTCCGGGTGCGCCCGATGCGCCCCGCCCTTTTCAGGGCGCCGAGCGCGAAGGAGAGCGAGCGACAGCCGCCACAACGAATAATATCCTTCGCGCTCAGCGCGTCAAGCCGAGCCGAGATCGTATAGTTGTACTTGACGCCAAACCATCAAGCCGGTAGACCCACACGATGAGCTGAGGGGTAGGGAGGGCGTGGCATGTCAGATTTTGTTGTTACGCTTCGTGAGGAACTAGACCGCTTACATAGCGAGTTGCGCGCCGATCCGCGTTTTCGGCGCTACGAAATGATAATCGGACTGCTGGCTGAGTATGAATATGGCGATGTAGCGGAAGCGCCTCAACAATTGAAATCCGCTGTTGCGTCACAGCAACCGCGGAGGCGGGATGGCCCCGGCTCTTTCGTTCGTTCCAAAACTTCAAAGGCAACAATGTGGACAGACGCTGCCGCTCAATATCTCAATAACAAGGGCTCCCGCGCAAAAACCGCCGAAATCGCTCAAGCACTAATAGCGCAGGGGATAATGCCGGATGACGATACGTCGCGACATAATTTGGGCGCGTATCTCAGTCGCCACAAAGAGCGTTTCGATAACAAAAGAGGAGAGGGTTATGGTCTATACGAATGGGAAAAATCACACCACGAAAACGAAACGCCGGACAGCGATGAACTATCCGGCGCTCCGATGACCAACGGCGTGCAACCGCCACTCGGTCTGTAGATTCAATGGGCGCGGCTAGTACGGCCTGGTCCTCTAGCCAGGGATGCCGGCCGAGGGTGCGATTCCCTCCGCGTCCACCGTTTCTCGCGGCTCCCAATCACCCCGCGAGGCAAGAGAGGAGGTGCGCGATGTGGCAAGTCGCCCGGTTAGCCTGAGCAACCCGCTACGGCGGGACTGACTATGCCACCTTTGCGAAGCGATTTGAATAGGTACGTTGCCTAGCCGGAAAGGCGTTGTGCATCAAGGTCTTCGATGCGGAGCAGGTGTACGCCCATCGCCGCAAGGCATTGAACAAGGAAAACCGCAGAGAATCGCCCGCGTGCAACCCTGTTGCGCAGGTTGACCGCCGTGTCCTGAATTCCGATCGCGGAAAGTCGTTCCGCCAACTCGTCATAGGTGACGCCGCGCCGGGTCATCTCCGCGCGTAGGAGCCGCTTCACGTCCTCAGCCCATTCGGCTTCGGTTTTCATCATGCCTCCAATCGTCTTGCCATCATATACGTTACTTTTGTCGTTGACAATGACGGTGTATGCCGCCATATTAGATGCATTAGTAACGTACACGTCGGCAAATGACGCACTTCCTCAACACGCCAGCCGCAAGGAACCTGAGCATCGCTCAGGTGCTGCGGCTGTCCGATGAGGAAGCCTTCAACGTCTTTCGAGTGGTCCGCTTCGCCGCTAACAACGGCGATCCTTTCTGCCCACACTGCGGCAGCTTGAAGGTTTACACGCTCAGCGAGACGCCTGTTCGTTGGAAGTGCTCTGGTTGCCGCCGCAAGTTCAGCGTCACGTCGCAAACCATATTTCATAGCCGCAAGCTATCGATACGCGACTACCTCGCGGTCATCGCGTTGTTCGTCAATGGCGTTAAAGGCGTCTCGGCGCTGCAAATGTCCCGCAACATGAACGTCGGGGCGAAATCGATTTTCGTCATGCTGCACAAGCTGCGTGAGTCGGTAGGCGCAACACTCGACGATGGTTCCGAGTTGGCGGGCGAGGTTGAAGTTGACGGAGCTTATTTCGGTTCCCGTATCCGCCCGGCAAACCGCAAGGCCGATCGCCGGCAACAGCGCTCCGACGACAGCCGCCGGCTGGTTGTCGTCGTCGCCCGCGAGCGGCATGGCCGGGCGATCCCGTGGGTAGTTGCGAGGGAAGGTGCTGCGGTTCCGACGATCCGGCGGCACGTCGCGAGCGGAACGACCGTTCACGCCGACGAATCGGGCGAGTGGAACATCCTGCACGCGAGCTACCCGATGAAGCGGGTCAACCATTCGGTCGAGTTCAAGGCTGCGGATGGCGCGTGCACTAACCAAGCCGAGTCGTTCTTTTCCCGGCTTCGCCGCGCCGAGATCGGCCAGCATCACCGGATCAGCGGTCACCTTCTCCATC
>DATMLF010000006.1:0-28485 GCA_035570595.1 Allostellaceae bacterium
CGACTTCAACGTCTCGTTCACCGAGGAGCAACAGCGCCAAGGGGTCGTCGAATACAACTACCGGCGCGGGGGCCACGCGATGGACACGGCACCGGCCCCCGAGCCCGTCGCCCGGTTTGCGGCGACATGCGGAACCGACGCGGCCACCTACTCGCGCGAGCGGCCGGGCGTGAGCGCGTTCGTGCTCGAGGGCGGCGTCGTCTACCACACCTATTCCAGCTATGCCCGCGGGCTGGACGGCCTTTGGGGCATGTACCAGTGGCTCGACCGCGCTCCCAAGGGCCGCAATGAGACGGGCGTCTGGTGGCGCCGCCACGACGAGTACGACAATCACTGACAGTCTGGTGTTTCCGCGTTGCGCCGGCGCGAGGAGCGCGCCGTGGGCCGCCTGATCCGGCGTTCGCCGGATCGGGCGGTTCGAAATCTCAAAGCCTTGCTGGCCGGCCTTTTAATCACGCCGAGAAGGTTCCTCGGACCGCGTGGCGCCGAGGCCTTGGCGGCGCTGCTCGGCTAGGCGGCGCGGGCCGGCCACACCGGCTGGTGATGGCCGAGCGGCGCCGACGGGCGCGCCCAATAGGGGGCGGTCTCGGAGAGCCGCACCGTCGGTCCGAGGTGGCGCAGCCGGCCGACGGGGGTGTCGCTTTCGATCGACCAGCGTGCGATCTCCGCCGGGTAGAGCTCCTTCTCGACGTTGTTGAGCTCCGCCTCGGGCACCTGGCCGCGGTCGACGAGCCATTTGCCGGTCTGGGCGAGCGAGATGCGCACGAGCCAGCTGCCGCCCTCGCGCGCCCGCCGGGCCAGCGCCACCATCGCGCCGAACGCCATCAAATACCCCGTTAAGTAATCGATAGCGGAAACCGGGTAGAACTGCGGGCCGGGAGCGGCGCCCGGGAACAGCTCGCCCTGGCGCGTCGTGATCCCGCTGACCGTCTGCACCACGGTGTCAAAGCCGCGGCGCGACGCCCAGGGACCGGCATGGCTGAACGCGCACATCGACACATAGACGAGACCCGGGCGCAATTTCGTCAGCTCTTCGGGCGAGAGGCCGCGGCTGCCGAGCGTGCCAGGGCGATAGCCTTGGGTGAAGACATCGGCCTCGCGCACCAGCCCAAGGAGGGTGTCGAGGTCGCGCGGCTGGCGCAGATCGAGATGGGCCTGCAATTTGCCGTGGCCGGTGTCGTATTCCTGGTAGCCGATATTCGGCAAGTGGGGTGCGGTGATCTTCATCACCTCGGCGCCGTGCTCGGCCAAGGTGCGGGCCGAGGTCGGCCCGGCGAGGACGCGGGTCAGGTCGAGCACGCGAATGCCGGACAGCGGCCGCTCGTCTTCAGGCAGCGGCTCGGGCGCGCTGTCGCCGATTTTCAGGATCTCCATCACCGGCAGCGCCGCGATCGCGGCGGCCTGCGGGTGTTTCGCCCATTCTTCCATGCTGCGCACCATGCCGCCCGCACCCTTGGCGGCGAGGATCGCCTCTTCCAATTCGAGCGCGTCCCAGTTCGCCACCGCGCGGCGCACCGCCTCCTTCTCCTCGGGTACGTTGAGAACACTCAGCGCGGCGGTGCGGTGGTTCGGAAAATTGGCGTGAATGTAGCTCCAGCGGCCGTTCCTGGCGGGATAGACGCCCATTACGGGGTTGCGTTCTGTCGAGACCGGCGCGCCGTTGATCTGCAGGTAATGCCCGCTGCGCAGCGAGGCCACCGCCTGGCGCAGGTCGACCGCGACCTCCTGGCGCCGGCCGCTACGCAATTCCCACAGATCGGCGGCCGCGAGCCCGGTCGCGGCCAGCGCCGCCGCGCCCGCGGCGCCGATGCGGAATGGCGTCGGCAATATGGGATCGGCGCCGCCGGTGATCTCGACCTCGCGAGCTCGCTCCTCGGGCCAGCCGGCGATCGGCAGGATCGTGCGCAGCGCGTCGTAGGCCATCTCGCGTCTCCCTATTCTTCGGTCGAACCAACCGGCGCTTGCTTCGGCGCCCGGCGATGACTGATGATGCCCTGAAACGACGCAGAAAGGGAACGCCGATGAGCCAGGTCATGATCGTCGTCGAATTTGAGGTGAAGACCGAGCATCGCCACCAGTTTCTCGAGCTGATGCGCGCCCATGCCCAGCGCTCGCGCCGCGACGACGGCTGCCTGCAGTTCGAACTGATGCTGCCGAAAGACGATGACAGGCGGGTCTTTTTAGTAGAAAAATGGCGCGACCAGGCGGCGCTCGACGCCCATGCCAAGGGGCCGATGCCCGGCGACACCTATCAAGACTGGATCGCCGGGCGCAAGGTGGCGCGCGGCGCTCCTGCCGATTGACAGGGAGAACCGCCATCCGGCTTGCATTGCGCGCGGCTGCGGTTTGCCTCGCAGCGCTCCTCTTCGGCCTCCTGACCCTGCCGGCGGGCTATGCCGCCGGGGCCGGGGCGCCGACGGTCAAATCGACAAAGCCAAAGACCGAGGTGGCGCAGCCGGCGGAGATCGACGCGCTGCTGAGCCTCTTGGCCGACCCGAAGGTGCAGGCCTGGTTGAGGGAGCAGCACGCCACCGAGGCTGCCGCCCCAGCGCCGCGCAAGACCGAGCTTGCTTCCCCGGCGGAGATGATGTCCGCCCGCGTCGAGGCGGTGCGCGAGCACATGGCGGGCATGGTCGACGCGATGCCAGCCCTGCCGGCGGAATACGGCCGCGCCGCCGACCTGCTTCAGGAGACGGTCGGAAGCCACCGGCCGGGGCGCATCTTGACCTTGGTGGCAGCCTTTGTCGGGCTCGGCTTTGGCTTTCAGGCATTGTTCAGCCGCGCCACCCGGCGCATCCGCGACAATCTTGAAAGACACCCGGTCGACACCGTCGGCGACCGCGTGCGCCTCGTCGGCGAGCGCGCCGCCTTTGCGCTGGGCTTGGTCATTGCCTACGCGATCGGCAGCATCGGCGCCTTTCTGGTGTTTCACTGGCCGGGGCTGCTGCGTCAAATCGTGCTCGGCTATTTGATCGTGTTTCTCGCGATCCGTATCGCGGCCGTTCTCGGGCGGTTTTTGCTGGCGCCTTACAACGAGCGGTTTCGCGTGATCCCGATGGATTCCGCCGCGGCGCGCTACTGGTATTTGCGGCTGCGCCTCATCGTCGGCTGGCTGGTGTTTGCCTTCGTCACGCGCGAGCTGCAAGGGGTCCTTGGCATATCGCCGGCCGCGGTCGACATCGTGGGCGCGGCACTTGGCCTCTGCTGGATTGCCATCCTGCTGGAGGCGTTGTGGCGGCGGCCGGTTGACACGAGCACCGTTCCACTGCCCGAAACGGTGCGGGAAACCCACCATCTCGGCCGGGTCAAGCAGAACGTGTTGCTGACCGTCGGGCTTGTGCTGCTGTGGGGATTGCGCCTCGCGGGGGCGATGCCGGCGTTCTGGCTGCTCGCGGTGGTTTTGGCCTGGCCGCTTGCCGACCGTTTGACGCGGCGCGCGGTCGAGCATCTACTGCGCCCGCCCGGCACCACCGAGACCGTCGGGGCCCCGCCCGTCAGCACGGTCTTTCTGGAGCGCGGCTTGCGCGCGGCGTTGATCATCGGCGCGCTGGCGCTGCTCGCCTGGGGCTGGGGCATCGACATCGAGAGCCTCGCCGGGCAGGAGACAATGACGATGCGCGTCGCGCACGGCGCGCTGAGCGCGGTCGCCATTTTGCTGATCGCCGATTTCGTGTGGCACATCGCCAAGGCCGCCATCGACCGCAAGCTCGCCGAGAGCGTGGACCCAGGCTTGCCGAACACCGAGGAAGCGCGGCGGCGGGCGCGGCTGCGCACCCTGCTGCCGATTTTTCGCAACATCCTGTTTGTCGTCGTGATCGTGGTCGCGCTGATGATGGCGCTGGCGGCGCTCGGGGTCGAAATCGGGCCGCTGATCGCCGGAGCTAGCGTCATCGGCGTTGCGATCGGCTTTGGCGCCCAGTCTCTGGTGCGCGACGTCATCGCCGGCATGTTCTACCTGCTCGACGACGCCTTCCGGGTCGGCGAGTACATCCAGAGCGGCAATTACAAGGGCACGGTCGAATCCTTCAGCTTTCGCTCGGTCAGGCTGCGGCATCAGCGCGGCGCGGTCTACACCGTGCCGTTCAGCCTGTTGGGCGCGGTGCAGAACCAGAGCCGCGACTGGGTCATCGACAAGCTCACCGTCGGCATCACCTACGACAGCGACATCGATCTCGCGAGGAAGCTGATCAAGCAGATCGGGCTGGAGCTGGCCGAGGATCCCGAATTCAAGCCGTTGATCCTCGAGCCGCTGAAGATGCAGGGCGTCGATGCGTTCGGCGATTTTGCGGTCCAGATCCGGATGAAGATGATGACCTTGCCCGGCGAGAATTTCGTGATCCGGCGGCAGGCTCTCGCCAGGATCAAAAAAGCTTTCGATGCCAATGGCATCAAGTTTGCCTACCCGACGGTCCAGCTCGCCGGCGACGGGGAGGCTTCCTCCGCCGCCGTTGCCCAGCAGGCGCTCCAGCTGACCCGTCCCACGGCTGCGGCCGCGGAGTAGCGCAGGGACGGATGCGGCAGAGGGGCGAGCGCGGTCGAGAGCATCGGCTTCGCACGCCCGCCCCAAATATCGCACCAAATCTCAGCCGGCCGAGCGAATAGGCCCAACCCTATCGGCCGCCGCCGGCTCCAGCACCGCCACCCGCCGCGCCGCCACCCATCCCGGTT
Source organism: Allostellaceae bacterium (assembly GCA_035570595.1). Lineage (GTDB taxonomy): Bacteria > Pseudomonadota > Alphaproteobacteria > ATCC43930 > CGMCC-115725 > AP-15. The sequence continues at coordinate 4,669 of DATMLF010000006.1, forward strand.
CCGACGCCGCCCGTGCTGGTACTGCCCATCCCGGTGCCCGCGGCTCCGGCGCCCATACTGTTGCCGGCGCTGCCGCCAGGGCCGGTGCCGCTGGTTCCCATCGTGCCCGAGCCGGTGCCGGACATTCCGGTTCCGCCAGCGCTGCCGCCATAACCCGGATTACCGACGCCGTTCCCGGCCCCCTGCGTGCCGCCGGTTGCGCCGGTCGCGCCGCCGCCATACCCAGACGCGCCGGGTGCCGTGGCGCCGGAGCCCGGAGTGCCGGCGGTGCCGTTCGTGCCGGTCGCCAGACCCGGGTTGCCCGCCGTCGGCGCGCCGACGCCTCCGCCGGTGCCGGCACCCGTCCCGGTGCCGGTCTGGGCAAACGCCATCAGCGAGGTCCCGGCTACAAACACCGTCGTTATCATTGCCAGCTGCAACTTGTTCCGCATGCGGAAATCTCCTGGTTAGCCAATGCTGCGATCAGCCTCGGACCAAGCGCCAAGGCCGGGCCGAAACCGTTTCTCGCGCGACATGCCTTCGACATGACGCTTCCGAGAGAAACAACCGCACTCTCAAATCGTCGCGAGATTTCCGTTGAGACTTCAGGGGTGGCGGCGCTTACGTCAGGAGTGGCGGCGCTTGGTCACCGGTTAGGCGGCGGGGTGGCGGCGGTTTGACTTGGCCGGCGGGCGCGCCTAGGGTTCGTTACGCGCATCGGACGGTGCCGCCACTGACTTTCAGGAGGACAAGAATGAGCGCGCATGCGAGCCCCGAACAGGTCCGCTCCCGGCTGAGCCACCCGATTATCGACGGCGACGGCCACTGGATCGAATACACCCCGGTTTTCGCCGAGCGCATGCGCAAGGTCGCCGGCGCCAAGTCGGCGGACGGGTTTCTCGCAGCGCAGCGCCGCATACCGGACACGCTCGGCCTATCGATCGCCGAACGCCAACAGCGCGGCATCGCGATGGAAGGATATTGGGGGCGGCAGACCACCAACACCCGCGACCGCGCCACCGCGATGATGCCGAAGATGCTGTACGACCGGCTCGACGAGCTGGGGATCGACTTTGGCATCATTTATCCGACGGCCGGGCTCGGCATCCCGCGCATCCCTGACGACGAGACGCGGCGCGCCGTCATTCGCGGCTTCAACATCGTCACGGCGGAATATTTCCGCGGCCTCGGCGACCGGCTGACCCCGGCGGCGGTGATCCCGATGCATACGCCCGAGGAGGCCATCGCCGAGCTCGAGTTCGTGACCAAGGAATTGGGGTCCAAAGTCGGCATGTTCGGCAGCGGCGTCGCCCGCCGGCTCAAAATCGCCGAGAACGTCGACCCGGCGCTCGCCCGTTTCACGGTCAATTTCGACCAGCTCGGCATCGACAGCCAACACGATTACGACGCGGTCTGGCAGAAATGCCGCGAGTTGAAGATGGCCCCGACCTTCCACACCGGCGGGCGCAGCTTTGGCCTGCGCAATTCGCCGTCCAACTTCACCTTCAACCACATCGGCCATTTTGCCGCCGCCGGCCACGCGGTCGCGAAGGCGCTGTTTCTCGGCGGGGTGACCCGGCGCTTCCCCGATTTGCGCTTCGGCTTTCTCGAAGGCGGGGTCGGCTGGGGCTGCCAGTTGTTTGCCGACCTGATCGAGCATTGGGAGCGGCGCGGCGCCAAGGGTTTGGCGTTTATGCACCCCGACAAGCTCGACCGCCCGCTGTTGCGCCGGTACGTCGACAAATACGGCTATGCCGAGATTGCCGCCGAGCTCGACCGGCGTGACGGGTGGCCGGCGCGCGAAGAGGACACGGTGGACGGCGGGGTTGCGGTCCACGACGACTACGCCGCTTGCAACATCACGAAAAAGCAGGACTGGATCGACCTCTACGCGACCCCGTACTACTTCGGCTGCGAGTCCGACGACCGGCTGAACGCGGTCGCCTTTAGCAAGATCAACCCGTTCGGCGCTCGGATCAACGCGATCTTCAGCTCGGACATCGGTCATTTCGACGTCCCCGACATGCTGATGCCGGTGCCCGAGGCCCACGAGCTGGTCGAGGACGGCCTGCTCAGCGACGAGGACTTCCGCGACTTCACCTTTGCCAATGCGGTGCGCTTGTGGGGCACCCAGAACCCGCGCTTTTTCGAGGGCACGCGCATCGCCAAGGAGGCTGCCGCGCTCCTCGCCGAGCCGCATTCGCCCTTGCAGGCCGCCGCTGAATAGGCAAGCGCGCGATGCGCCGCGGGGCGCTCAGCGGCCCTGCCCCTGAACCGGCAGGATCGGCGGCAGCGGATTGAAGTTGAGCGGGGCGGCGTTCTCGATCTGCCCGCGGCCAGGCAGCTGCGCGGCGCTCCAGCCGCCGCCCAGCGCCTGGATCAGGCTGGCGCTGGCGACCAGCCGGTCCTCGCGGATGGTCAGCGCCGTCTCGGCGTCGCCGAGTGCCGTCTGTTCGGCGACAATGACGCTCGTATAGGCGACGGTGCCCGCTAGGTACTGGTTGTTCAGCACCCGGACGGCCTCGCGCGCCGCGACGACGGCGGCGTCCTGCACGGTTGCCTCGTCCGCGAGAATGCGCAGCGCCGCGAGCTGGTCCTCGACCTGCTGAAACGCGGTCAGCACGGTCTGGCGGTAGGTGGCGAGGTCCTGGTCGAAGACCGCGACCGCCTCTTGCACCCGCGCGCTGCGCAGCCCGGCGTCGAACACGGTCTCGGCCAGAGTTCCGCCATACGACCAGAATTCGCCGGCTTTGCCGACGAGCTTGAGAAAATTCGCGGCGTTGGTGCCGGCATCGGCGGAGAGGGTGATCGTCGGGTAGAAGGCGGCGACCTCGACCCCGATCTCGGCATTGGCCGAGGCCATCGCCCGCTCGGCGGCGGCGATGTCGGGGCGGCGTTCGAGGAGGGCGGACGGCAGCCCCGGCGGGACTTGCGGGATTTGGATCGTATAGTCGGTCGATGCGATCGACAAATTCGCCGGCGGGACGCCGATCAATACGGCAATGGCGTGCTCGAATTGAGCGCGGGTGACACCGGTCGCGATCGACTGCGCCTGGGTGGCCTGCAACTGCGCCTGGGCCTGGGAGACGGCCGATTGGTCGGTCGTGCCGCTGCGATATTGGTTTTGGGTGATGCGCAGCGATTCGGCATAGGCGGTGGCCGACTGGTCGAGCAGCCGCTTCAGCTCGTCGGCGATGCGCAATTGCAGGTAGTCGCCGGCCAGCGTGCCCTGGGCCGAGAGCCGCGCGCTGGCGAGGTCGGCCGCACTCGCCTGGGCGCTGGCGACGTTGGCCTCGACCTGGCGGCGCACCTGCCCCCAGAAATCGGGGGTCCAGCTCGCCACGACCTGGTCGCTGAAAAAGCTGCCGATCTTGCCGCCGCTGCCCGAGACGAACGACGAACCGGTGCCGCTTGAGGCGCTCCCGCCGCTTTTCGAGCGCTGCGCCTGGAAGTTCACGGTTCCGGTCGGGAAAAAGCCGGCGCGCGCCTCGGCGACAATCTCTTCCGACTGGCGCAGCGCCGCCGCGGCAGCCTTGAGGTTCTGGTTCGAGATGTCGATGCGCCGCTCCAGCCCGTCGAGCACCGGGTCGTCGTAGATCGCCCACCAGGCGCCGCGGTTGAAATTGTCGCTGGGCTCGCCGAACTTCCAGCCCGGCTGCGGCCGCACCGCCTCCTTGTATCGCGCCGGAACCGGGGCGATCGGGCGCTTGTAGTCGGGGCCGACCGAACAGGCCGAAAGCAGCGCAGCGGCGGCTATGACGCCCGGCCACGGCCGGCGCCGCATCCCCCCTCCTTCGGTCATTCGCCGGGTTCGGGAATCTGACCGGCGGCGAGCCGCGGCTGACCTGTGCGCCACTGCCGCTGCGCCCACAGGCGGAAACGGTCGAGGTAGAGATAGATGACCGGGGTCGTGTAGAGCGTCAGCACCTGGCTGACCATCAATCCGCCGACGATCGAGATGCCGAGCGGTCGGCGCAATTCCGCGCCCTCGCCAAACCCGATCGCCAACGGCAAGGCGCCCAGCATCGCCGCCAACGTCGTCATCATGATCGGGCGGAAGCGCTTGAGGCACGCCCGGTAGATCGCCTCGCGCGAGCTCAGCCCCTGGCTGCGCTCGGCGTCGAGGGCAAAGTCGATCATCATAATTGCATTCTTTTTGACGATCCCGATCAGCAGGATCACGCCGATCAGCGCGATGATGCTGAACTCGGTGTCGGTCACGATCAGCGCCAGGATCGCCCCGACCCCGGCCGACGGCAGGGTCGACAGGATCGTGATCGGGTGCACGTAGCTCTCGTAGAGCACGCCGAGCACGATGTAGACCGCGAGCAACGCCGCGGCGATCAGAATGGGTTCGTTGGCAAGCGACTGCTCGAAGACCTTCGCAGTACCTTGAAAGCTGCCATGGACCGTCGCCGGCATGCCGAGCCCCCGGACCGCCGCGTCGATTGCCTGCTGCGCCTGGCTCAGCGAGGCGCCGGGCGCCAGGTTGAACGAGATCGTCGAGGCGACGAACAGGCTCTGGTGATTGACGGCGAGCGGCGTGTTGCCCGGGCCGAAATGGCTGAATGCGGAGAGCGGCACCATGGTTTCGGCTGCGGTGGCGACCGCGGCGCCGCTCGACGTCGCGCCGTGGCCGGTATTGGCGAGCGCGTTGTTCTGCTGGTTGCGCTCGGTGTCGCTGGCGATGGCGCTCGCTGTTGTGCTCGCAGCGGCGCTGCCGATCGCCGCATTGTTGGCCGCGGTGCTCGCCGCGAGGTTGGCGATCGCCGTCGCGGCGGGGTTGGCGGCCGCTGACGCCGCGGCGTTGGCGACGGCGGTCGCGGCTTTGTTGATGGCGCTGCTGGCGGCGGGGTTGGTCCTCGAGGACGCCGCCACGGTTCCGGCAATCGCATTCGTCGATTGCGTGCCGCTGACCGTGCCGCCGCTGGTGCTGACATAAATGTCGTTCAGCGTTTGCGGATTTTGCCAATACTGCGGGGCGACCTCCATCACGACGTGATATTGGTTTTGCGCGGCGTAGATCACCGATACCTGGCGCTGTCCAAATGCGTCATAGAGCGTATTGTCGATTTCAGCGACATTCAGCCCGAGCCGCGCTGCCGTGCTGCGGTCAATGACGAGATCGCTTTCCAGCCCTTTCTGCTGCTGATCGAGGTTGACCTCGGTGATCAACGGTATTTTCTGCAATGCCGCTTCGACCTTGGGCGACCATTTGTAGATCTCTTTCGAATCGTCGCCTTGCAGCGTGTACTGGTACTGGGCGTTGCTCTGCCGGCCGCCGACCCAGATATCCTGCACCGCCTGCAAGAACAGCCGCGCGCCGGCGACCTCGTTCAGCTTCGGGCGCAATCGGCCGATCACCTGCATGACCGAGATCTTGCGCTCGGAGAGCGGCTTCAAGGTGACAAACACAAAGCCGGAATTGGTCTGGCCGCCCCCCGTAAAGCCGACGATGTTCTCGACCGCCGGGTCGTGCCGGATGATGTCGACGAACCGGGTCAGCTTTTGTTGCATCAGCTGGAACGAGATGCTCTGGTCGGCCTGGATGCCGCCGATCATCCGCCCGGTGTCCTGTTGCGGAAAAAAGCCCTTGGGGACGACTGTAAACAAAAACCCGGCGAGCGCGATCGTCGCCGCGAGGCTCAACATGACGAGCCCCGGCCAGCGCAATGCCCGGCGCAACGAGCGGTCATACACTCCGAGGACCGCGTCAAAGGCGCGCTCTCCGGCGCGGTAAAGGCGGCCGTGCTCGTGCCGGCGGCCGTCGGCCAGCAAGTAGGCGCACATCATCGGCGTCGTCGTCAGCGAGACGACGAGAGAGATCAGGATCGCCACCGACAAGGTCATCGCGAATTCGCGGAACAGCCGCCCGACAATGCCGCCCATCAACAGGATCGGCGCAAACACGGCGATCAGCGACAGGCTCATCGAGAGCACCGTAAAGCCGACCTCGCGGGCCCCCAGGAGCGCCGCCTCCATCCGCGTCATGCCGGCTTCGATGTGCCGGGTGATGTTTTCGAGGACGACGATCGCGTCGTCGACGACAAACCCGGTCGAGACCGTCAGCGCCATCAGCGACAAATTGTCGAGGCTGTAGCCTAAGAGCCACATCGCGCCGAACGTGCCGACCAGCGAAACCGGCACCGCCACGCTCGGGATCAAGGTCGCCCGCAGATTGCGCAGGAACAGGAAGACGACGAGGATGACAAGCGCGATCGCGATCAGCAGCGCGCGCTCGACATCGTGCAGCGAAGTGCGGATCGTCGTCGTCCTGTCCATCATCAGATAGACATTGATTGCGTGCGGGATCGAGGCCTGCAGTTGCGGCAGGACCGCCTTTACCCGGTCGACGGTGTCGATGATGTTGGCGCCGGGCTGGCGGTAAAGGATGACGAGGACCGCGGGCTGGCCGTTGGACAGACCCTGGTTGCGTAAATTCTCAACCGAATCGAGGACTTGGCCGACATCGGTCAGGCGAACCGCCGCGCCGTTGCGGTAGGCGATGACCAGCGGCCGATATGCCGAGGCTTTGCTGGCCTGGTCGTTCGTATAGATCTGGTAGCGGCGGTTGCCGTCTTCGAGCGCCCCTTTCGGGCTGTGGGCGTTCGCCGAGGATAGCGCAGCGCGCACGTCCTCGAGCCCGATCCCGTATTTGAACAGCGCCTGCGGGGTGAGCTCGACGCGCACCGCCGGCAGCGAGCTGCCGCTGATCGCCACCTGGCCGATGCCGTCGATCTGCGACAATGCCTGCTGCATGATCGTCGAGGCGGCGTCGTAAATCTGGCCGCGAGTCAAGGTGTCTGACGTCATCGACAGAATCGCGATCGGCGCGTCGGCGGGGTTGACCTTGCGGTAGGTCGGGTTCTGGCGAAGGCTGGTCGGCAGGTCCACGCGGGCGGCGTTGATCGCCGCTTCGACATCGCGCGCGGCCCCGTCGATATTGCGGTCGAGATTGAATTGGAGGGTGATGCGGTTCGTGCCGACGGTGCTCGACGAGGTCATTTCGCTGACATCGGCGATGACGCCGAGATGGCGCTCGAGCGGCGTCGCCACCGTCGTCGCCATCGTGTCGGGGCTGGCGCCCGGCATCGTCGCCGTCACCGAGATCGTCGGGAAGTCGACCTGCGGCAGCGGCGCCACCGGCAATTTGAAATAGGCGAAACAGCCGGCGAGGGCGAGGCCGATCGTCAACAGGGTGGTCGCGACCGGCCGGCGGATAAACGGCGCCGACGGGTTCACTCGAGCGGTTCCCGGATCACGTCAAACCGCCATTCCCGCGCAAGGCGCAGCGGCCTCCGCGGAAAATCTTGCGGCGGCAAAAGGGACGGCGCCGGCTCTTTTCGTCTTGGCCGGGCTTGGCCCGGCCATCCACGTCTTCGAGCGCCCGAAAAAAGGCGTGGATACGCGGGACAACCCCGCGCAAGACGACCAAGAGGAGGGCAGGTTCCGGACCCCTCCCCGGAGCCTGGTCCGGGGATTGCCCGGGGGTGACGCGTCGATGGTGCGACCTGATGGAAACATGCGTTAAACCGCGCTCTCCGGTGCCGCGGCGCCAGAGCTCCCCCGCATCCAGGCGCCGAGCCGATCGAAGCCCAGATAGATGACCGGCGTCGTAAACAACGTCAGCATCTGGCTGAAGATCAGCCCGCCGACGATCGTCACGCCGAGCGGATGGCGCAATTCCGAGCCGGTGCCGGTGCCGAGCATCAGCGGCAATGCCGCGAACAGCGCCGCCATCGTCGTCATCAGGATCGGCCGGAAACGCAGCAGGCAGGCCTGGTGGATCGCCTCGCGCGGCGACTTGCCCTCGTGGCGCTCCGCGTCGAGGGCAAAGTCGACCATCATGATCGCGTTCTTTTTGACGATGCCTATCAACAGGATGATGCCGATGATCGCGATCACGCTGAGATCGCTGCCGTCGATCATCAGCGCGAGCAACGCGCCGACACCGGCCGACGGCAGGGTCGACAGGATCGTGATCGGGTGGATGAAGCTCTCGTAGAGCACCCCCAGCACGATGTACATCGTGATGATCGCGGCGACGATCAGGATCAGCTCGTTGCCGAGTGCCGCCTGGAACGCCAATGCGGCACCCTGGAACACGGTGATCATGCTGACCGGCATTCCGATGTCCTTCTCGGCCTGCTGGATCGCGTCGACCGCCTCTCCGAGCGAGGCGCCGGCGGCCAGGTTGAACGACACCGTCGTCGCCGGGAACTGGCCTAAATGCTCGATTTCGAGCGGTGCGGTCTGCTGCTCGACCTGGGCGATCGCCGACATCGGCACCTGGCCGTTCACCGCGGTCGAGGACGGCAGGTAGATCGAGCCCAATGACGTCAGCGACTGCTGCATCGTCGGGTCGGCCTCGAGGATCACCCGGTACTGGTTCGACTGGGTAAAAATCGTCGAGACGATGCGCTGGCCGAACGAATCATAAAGCGCGTTGTCGACCGTTGCCGGTGTGATGCCGAAGCGCGCGGCGGTGGCGCGGTCGATGTTGACGTAGGCCGAAAGGCCGTTGTCGGAAAACGTGCTGCCGACATCCTCGATCTGCGGGATCTGGTCGAGCCGCTGCAGCAGCTTTGGGACCCAGGTCGCAAACTCCGCCGCATTGGCGTCTTCGAGCACGAACTGGTATTGCGAGCGGCTGACCGTCGCGTCGATCGTCAGGTCCTGCACCGGCTGCATGTACAGGGTGATGCCGGAGACCTGGGCGATCTCGCCTTCGAGCCGGCGGATAATGTCGCTCGCCGACAGAGTGCGCTGATCGCGCGGCTTCAGGTTGATCAGAAAGCGGCCGCTGTTGAGCGTCGTATTAGTGCCGTCGACGCCGATGAACGAGGTCAGGCTCGCGACGTCGGGGTCTTGCAGAATGGCGTCGGCCAGCGCCTGCTGACGGTCGGACATCGCCGCGAAAGAGACCGACGGCGAGGCGACCGAGATCCCCTGAATAAGGCCGGTGTCCTGGACCGGAAAAAACCCTTTCGGGATTATGACATAGAGAAACACCGTCAGCCCGAGGGTCGCGAGCGCGACCAGCAAGGTCAGCGGCTGATGGTCGAGCACCCAGTTCAACAGCCGGCCATATTCGGCGATCAGCCGGTCGAACCACTCCTGGCTCTTGCGCGCGACGGCCGACATCTCCGAGGGCCGCTGATGGCGCAGGATCCTCGCGCACATCATCGGCACCAGGGTCAGCGCCACCACCGCCGAGATCACGATCGTGACGGCGAGGGTGATCGCGAACTCGCGAAATAGCCGTCCGACCACGTCGGGCATGAACAATAGCGGGATCAAGACCGCGATCAGCGAGACGGTCAGCGAGATGATCGTAAAGCCGATCTGCGCCGAGCCCTTGAGCGCCGCCTCGAGCGGCGGGTCGCCGGCCTCGATGTAGCGCGAGATGTTCTCGATCATCACGATCGCGTCGTCGACGACAAAGCCGGTCGCGATCGTCAGCGCCATCAATGACAGGTTGTTCAGGCTGAACCCGCAGAGATACATGACCGCGAGTGTGCCGACCAGGGACAGCGGCACCGACAGGCTCGGGATCAGAGTTGCCGACGGGCTGCGCAAGAACAGGAAGATGACGATCACGACCAGCAGCACGGCGAGGCCGAGCTCGAACTCGACATCGCTGACCGAGGCGCGGATCGTCGTCGTGCGGTCGGTGACAACCTGGACATCGACCCCGGCGGGCAATGCCGCCTTGAGCTCGGGCAACAGCTTCTGGATGCTGTCGACGACACCGATGACGTTGGCGCCGGGCTGGCGCTGGATATTGACGATGATCGCCTGGTCGCGGTTGACCCAGGCGGCAAGCTTGGTGTTTTCGGGCGCATCCTTGGCTTGCGCCACGTCGGACAACATGACCGGCGCGCCGTTGCGGTAGGCGACGACGAGGTCGTCGTATTCGCGCGCCTTTTGGATCTGGTCGTTGGCGTTGATCGTGTACGACCGGCTGGGTCCGTCGAAATTGCCCTTTGGCGTGTTGACGTTGGCGTTGCCGAGGGTGGTCCGCAGATCGTCGATGTTGAGCCCGTAGGCCGCGAGCTGGAGGTTGTTCGCCTGCACCCGGACCGCCGGGCGGTTGCCGCCCGCGAGGCTGACCAGCCCGACCCCCGGCAATTGCGAGATTTTTTGTGCGAGCCGGGTGTCGGCGAGGTCCTCGACTTCGGTCATCGGCAAGGTTTTGGAGGTCAGCGCCAAGGTCAGAACGGGGGCGTCCGCGGGGTTAACCTTGGCGTAGATCGGCGGCGCCGGCAGGTCGGACGGCAACAGGTTGCCGGCCGCGTTGATCGCCGCCTGGACCTCCTGCTCGGCGACGTCGAGGCCAAGATCGAGGCTGAACTGCAAGGTGATGACCGAAGCGCCGGCGGAGCTGACCGACGACATCTGGTTGAGCCCCGGCATCTGCCCGAACTGGACTTCGAGCGGGGCGGTGACCGAGGAGGTCATCACGTCCGGGCTGGCGCCGGGGTAGAAGGTCTGCACCTGGATCGTCGGGTAGTCGACCTCGGGCAGCGCCGACAGCGGCAGAAAGCGGTAGGCGAACAACCCGACCAGCATGATCGCCGCCATCAGCAGCGTCGTCGCCACCGGGCGCAGGATGAAGAGGCGCGACGGGCTCATTGGCTGGTGGGGCTGGCGCCGCCTCGCTGATGCCGGCGGTGGCCGGAATACGGCGTGCCGGCTGTTTGCGCGGCCGCGGCCTGGCCGGCCGATCCGGGCGGTGGCGCGACCGTGATCTTGGCCCCGTCCTTCAGCCGGTCGGCGCCGTCGTCGACGACCTGATCGCCCGCCTTCAGCCCGGAGCGGATCGCGATGTTCTGGGCGTCGGCCGGGCCGAGCTTCACCTTTTGCACGCCGACCGTGTGGTTGGGCTTGACGAGATAGACAAAAGTCCCGGGGGCGCCGCGCTGGATCGCGGAGTTCGGGATCAGCACGATGTTTTGCAGCGTGTTTACGAGGAGCTTGATGTTGACGAACTGGTTTGGAAATAGGCTCTCGTCGGGGTTGTCGAAGAGGGCGCGCAGCTTGACCGTCCCGGTCGTGGGGTCGATCTGGTTGTCGATGGTGTCGAGCTTGCCGACAGCGAGCTTGGTGGCGCCGGTGCGGTCATAGGCGGTCGTCTGCATCGTGGCGCCGGCATGATACTGCTTCAGCACTTGCGGCAAGTTGTCCTCGGGGAGCGTAAAGATTGCCGAGATCGGCTGCAGCTGGGTCACGACGACAATGCCGCTCGCGGGGCTGGTGGGCGTCACGTAGTTGCCTGGGTCGACCTGACGCAACCCGACCCGGCCGGTCACCGGCGACACGATGTGGGTGTAGGTCAGGTTGAGCCTTTGCGTGTCGATCTGGGCCTGATCCAGCATGATCTGCGCCCGGTCCTGGCCGACGGTCGCGATCTGGGTGTCGCGCGTCTGCGTCGCGATCGAATTTTGCGCGACGAGGGTGTTGTAGCGCTTGAGGTCGAGCTCGGCGTCTTTCAGCGCCGCCTGGTCCTTGGCCACCTGGGCCTGCGCCTGCTCGAGCGCCACCTGGTACGGCCGCGGGTCGATCTGCGCGAGAAAGTCCCCCTTTTTGACATGCTGGCCTTCCTCGAACCCGACCGACATCAGATAGCCGCTGATCTGGGTCTGGACTGTCACCATGGCCAACGGTGTGACGGTGCCGAGCCCGCTCAAGGTCACCGGCATCTCGCCGGTCTTCGCCGTCGCCACGCCGACCGGGGTCGGGCCCGCCGAAATCGCCCGACCGCCGCCGCTCGGGGCGCGTTCGTGCGCGAGCCGCGGCAAATAGATCGCCGCGGCGGCGATCAGCACCGCAAGCAGCACCAACCACAGGACCACGCGCAGCCGCGAGCGGCGCCGGGGCCTTGTCTGCGTCTCGCGCGGCTCGACGAGGTCGCCCGCGTCGCGGCGCTGGTCGCCGTCCGGCTTGGTGCGTCCCTCGCGCGCCAGAATGTCGCTGTGCTGGTCGTCCATGGCGGCCTGCTCGATCGTGCTGTGCGAGCCTATCGCGTCCTGGCCCGCGCGTCCCGCGGGGCGAGAGCGCACAAAACCGGCCAGCCGATTATAAGCGGCGCCCCGCCGCCGCATCCCGAACCCGGCAAGCCTCTTCCGTCCGAGCGGCCGGCCGTCACAAAATGCCAGCCTTATCGGCAGCGCTCAAGGTCGGCCCCATGGCATCGAACCTCCCTCCCCTCAGCGGCGGCCAGCTTGTCGTCGCGGCACTGCGCGCCCATCGCGTCGACACGGCCTTTGGCGTCGCCGGCGAAAGCTATCTCGAAGTCCTCGACGCGCTCTACGACGCGCCGGAAATCCGGTTCGTCACCTGCCGGCAGGAGGGCGGTGCGGCATTTATGGCCGAAGCCTATGGCAAGCTGACCGGCCGGCCCGGGGTGCTGCTGGTGACCCGCGGGCCGGGTGCGTGCAACGCCTCGATCGGCGTCCACACCGCGTTTCAGGACTCGACGCCGATGGTCGTGCTCGTCGGCCAGGTCGCGCGCCACCAGATCGACCGCGAGGCGTTTCAGGAAGTCGATTTCCGCCGGATGTTCTCGCCGCTCGCCAAATGGGTGGCGCAGGTCGACATGGCCGAGCGGGTGCCCGAGCTCGTCAACCAGGCGTTTCAGGTCGCGACCTCCGGCCGCCCCGGTCCGGTCGTGCTGGCGCTCCCCGAAGACATGCTGCGCGACCGCGCCTCGGCGCCGGTCGCCGGCCCCTATCAGGCGGTGCGGGCGCATCCGGGTGACGCCGACCTCGCCGAGATGCGTCGCCTCCTCGCCGCGGCCGAGCGCCCGATCATGCTGGTTGGCGGCGGCGGGTGGAGCGATGAGGCCTGCCATGACATCGCGCGCTTCGCCGAGGCCAACGACCTGCCGGTCGCCTGCTCGTTCCGGCGCCAGGACATCGTCGACAATCGCCGGCCGTCGTTTGTCGGCGACCTCGGGACCGGCGCCGCCCCGGCCTTGGTCGCGCGGATTAGGGAAGCCGACCTGTTGCTCGCGGTCGGTGCCCGGATCGGCGAGATCACCTCGCAATCCTATTCGCTGCTCGGGATCCCCGACCCCGGCAAGGTTTTGATCCACGCCCACCCCGCCGCCGAGGAGCTGGGCCGCGTCTTCCGCCCGACCCTGGCGATCCAATCGGGGATGCCCGAATTTGCCGCCGCCGCCGCGAGGTTGGAGCCGGTGCCGGCGCGCCGCTGGGCGGGCTGGCGCGCCGCGGTGCGCGGCGACTACGAGGCGGGGCTCGTGCCCTCGCCCGCCACCGCCGGCGGCGCGCTCGACCTCGCTTCGGTCATGGGGTGGCTGCGCGACCGGCTCCCCGACGACGCGATCGTCGCCAGCGACGCCGGCAACTTCAGCGGCTGGCCCAACCGCTTTTTGCAGTATCGCCGCCCCGGCCGCCAGCTCGGGCCGACCAGCGGGGCGATGGGCTATGGCGTGCCGGCGGCGGTCGCCGCCAAAATCGTCCATCCCGGCCGGCTTGTCGTCGGGTTCTGCGGCGACGGTGGATTTATGATGACCGGCCACGAGTTGGCGACCGCGCTCGCCGAGCGGATTGGCCCGATTATCTTGCTCTTCAACAATGCGATGTACGGCACGATCCGGATGCACCAGGAGCGCCGCTTTCCCGGCCGCGTCGTCGGCACCGCGTTAAAGAACCCCGATTTTGTGGCCCTTGCCCAAGCGTACGGCGCCCATGCCGCGCGGGTCGCGCACACCGAGGACTTCGCCCCCGCCTTCGAGGAAGCCGCCGCCGCCGGCCGCGCCGCGGTCATTGAGCTCGCGATGGACCCCGAGACGATAACCACCCGCACCACCCTCTCCGCCATCCACCGGCATGCGCAGGCAGAGCGCGCCGCCAACCCCGCAGGGTGACGCGCAAGGCCGCGCCGCGGCGGTTGACATTCCCCTGCGCCGCTGCGTTATGGCAGGCGCATGGGAATGAGATGGCTCGGCCGTTGGGGAGCCGCGCTCGTGATCGCCGCGGCTCCCGGCATCGCGAACGCGGAAGCGCCGGTTCTGCACGTCTACAACTGGTCGGATTACATCGCACCCAAGACGATCGCCAACTTCGCGCGCGAAACCGGGATCAGGGTCACTTACGACGTCTATGATTCGAACGAGGTGCTCGAGGCGAAGCTGTTCGCCGGCCAGTCGGGCTACGATGTCGTCGTGCCTTCGGCGAGCCCGTTCATGGCGAGACAGATCGCGGCCGGCGTCTACCAGCCGCTGGACAGGGGCAAGCTCTCCGGCTGGAAAAACCTCGACCCCAAAATCCTCGCGCTTGTCGCCGCGGCCGATCCCGGCAACGCGCACGGCGTGCCTTATCTGTGGAGCGTCACCGGGCTCGGCTACAACCGGGCGATGGTGCGCGGCGCGCTCGGCGACCATGCGCCGGCCGACAGCTGGGCGTTGCTGTTCGACCCGGCGAATGCGCAAAAGCTCGCTTCCTGCGGCATCTCGCTGCTCGACACGCCGCAGGAGGTGGTGCCGGCGACGCTCGCCTACCTTGGGCTCGACCCGAAAAGCCGCGACCCGGGCGACCTCAACAGGGCGATGTCGGCGCTTGAAAAGATCCGCCCCTACATCCGCAAGTTCCATTCCTCGGAATACATCAACGATCTCGCCAATGGCGATTTGTGCCTGTCGCTTGGCTATTCGGGGGACGTAGTCATGGCGCGCAACCGCGCCCGTGAGGCGCATAACGGGGTCGAGATCACGTTTACCGTGCCAAAAGAGGGGGCGCAGATGTCGGTCGACATGCTCGGCGTCCCGGCCGACGCGCCGCATCCGGAAAACGCGCTGCGCTTTGTCGATTACCTGCTGCGCCCGGCGGTGATCGCCGACATTTCCGACGCGGTCTCCTACCCCAACCCCAACGTTCCGGGGACCGCTCTCGTCAAGCCCGCGCTCCGCGACGACCCGGCCGTCTATTCGCCGCCCGAAGTGCGCCGCCGGTTTTTTGTCGACCTGCCGGCGCCGGCCGATTACGAGCGGGCGCGCACCCGCGCCTGGACCCGGCTCAAATCGGGCGAGTGACGGGTCCGTCGTCGGCTCGGCGGGATGGCGCTGCTCGAAATCGCCGCGGTGAGCAAGTCGTTCGGCGCCACCGCCGCGGTTGACGACGTAAGCTTAAGCATCGAACGCGGCGAGCTGTTCGCCCTGCTCGGCCCCTCGGGGTGCGGCAAGACGACCCTGTTGCGGCTGATCGCCGGGTTCGACCAGCCGGATCGCGGGCGCATCCTTGTCGACGGCACCGACGTGACCGCACTTCCGCCCTACGAGCGGCCGGTCAACATGATGTTCCAGTCCTACGCCCTGTTCCCGCACCTGGATGTCGCGGCCAACATCGCCTTCGGCCTGCGCCAGGAGCGGATGGAGCGCCGGCGCCGTGCCGCCCGTGTCGAGGAGATGCTGGCGCTGGTCCAGATGTCGGACTATGCCCGGCGCCGGCCGCACCAATTGTCGGGCGGGCAGCGGCAGCGGGTGGCGTTGGCGCGCGCCCTCGCCAAAATGCCAAAGCTGTTGCTGCTCGACGAGCCCTTGGCGGCGCTCGACCGCAAGTTGCGCGACGAAACACGGCGCGAGCTGATCGCGATCCAGCAGAGGGTCGGCACGACGTTCCTGGTCGTCACCCATGACCAGGAGGAGGCGTTGGGCATGGCCTCGCGCGTCGCGGTCATGAACGGGGGCGGCCTTGTGCAGGTCGGCTCACCGGTCGAAATCTACGAGCGGCCCAATTCGCGCTTTGTCGCCGGTTTTGTCGGCGAGGTGAACCTGTTCGAGGGCGAGGTGGTGACGGCGGATCCCGGGTTGGCGCTGCAGGTCGCCGGGCTCAACCAGCCGGTCCCGCTGCCGGTCGCGGTCATTCGCTCGCCGGGCGAGGCGGCCCTCGTGGCGCTGCGGCCCGAGCGGCTGCGTCTGTCGCACGAGCGGCCGGCCGGGTTCGCGCTCACGGCGACGGTGGTCGCCGCCGACTACCAGGGCGCCGTCTCGGTCCTGCGGCTTGCGAGCCCCGCCGGGTTGCCGCTGACGGCGCAGTTGCCGAGCGCCGCGGCCGCCGGGTTCGCCCGCGGCTGCGCGGTGTGGGCGAGCTGGCCGCCAGAAGACTTGGTCGTGATCGGCCGATGACCGGGATCGGCTGGCGCGGCCGGCTGGTGCTGGTTGGCCTCCCGTTCCTGTGGCTCGGGCTGTTTTTTCTCGTTCCCCTGCTGATCGTGCTGAAGATCAGCCTGGCGAGGAGCACGATCGGCGTCCCGCCCTATACACCCTTCGTCAGCGCCAGCGGTGCCGGCCTGTCGTTGCACGCGAGCTTGGCGAATTTCGCGCTGCTGACGCGCGACGACCTCTACCTGCGCGCCTATTTGGGCTCGCTCGCCAATGCCGGGCTGGCGACGGCCTTGTGCCTGGTGCTCGGCTACCCGCTCGCGCATGCGATCGCGCGCGCTTCGCCTGCCTGGCGCCCGCTGTTGCTGTTTCTGGTCGTGCTGCCGTTCTGGACGAGCTTCCTGATCCGGGTTTACGCGTGGATCGCGATCCTGCAGCCGAACGGGCTGCTGAACCGGGCACTGCTCGCGGCCGGGTTGATCCACACGCCGTTGCCGTTGCTGAACAACGGCTTTTCGGTCGAGCTCGGGCTGGTTTATTCGTACCTGCCGTTCATGGTCCTGCCGATCTTTGGTAGCCTTTCGGCGCTGGACGCGAGCCTGACCGAAGCGGCGGCCGATCTTGGCGCCCGGCCGTGGCGGCAGTTTCTCGGCGTCACCCTGCCGCTGTCATTGCCCGGGGTGGTTGCGGGCTGCTTTCTGGTGTTTGTCCCGGCGGTCGGCGAATTCGTGATCCCGGACCTGCTCGGCGGCCCCGACACGCTGATGATCGGCAAGGTCCTGTGGGACGAGTTTTTCGAGAACCACGACTGGCCGATGGCGGCGGCTGTCGCAGTGGTGCTGGTCGCGGCGCTGGCGCTGCCGATACTCTACGCCCAACGATGGCTCGACCGGGAGCCGGCGGGTGACCCGGCCGCGCGGCCCCGGCAATCTCACGCAATTTTCCTCGACAGGTCGGGCGAAGCTGGCCCTTAGCGGATGCCGACCGGTCGAAGCCGGTTGACGCGCGGCCGATCAACGGTATATCCGGGCGACAACTTTGATGGGGATGGAGCCTCCCCGAAACCGCCGCAAGGCTGATAGCTCCTGCTGCGCTGAGTAGAGCGGCGGGAGCGTTCCGGGTCCGCCGCCGAGGCAGGCCCGACCGCATTCCTCCTCGCTTGAACCGGTTCATCGCATGCCGTCGGCGTGACGACCCTGCGGCGTGCCGGCTTGGAGGAAATCATGGCGACGTGCTGGCCGCCGCGAGATTCGACGCGAACGACTTTCGAGAGCATCCTCTACCGGCGCGTTCCACCCGACCTGCCGGTTCGGGAGGCTCCAGCGCCCGCGCATTTTGGCGACCTGAACATCGATCAGATCGTTGCAGCGGTGACTGCGGGCCGTGACGAATACGATCTGAAACCGCTCTTTTGTCGGCCGCTCGGCGACCTGGCCGAAATCCGTTACCGCCAGCAGATCATGCAGGACGTGGAGCGCCCGGAGCTGTTCGAGCGGATCGTCGGGTTCGCTGACAAGATGCGGGACATGCGCGGCCAGCTGCGGGCGGCCGAGCAGGCTCATTACCGCTGGCACAAGAACGGATTGCTGCTCGGCGCCGCCGTGATCTACTGCGCGGCGGTGCATCGCCTGAGCGCCGATCTGGCACAGGCTGAGCCGCGATCGCGCGGGTTCAAGGCATTTCAAACTTGGCTGACCGGCTATGTCGGCTCGGTAGCCTTTATGGCGCTCGATGCCGATACCGAGTGCCTCAAGGTCGCGCTCGATGCGGTGCGGTACAACCTCGTGCTGCACGGCCTCGCCATCACCGTCCGCAAATATCAGGACGAAATCGACTATAGCGCTGAGATCGAATCCACGTTTGTCAAATTTCGCCAGGGTGATGTTAAGGATTACCTCGTCAAATTTTCCGAATACCCCGAGATGGGGCACGTTGAGGCGCAGATCGGCGAGCTGGTCGCCAAGCTGTACCCTCAGCTGTTTTCATTTTACGAGGGATACTGCGACCGTTACCACGATTTTGTTGAACCAGTCATACATAATTTCGATCGCGAAGTACAGTTCTACCTGTCCTATCTGCAATATGTTGGCCGGCTAAAGTCGCGCGCGCTGCAGTTCTGCTACCCGACCGTGGTTCGGGATACGAAAGCGGTTCACGGCGACGGGGTGTTCGACCTGGCGCTGGCCGCCAAGCTCGCCGCCGAGGGCGGCACCGTTGTCCCGAACGACTTCCGGCTGGAAGGCGGGGAGAGGGTGGTCGTCGTCTCCGGGCCCAACCAGGGCGGCAAGACGACCTTTGCCCGGACCTTCGGGCAGCTGCACTATTTCGCGAGTCTGGGATGCCCGGTGCCCGGCTCAAAAGCGCAGCTTTTCCTTTGCGACCAGATCCTGGCCCATTTCGAGAGGGAGGAGGACATCGCGACCCCGCACGGGAAACTACAGGACGATCTCTTGCGGATCCGGGCTGTCTTGGAGCAAGCGACATCGGACAGCCTCCTCGTCATCAACGAGATCTTCTCATCGACCGCTTTGGAAGATGCGATGTTTCTGGCGACTGAGGTCATGCAGAGGGTCCTGGCGCTCGGCTGCCTGTGCATCTGCGTGACGTTTCTCGACGAGCTGGCCGGGCTCGACCGGTCGGTCGTCAGCATGGTCAGCACCGTCGACCTGGAGGACCCGGCGCTGCGGACTTTCAAGCTGATCCGGCGGCCGGCTGACGGACGCGCCTACGCCATGGCGATCGCCGAGAAATATCGGCTCACCTACCGTTCTTTGAAGGCGAGGCTGGTATCGTGAAAGCTTTCCTGATGTATCGGGATCGTGATTTCGACCCAAAAGAGGCGCCGCCGCCCGGTTTCGCCGATCTCATACGGGACCTTGAGCTTGAGGTGCTGGCGGGGGCGATGGCGGCGGGCGACCCGTTCTTGCTGGAGGTGGCGAGGCGGGCCTTGCTGTCGATGTTGACCGACGTGCCCGCCGTCTCGTACCGCCAGGACATTCTCCGCGACTGTCTCGCCAACGCGGCGACCGTGCGCCGGCTTTATGACCTGGCTGTCGAGGCAATCGAGCGGGAAAAGAAGCACTATTGGGGCGTTTCCAGCCGCAACGCCGGCTTTTTGCTGCATAGCGCCGTCGACGTGCTGCACATTTTTTTGCAGACGCTGAAGAAGCTGCGGCGGGAGGCGGACGCGCACGCGCAAGGGTTTACATCGGACGGCTTCACGACCTTGTTCGCAATGCTGCAACAAGAGCTCGACGACGCCTATCTGGCCACTGTCGAGGCGCATCTCGCGCGGTTGAAATTCCGCGACGGGGTGCTGATCAGCGCCCGGCTCGGAAACGGCAATCTGGGCATCGGCCACGTGCTCCGGAAGCCAAATGACGACGAGCGCCCGTGGCTGCGGCGGCGGTTTGCGAGAGGCCCAGCCGGTTATACCTTCCGCATTCACGAGCGCGACGAGGGCGGGGCAAGAGCGGTTGCGGAGCTGCGAGACCGGGGCATCAACCATGTCGCCAATGCTGTCACCCAGTCCAACGAACACATTTTGAGCTTTTTTCGGCTGCTGCGGACGGAATTGGCGTTTTACGTCGGCTGCCTGAATCTTTACGAGAGGCTGGCGGCTGAGGGTCGTCCGGCTTGCTTTCCGACGCCGGTCGCCTGTAGCGAGCGCCGCTACACGGTCCGCAGCCTCTACGACGTCTGCCTGGCGCTCGCCAGTGGCCGGCCGGTCGTCGGCAATGATGGCGACGGTGACGGCAACGACCTTTTTGTGATCACCGGAGCCAACCAGGGCGGGAAGTCGACGCTTCTACGCAGCGTCGGGCTGTCCCAGCTGATGATGCAATGCGGCATGTTCGTGCCAGCGCGATCGTATTGCGCGAATTTGTCCACGGGACTCTTTACCCACTACAGACGCGAGGAGGACGCCAAGATGCGCCGGGGCAAATTCGAGGAGGAGCTCCAGCGGATCAGCGTCATCGTCGACCATCTGTCGCCGGACTGCATCGTGCTGTTCAACGAATCCCTGCAATCGACTAATGAAAGGGAAGGTTCCGAGATCGGCGGCGAGGTAATCCAGGCGCTGCTGGAAAGCCGCGTCAAGGTGTTCCTCGTCACCCATATGCACGCACTCGCGTCGCGCTTCCACGCCGGAAACATCGGGAACGCCCTGTTCCTTCGCGCCGAGCGCCGAGGGGATGGAGCCCGGACGTTCAAGATGATCACGGGCGCGCCGTTGTCCACCAGCTACGGCAAGGATTTGTACCGGCAGATCTTCAGCGAGCCGGTGTGAATTCGACGGCACCGGAACACCAGTGTGGCGGTTGTGAGAGGTAACCGTGGTGGCGTCGCGCTGGGCACCTGCGCACTCCTCCTCGGCTTTGTCTTCCTGTACGCGCCGATCGCGCTGTTGGTGCTCTATTCGTTCAACGCGTCGCGGCTGGTCGCGGTCTGGGCCGGGTTTTCGACGCGTTGGTATCGCGCGCTCGCGAGCGACGATCAATTCCGCAGCGCCGCCACGACGAGCATCGAGGTCGCGGCGATGGCGGCGAGCCTGGCGCTGGCGCTGGGCACGTCGGCCGGCTTCACGCTCGCCCGGTTCGCCCGCTTTCCGGGCCGGCGCCTTTTCGGCTTTGCTTTGCTCGCACCGCTGGTCGTGCCGGAGGTCATCCTCGGCCTGTCGTTGCTGCTGTTCTTTGTCGCCTGCGAGCGGCTGCTCGGCTGGCCGCCGCGCGGCGTCATGACGATCACGGTCGCGCATGCGACCTTTGGCGCGTCGTTTGTCGCGGTGCTGGTGCGCGCCCAGCTCGCCACGTTCGACCGCTCGCTCGAGGAGGCGGCGCTCGACCTCGGCGCGCGTCCGTGGGCCGTGCTCGCTCGGGTCACCCTGCCCGGCATCCGCCCGGCGCTGGTGTCGGGATGGCTGTTGGCGTTCACCCTGTCGCTCGACGACCTCGTGGTCGCGAGCTTTGTCACCGGCCCCTCGGCGACCACCCTGCCGATGGCGGTGTTTTCGAGCGTGCGGCTCGGCGTCAGCCCCGAGGTCAACGCTCTCGCGACGTTGTTCCTATGCGTCGTCGTCGTGCTTGTGGCGCTCGCTTTCCGCGTGATGGCGCGACACGAGCGCCGCACCGGCCGGCATCCCTAATCCGTTTCGTCGAGCTCGGGGTAATGGCGGAAGATCCCGTGCTCGTTGAACGGGATGCGGCGGTCGCAGGCAAGATAGGCCGCGATGCGCGGGCGCGCCGCCACCCGGTCGTGCAGTGCCGCGACGCGCGGGTATTGCGGTTCGAGCGCCGCCATCCGTTTAGGAAAGGCATAGCGCAGCCCGGCCACGGCCTGGAACAGCGACAGGTCGGGGTA
Organism: Allostellaceae bacterium; assembly: GCA_035570595.1. Taxonomy (GTDB): domain Bacteria; phylum Pseudomonadota; class Alphaproteobacteria; order ATCC43930; family CGMCC-115725; genus AP-15. The sequence continues at coordinate 26,132 of DATMLF010000006.1, forward strand.
GGTCAACGCCGCTCCGACCAGATGGCCGCCGGCGCCATTGCGCGCCAGCACGTTTTCAAAATAGCCGAGATATTTCGGCATCCGCGCGCGGCGGAAATCGGCGCTCCGGGCGCGCGCCTCGCCGCGCTGGTCCTCGTAATAGAGGCTGCTCGCGATCGGGTGATGGGTGTCGTGGGTATCGTCGACGAGATCGGCGAGCGTCAATTGCAGCTGGTGCGCCCACAGCCGCCCCGCCTCGTCCTGCGGCGCCAGCCCGTGGCGGGCCCCGAGATAGAAGAGGATGTTGGCGGTCTGCCCGATCAGCAGATCGTCGGCCTTGAGAAAGGGCGGGGCGAAGGCCGGGCGGGCGGCGTCCGCGCCCGTCATTAGCCGCATCATCTCAGCCTCGCCGCCGGGGCGGCGGGCGACATCGACGTAATCGGCGCCGGCCTCCTCCAATGCGAGCCGGACGAACTCGCCGCGACCCTGTATCCCCGGCCAGTAATAGAACTGGTATCGCATGCCGCGTCTCCTCGTTTGACCGGAACCGCGCCGGTCGGGGCCAACCAAATCAGGGGCGGCCCTCATTCGCAAGCGGCCTCGACGCCAAGCTCCGCGGCTTGCCCGCTTGACGCAAGCGCGACGGGCCGGCAGTTTCGCCGGACGGACGCAGGACATTTGCAAGGGAGGTGGGAGAGCGTGTGCGGCCTCGACGCCATGTCGTGCGGGACCGTTCGCCTTCCGGCGCCGACCCGATGAGCGGCCCGGCACGCGGCGGCAAGCTGCTCGAGGTCAGCAAGGTCGTGGTGCGGTTCGGCGGCATTGTGGCGCTCGACGGCGTCTCGTTCGATCTCGACGAAGGGCAGATCCTCGGGCTGATCGGCCCCAACGGCGCCGGCAAAACCACATTGTTCAACTGCTTGAGCCGGCTTTACACGCCGGCGAGCGGCGACATTTGCTTTGAAGGACGCTCGTTGCTTGGACGGCCGGCACACCGCATCGCCGAGATCGGCATTTCGCGCACGTTCCAGAACCTGGCGCTGTTTGCGCGACAGTCGGTGCTCGACAATGTCCGGATCGGCGGGCATGCACGGAGCCGCAGCGATTTTGTCAGCGACGCCTTGCATTTGCCGTGGGCGCGCCGGCAGGAGCGGATGCTGGAGGAAGACGCGCGCGCACTCCTGGACTTGCTCGACCTCGGCGCTGTCGCCGACGAATTGCCCGAGGGCCTGCCGCTCGGCACGCGCAAACGGGTCGAGCTGGCGCGCGCTCTCGCCGCCCGGCCGCGGCTTTTGCTGCTCGACGAGCCGGCTGGCGGGCTCAGCCATGGCGAGGTTGGCGAGCTCGGCGCGTTGATCCGCCGTCTGCGCGACGAGCGGCAGGTCACGGTGCTCCTTGTCGAGCACCACATGAACCTGGTCATGTCGGTCTCCGACAAGGTCGTCGCACTCGATTTCGGCCGCAAGATCGCCGAGGGAACCCCCGCCGAGGTGCAGCAGGACGAGGCCGTAATTCGCGCCTATCTCGGCAATCTTCGCGACGCGGCGGCCTGAGGGGGATGGGCGCCTGATGTCGCTTGCTGGCATGTCGGCCGTGCGGCGTCCTCGCGCGACATCCACCGACGCCTTAGCCGGGCTTGTCCCGGCCAGTCACGTGTTCCTTCCTCTGCGACCGGAAAAGGCGTGGATCACCGGGACAAGCCCTGTGACGACGAGAAAAGGTCGCGCGTCGCACCGCGTCGTCGCCGCACCCGCAACGGAATGCCGGCGATGATGCTCGAAGCGCGCGGGTTATGCGCCTTTTACGGGCAGAGCCAGGCGCTGCACGGGCTCGATTTTGCCCTCGAGGAAGGTGCGATTATGACCCTGCTCGGCGCCAACGGCGCCGGCAAGACCACCACCCTGCGCGCGCTGTGCGGCACGGTGCGCACGACCGGCGAGGTGCGCTTTGCCGACAAGCCGCTCGCCGGCCGCGCGACCGAGGACATCGTGCGCCTTGGCATCGCTCATGTGCCCGAGGGGCGCGGCACGTTTGTGCGCATGACGGTCGAGGAGAATTTGCGGCTGGGGGCGATGACGCGGCGCGACCATGCCGCGATCGACACCGACATCGACGAGGTCTATGCGCTTTTTCCGCGGCTCGCCGAACGGCGCCGCCAGCAGGCGGGCACGTTGAGCGGCGGCGAGCAGCAGATGCTCGCGGTTGGCCGGGCCCTGATGCTGCGCCCGCGGCTGATGCTGCTCGACGAGCCGTCCTTTGGCCTCGCGCCGCTGGTTGTTGCCGAGCTCTTTGCCGTTCTGCGCCGGCTGAACCGCGAGCGGCGGGTCGCGATGCTGATCGTCGAGCAGAACGCCGCCTTGGCGCTCGACCTCGCC
>DATMLF010000007.1:0-2208 GCA_035570595.1 Allostellaceae bacterium
GTCATAGCCCTGCGCGGCGGCGTCGACGACCAGGGTCTCGACCAACTCCCGCGGCAGCGTTTCCGTCCGCGACGGACCGGAGGAGGAATAGCAATGGCGGCAGCTCAAATTGCAGCGCAGCGAGGGATGGATCTGGATGACGCGGTAGGGCCACGGGCCTGGGTCTGCCAAAGCAGCGGTCTCCCGATCCGTCCCGAGGGTCATTTCGCTCGCTCCTTGACGAACCGCGATCGGCGGCGGAGCCAAGATGGAGCAAGAGGGGAGGATCGAAGTGTGAAGTAGGTCACATCCCACCCGAACGCGGCGCCCTGACGCCAGGCATGCTCGGATGCGGGTGCTTTCGGCCGCGATCGGCTTAAACTGAGGTTCGCCGACAGGACTTCGGAGCACTGAGCCAAATGCCTGATTTGACGATCGCGCTGTCGGGCGAAACCGCGGCGCCGGGAGAGGGCTATCTTTCGGACAGCCCGGTGCTGCGGGCGCATGCCGGAACCCAGCCCGATCTGTTTTTGCGCTGGAACGCGATCCCGCCGCGGGTTTCCTCGGTCGATGTCGTCGTCCACCTCCACGGCTTTTCGCGCAGCGGCGGGACAATGCCATTGTCGGAGAAGGTGCCGCGGAGCGGGCTCGATCTGTCGCGCCGGACCCGGCCGACTTTGGCGCTGCTGCCGCGCGGCAACTGGCTGCGCTACAGCTGGTACGATTTTCCGTCCCTGCTCAAGGGCGGCATCGATCGGCTGGTCGATTACGGGCTCGAACGCTTCGTCGCAGCGCTACCTTCGCGGGCTTCCGTGCCGTTCGGCGTCGATCGTTTTATCCTGTCCGGGCATTCCGGCGGCGGTATGCCCGCGGTCGACGCGATCGCGGGCGCGCAGCGTCCGCCCGACGAGTTTTATGTCTTCGACGGGCTTTACGGCCATGACCCCGCGAGCGGCGACCCGATGCACGGGCTGGAGACGATCGACCGCTGGCTCGGCGATCGGCTGGCCCGAGAACCCGCCCGCCCCGGCGCGCTGCGCGTCGTCTATATCGAACAGCAGACCGGCCCGTTCTCGCGCAAACTCGGCGAACTGATCGCGCGGCGTTTGGCGCAAGCCGATCCGGCCGCAGCTGCCGATCTTCGCCGCCGCTATCGGGTCGAGCCCTCGGCGGTCCAGCATGCGCGCGTCGCCGAGCGTTGCGGACCCGATTTATTGGCCGCCGCCGATGCCGAATTCGACTGGTCGCGCTGACCGGCTTTACAAAAGATGCCTAAAAATGCGACGGCGGCATGGCGCCCGGATAAGACGATGCACACATTTGCGCTGTAGCGGGTCGCGCGTTTGCTTGTGACCGGCGAGCGGATCGGTATGCCGTCACGGGCGGCTCGGGACCCTCGAACCCATGGTTCGGGAGGAACGCAAGATGTTGACCATCCGCAATCCGGTCGAATGGAGCGTCGATCAGGTCAAGCACGCGGCCGAGGCTCTCGAGGAAGCCGGGCGCAAGGTTCGTCGCGCCCAGGCGGATTGGCATTCGCCGGCGCCGACCGTGGCTCGGCTGCGCGCCGCCGACCTCAAACGGGTGCTCGCCGCCGGCGTTGACGATTTCGCCGCGAGCCGCACTGATGTCGCCGTTCTGTGCCTGATCTACCCGGTCCTCGGGCTCCTTCTGGTGCGCTTGGCGGCGGGCTATCAGATGTTGCCGCTGTTGTTTCCGCTGGCCTCCGGTTTCGCGTTGGTCGGCCCGTTCGCCGCACTCGGCCTCTACGAGATGAGCCGGCGCCGCGAGCAGGGCGCCGACATCCGCTGGGCCGCCGCCTTTGGCGTGATCCGCTCGCCGTCGATCGCGGCGATCGTGCTGTTGGGCGTGGTGCTGATGGCGATCTTTGTGCTGTGGCTCGCCGCCGCCGAGGCGATTTACATGCTGACGCTCGGACCCGAGCCGCCGGCTTCGGTCGGCGCGTTTACCCGCGACGTGCTGACGACGCATGCTGGCTGGATCATGATCGCGGCCGGCATCGGCGTCGGCTTTGTGTTCGCCCTCGTCGTCCTGGCGATCGGGACGGTGTCGTTTCCGTTGCTGCTCGACCGCGGCATCGGGCTCGACACGGCGGTGGCGACATCGGTGCGGGCATTGCTGGCCAATCCCGGGCCGATGGCATTGTGGGGGCTGATCGTCGCCGCTGGGTTGGTGATCGGGTCGATCCCGTTTTTTCTCGGGCTCGCC
>DATMLF010000008.1:0-5947 GCA_035570595.1 Allostellaceae bacterium
GAATTGCCGGCGGACCTCGCCCGCTCGCTGATCCCGAAGGGCCGCACCCTCTCCGACACGCGGCGCGTGCTGTGCTATTACCGGATGTCGCCCGACGGCAAGCGCGTGGTCTTTGGCGGCCGGGCGCGCTTTACGCAAGTCGACGCGAGTGTCAGCGCGCCGATTTTGCACCGCGCCATGACGGCCCGCTTCCCGCAGCTGCACGGGGTCAAGGTGACCCACGCCTGGACCGGCAACACGGCCTTCACCCTCGACGCGTTGCCGCATATGGGGCAGAGCGAGGGCCTGCACTTCTGTCTCGGCTGCAATGGCAGCGGGATCGCGATGATGACCTATCTCGGCTGGCAGACCGCGCGCAAGATCGCCGGCGCGGCGAACTACGCCTGCAGTTTCGACACGCCCGAATTTCCCGGTCACCGGCTCTACGCGGGTAACCCCTGGTTCCTGCCCGCGCTCGGCGGCTGGTACCGGCTGCGCGACCGCATCGACCGCCTCGTCGCCTGACCACGCCTAATTATCGACAGGCCCCATGGGCGTTGCCACGGTATGCAGGCCGGGGTCGCGCGCACTTGATTCCAGGGTCCACGTCGTCATTCCACGGTCCACGTCGTCCCGGATCAATGCCGCGATCTAGTCCTGATAGGGATTGCCAATCCACCAATTGCGTATGCGGTAATAGATGGCGTCATTCAGCGCCATAAAGCCCGCTGCACCGTGGAAGATCGCGACGGTGCGAACACGCGGCGGTTCTGCTGTATGCTCGCCGGCGATTGCGAGAGGAGAAAGCGAGATGGATTTCGAGACTTACCGGGGCTCGCTCGCGGAGCCGGCGCCGCCCGCAGGGTTGAGCACGGCGCTTCAGGCATTGTGGTGGGAGGCGAAGGGCGACTGGCACCAGGCGCATCAATGCGCCCAGCAGCAAGGCGACGCCGACGGCTCCTGGGCGCACGCCTATCTCCACCGGGTCGAGGGCGACCTGCGCAACGCCGGCGGCTGGTACGGTCGCGCGGGCCGGGAAATGCCGACGGCACCTCTGAAAGAGGAATGGGAGACGATCGCCCGCACGCTGCTCGCCTGAGCGCGCGGGTTTGGCGCCGCCGATCCTGGTAGGGCTCGGGGCCAATCTCGAAAGCCCGCGCTGGGGGGCGCCCCGCGAAACCCTGGCCGCCGCCCTGGCGGCGCTCGCGAGCGAGGGGGTTGCCATCCTCGCGCGTTCGGGCTGGTACCGCAGCGCCCCGGTGCCGCTTTCCGACCAGCCGTGGTTCGTCAACGCCGCCGCATCGGTCGCGACGCGGCTCGCCGCCCCCGACCTGCTCGCGCTGATGCAGGCGGTCGAGCATCGCTTTGGCCGGACCCGCGGCGAACGCAACGCGGCGCGCGTGCTTGATCTCGACCTCCTCGACTATCGCGGCGAACGGTTCGCCTCGCCCGATCTCGTCCTGCCGCATCCGCGCCTGCATCAGCGCCGCTTTGTGCTTGAGCCGCTTGCCGAAATCGCGCCGGAATGGCGCCACCCGACCCTCGGATCGACGGCGCGACAGCTGATCGCGGCGCTCGCCGACGCGCAGCCGGTCGAGCGGTTCGCGTGCTGAACTGCGGCGCGGCGGCCGATTGTGCTCGTTCGACCAGCCCGTTATAACGCCGCTTCCCGCTCGCTTGCGGAGACAGGATGACCGTGTTCGACGCAGCCCGCACACACATGATTGAAAGCCAGCTGCGGCCCAACAAAGTCACCGACCCCCGCGTGCTCGACGCCTTCGCCCGCGTCCGGCGGGAGCTGTTTGTCCCCGAGCATTTGCGGGCCGTCGCCTATGTCGACGAGGACCTGCCGCTCGGTGGTGGGCGCTATCTGATGGCGCCGATGGTCGCCGCCCGCCTGATCCAGGCGGTGACCGCCGCGCGCATCGGGAGCGCACTGGTCGTCGGCGCCGGGACCGGTTACGAGGCGGCGGTGCTGAGCATGCTGGCGCGCGCCGTGGTCGCGCTCGAGGCGGACGCGGACCTCGCCCGGCTCGCGCGCGCAGCACTCGTCGAAGAAAACATCGCCTCGGTAAGCGTGGTCGAGGCGCCGCCGGCCGCGGGTCACCGGCAACGGGCGCCCTACGACGCCGTGCTGTTTTCGGGTGCGGTTGCCGAGGTGCCGAGCGAGGTCGCGGCGCAATTGGCGGAGGACGGTCGGCTCGCCGCGGTTGTCAGACCCGACGCCGGCGCGGTCGGCCGCGCCATCTTGGTGCGACGCACTGGCGGCGTGATCGCGCGGCGCGTTATATTCGACGCGGCGACGCCGCTGTTGGCGGGTTTCGCGCCCAAGCCGGCGTTTGTATTCTGAGTTGTGGGTCCTCGGTAGCCTCAGAGCGTTTTATGGGTAACGCCGCAAAGTTTTCCAGCAAGCCCGGCACTGCGCCGGCCGGCGGGGCAAAGGCCGGGCGATGCCGGCGCCGTTTTTGCCGCAGGCTCGCCGGCGGCCTCGGGCTAGCCGGACTCGTCGCGACCGGCGCATCGCAGGCGTCGGCGCAGACGCTGACCCAGGCTTTGGCCGAGACCTACAACACCAACCCACAGCTGTTGGCGCAGCGCGCGCTGTTGCGGGCGACCGACGAGCAGGTGCCGCAAGCGCTGTCGGGGTGGCGCCCGACGGTCAACTTCACCGGTCAGGTCGGCGGTGCCCGCGGCAGCTTCGCGCAGCCGCCGTTGTCGACGCAGTACCTGACGTACTACGACAACAACCTCAATTTGCAGGTCACCCAGCCGGTCTACTCGGGCGGCCGCACGCTGGCTCAAACGCGGCAGGCGGTAAACACGGTCGAATCGACGCGGGCGCAAACCCTGGCGATCGAAACCACAGTGTTCCAGGCGGTGGCCCAGGCTTATCTCGACGTCGTCGAAAACCAGGCCTTGGTGGAGGTCGACCGCAACAACGTGCAGGTATTGCGCAAGCAACTGGAGGCGACGCAGGATCGGTTCCGGGTGGGCGAGGTGACGCGCACCGATGTCGCACAAGCCGAAGCCTCGCTGGCGCAAGGCGTAGGCACCTTGACGACGGCGGAAGGGACGCTGGCCCAGGCGCGGGCCGAGTATGTGCGGGCCGTCGGGCGTCAGCCCGGAATCCTGATTTTGCCGCGCGAGCGCCCGGCCTTGCCGGCGACGCGCGAGGAGGCGCTGAGCCTCGCCGCCAACAACAATTTCAACGTTATCTCGGCGAACTTCGCGCAGTTGGCGGCGCGCGACAATATCGATGTGGTGCGCAGCCAGTTGCTGCCGCAGATTTCGCTGGTCGGAACCTTGAGCCGCCTTGTGGCACCCTCGATCACGTTGAGCAGCGCGGTGGAAAGCCAGGCGGCGATCATGGCCCAGATGACGATGCCGCTTTACGAGGCCGGCGCGATCTACTCGCAGACGCGTCAGGCCGAGCAGACGGTCGGCCAGCGGTTGAGCCAAGTCGATGACGCGCGGCGCGCCGCGGTTCAGGTAACCGAGGACGCGTGGGAAACCTTGAAGGCGGCCCGTGCCAGCATCGCGTCGTTTGCGGCCGCGGTGCGGGCGGCTCAGATCGCCCTGCAGGGCACGCAGCAGGAGGCGCTCGTCGGCACCGCGACCACCCTCGACGTGCTGATCCAGAACCAGACTCTGCTGACCACCCAGCAACAGCTGATCACCGCCGAGCACGACGCCGCGCTCGCCGAATATAACGTCGCCGCCGGCACCGGGCGGCTGATCGCGGCCGACCTGCATCTGCCGGTGCAGCTCTACGACATGGAGCGGCATTATAAGCAGGTGAGGGACAAATGGGCCGGGTTTGGCGGCGGGCTGAGGGAGTGAGCGGGCGGGTTCGGCGCGGCCGGGGCGGGCCTCCGCGCGGCCGGTCGCCTGGAAACCCCGCCCGCCGTGCCTAGGTTAGGGAAGCCCGAACTCTGCCGCCGGTTGCCGTGATGTCCGAAGATCCGCCCCGATCGAACTCGCCAGCCACACAATCCGCGCTGCCCGAATCGTCGATGGAGGACATCGTAGCGTCGATCAGCCGCATCATCGCCGAGGACAACCGCACGAACCGTCCGGTCCCTGCCGCCGGGGGGACGAGCAGCCCGATCCTCGAGCTGACCGAGGTCATCGAGGCCGACGGCTCGGTGCGAAAACTCCCGGGAGCAGGGCCGACCCGCGCCGAGCTTCCCGAGGAACCGGCGCCGGAGCCGGTGATGCCGCCCGTCGAGCCGCCGACGCCCGGCGCACAGGCGGGAGACGCGGAAAAGCCGGACCATCAGGGTTCCGCAATCCTCTCGGCCGCGGCGGCGGAGGCGGCGGCGGCCGCCTTTGCCCGGCTTGGCGAGATGCCGCGACGGCAGCGCGGTGAGCCTGAGCTGCCGCTCGGGCATGGCGGCCGCACCTTGGAGGAGATCGTCCGCGACGCGCTCCGCCCGCTGCTGCAGGCGTGGCTCGACGACCACCTCCCCGCGCTCGTCGAGCGTCTTGTTCGCGAGGAAATTGAGCGCGTCGTCCACGACGCCCGCCTGCGCTAGCGCTCCGAACCGGAAATTCACGACTCCAGCATCGCCATCCCGACGAACGTCGGGACGGGTCGCGGTTTCACACCGCTGGGGCGGCAGCCGGTCCGGGCCGCGGCGGGGCGCGCGGCGATATTTTGGCGCGCGATCGCGCGCCGTAGGTGTCTAATGGCTGATCCCTTTTGTCGAAGACGGTTCGAGGATGCTGGAAAAGACATTTGAACCTGCCGAGGTGGAGCGGCGCTGGTACCCGCGCTGGGAGGAATCGGGCGCCTTTGCCGCCGACCCCGACAGCAATCTCTCGCCCTACACGATCATGATGCCGCCGCCCAATGTGACGGGCAGCCTGCATATGGGCCACGCGCTGACCTTCACGCTTCAGGACGTGCTGGTCCGCTATCAGCGCATGCGCGGCCGCGACGTGTTGTGGCAGCCGGGCACCGACCATGCCGGCATCGCCACCGAGATCGTCGTCGCGGGCCAGATCGCCGGCGAGGGCGGCGCCAAGCGCGATCTCGGGCGCGAGCGCTTTATTGAGCGTGTGTGGCAATGGAAGGAGCAGTCGGGCGGCACGATCACCCGCCAGCTGCGCCGGCTTGGCGCCTCGCCCGACTGGCGGCGCGAGCGCTTTACGATGGATCCGGGGCTCGCGGCGGCGGTCCGCCGGGTGTTTGTGTCGCTGTACCGCGAGGGGCTCGTCTACCGCGACAAGCGGCTCGTCAACTGGGACCCGGAGATGCACACGGTGATCTCCGACCTCGAAGTCGACAGCCGCGAGACCAAGGGCTCCTTGTGGCATTTCCGTTACCCGGTAGCCGAGCTTCCCGGCCGCTTCATCATCGTCGCCACGACCCGGCCCGAGACGATGCTCGGCGACACCGGCGTCGCCGTCCACCCGGATGATGCCCGCTATGCCGACCTCGTCGGCAAGCATGTGCGCCTGCCGCTCGTCGGCCGGCTGATCCCGATCGTCGCCGACGACTACGCCGACCCCGCGACCGGCACCGGCGCCGTCAAGATCACCCCGGCGCACGACTTCAACGATTTCGAGGTCGGCCGCCGGCACGGCCTGGCGATGGTCAACATCTTCGACGCCGACGCCCGGCTCAACGACGCGGCGCCGCCGCCCTACCGCGGGCTCGACCGGTTCGCGGCACGCGCGCGGGTGGTGGCCGACCTCGACGCCGCGGGCTTGCTCGACAAGGTCGAGGACCACACCTTGATGGTCCCGCATCACGACCGCTCCGGCGTCGTGATCGAGCCGTGGCTGACCGACCAGTGGTTTTGCGACGCGCGGGTGCTGGCGGCGCCGGCGATCGCCGCGGTCGAAGACGGGCATACCTCCTTTGTGCCGCGGCAATGGGAGAACACATTCTTCGAGTGGCTGCGCAACATCCAGCCTTGGTGCATTTCGCGCCAGTTGTGGTGGGGGCACCGGATCCCGGCGT
>DATMLF010000009.1:0-4338 GCA_035570595.1 Allostellaceae bacterium
ATTCCCGTCACCGACGCGAAAGCGGCGGACAGACTCCGTTGATCCAGAGAAATTTCGATTTCTTCGCACGCTCTCAGCGTGAGACACTTCTGCTGTGGAGACGAAGAAATTCCTCGTCCTGAGCGCCTGTCAAGCGCGCAATAAGGGCGCACGGCCTCGATCCGATCGCATGCCGAGCCACTAAGTTTTTGATAGAGGCTACAGATGACCAGTCGGGAGCAAGGGTTGCAGTCGGCGGATGACGGCGGGCTGCCGGACGCGGAGCGCGCGATGCTGGGGCGTGCGCGGGCGCTGGCTCCACGGCTCGCCGAGCGCGCGCCGGCCGCCGCCGCGGCCCGAACTATCCCGGCGGAGACGATCGCCGAATACCACGCGGCCGGCATGCTGCGCATCCTGCAGCCGCGGCGGTTTGGCGGCTGCCAGGGCCGCTTCAGCCTGTTCTCGCGGATCGTCGAGGAGCTGACCCGGGGCTGCGCATCGTCGGCCTGGGTCTACGCGGTGTTGGCCGAGCACCAGTGGATCATCGCCCAGTATCCCGAGCAGGCGCAGGTCGACGTGTGGGGCGACGACCCGCAGGCGGTCGCGTCGTCGTCGCTGGCGCCGCGCGCCGCCGCAAAGCGGGTGCCGGGCGGCTGGCGGCTCAGCGGGCATTTCCCGTTTTCGAGCGGCTGCGACCATGCCCAGTGGGCGATACTCGGCGCCTTTCTCGGCGAGATCGGCGACCCGCGCCACATCGCTTATCTACTGGTGCCGCTCGCCGAGGTCGAGATCGTCGACGACTGGCAGACGCTCGGCCTCGCCGGCACCGGCAGCAAGTCGCTTGCGGTGCACGATGTGTTTGTCCCGGAGCACCGCTCGGTCATGGTCGCCGACCTCTTTGCCGGCACGCCGCCGGGCGCGCTGGTCCACCCGGACTACCCGGTACTGCGCGCGCCGCGCGGCTTTCTCGTGTCCTATTCATTGCCGCCGGTCTGCATTGCGCTCGGCCGCCGCGCCCTCGAGGTCGCTTGCGCTGCACTGGCGGGGCGCGTGTCGCGCGGGGTTTCGAGGGTTGCCCAGTCGGAAGTCGTGCAGATGGCGGTCGGCGAGGCAGCGGCCGCGATCGACGCCGCGACATTGCTGCTGCACGAAGGCCGGGAGACCAGCACCGCGGCAGTGTCGTCGGGGCGCAAGATCACCGAGGTCGAGGCGCTGCGCGCGCGCCGCGACATGGTTTACGCGCAGCATCAGGTCGGCTGGGCGGTCGATCGGCTATGCGAGGTCGATGGTGCGCGCTGGGTCTACGACAGCGACGCGCTGGGGGCGATCCGGCGGGACGTGATGACGATCCTGACCCATCATGCCGCGAGCCGCGCGGCGGCAATGGCGCCCTACGGGCGTGCATTGCTGACCGGCGGTCATTGAGCGCGCATTGCCGGGCCTAACCCTCGGCACCTCGGCACCGGCCAGCGCCGAACCGGGTGCTTGGCAAGCGTTCGGCTTGCCGGGTGTGAGCTGCCGGCGTGGGGCGCAGCGGCCGCTGTGCTCAGCCGACCATTGCCGATTGCGTGTTTTCAGCCGCTGTTCGCGGCAGGAACCAGCGCGAGTCGCGATTTTCGAGCCGCCCGGCGCGGCGGTGGCGCTGCAATGCGATGCCGAGATGGTTCGGCCGCACCGACATTCCAAGCTCGCGCGAGAGATAGGTCATGACCTCGGCCGCGGTGGCGCCTTCGCCATGCGCGCCCACCGCCTGCAACGTGGCGTCGCTCAGTGACGGTGCGCCCGCGGTTCCGCCTGCGGCTTTGTCCGCCGCCCCGCTTGGCGTTCTGCTCGCCGTGGCGCGTGGCCGGCGCTCGCCGGCTGGCGCCGCAGCCGCCCGCGCCGGACGCCCGCGCCGTCGCCGTTCGCCCGGCTGCGGCGCGCCGAACCGCGACAGCACGCGCTCGGCGATCTCCAATTCCTCAAGTTGCTGCGCGAGCTTTGCCCGATCCGAGTCAAGGCGCACCAAGCGCTCGGCGATGCGCTGCTTTTCCTGGCCGATTTCGTCGAACGTAGCCACTTTCTCTTGCTCCCTCCGCTGCTCCCCCAAACCGCTCTGCGCGGGCATTTGGGAATAAATGGCAAACGCCAGCCGCGTTAAAAGACCGCATGCGAAAATTATTATTACATTCGTGTGGTGGCAGCAGCAGCGATTGCGCTCAGACTTCGGGGAAGACTTGCGCCCGTGCGGGCCCGGCATCCTATTGGCCGGGCGGCGGCGCTGGCGGCGATGTCGCGCTGGCGCGACACCGCGCCCTCGGTCCAGCGCGCTATTGCGCCGTTGGTCCGCTCGCCCGCTCGGCCACGCTGTTGTCGACGCAGTCGCGGTAGGGAACGGCACGGCCGACAAACCCGCCCGAGACCAGCCCGCGGCGCAACCGTTCATAACCGGCCTCGGGCAGAAGCGGGTCGGTGCCCCAGACACCTTGCGCCCGGTAGCGCGCTACCGCACCCGCCAGCACCGCGGGTTCAAGCGCTGGGAAATAGGATGCGATCGTCGCCGCAATCGTTGCCGCTGGCTCCGCGTGCAGCCATTGCTGGGTGCGATGGATCGCGCGCACCATGCGCAGCAACGGCTCGGCGTCGCGCAACAGCCGGTCGCGCGTTGTCACAAAGGCGGTGTAGGTGGTGCGGCCGCGACTGCTGGCGGCGTGCCACAGATGGGCGGCGCCGCTCGCCAACGCCTGTTCGACGACCGGCTCGAAGACTTGCGCGGCGTCGAGCCGACCGGCGCGCAATGAAGCGAGGTTGTCCGCCATGCCGCGATCGCCGACGCGGTCGAGCCGGTCGGGGTCGAGCCCGGCCTCGCGCAGATCCTGCTGCAGGCAGAGCCACGGCGTCGGCACTTCGCTGACGGTGCCAAGACGCATTGTAGCGAGATCGGCCAGGCGGAACCCGGGATTGGGGTCGCGGCCAATGATCGAGAACGGGTCGCGGCAGACGATTTCCGCAAAGCAGACGAGCGGCGAGCCGGGGTCGCCGTCATGGTGCTTGATGACCCGCATCGGCCCGGCCCACATCACGTCGGCATCGCCGGCGATCAGCGCCGCTTCGGCCTTGCCGGCGCCAGGCGAGGTCAACAGCTCGACCTCCAGCCCCTCGGCGTCGTAGGCCCCGGTCGCGTGCGCCGCATAGAACGGCGCGTATAGCACGAAGCGGTAGTTCTCGAAGAGCCGCAGCCGCATTGGTCCCCACTTACTGCACTAAAGCCCGTCGGCAGCCCTCACTGACCAGACCCTGACGGGCCTGCTCTACCCTCTCCCGCAATGCGGGAGAGGGTGCCGAGCGCAGCCAGGCGGGTGAGGGTAGGCGTAAGGTCTTGGAGCGTTACAGCACGCCCTCTTTGCGCAGCCCCTCGATGTCGCCGCTGCCTATGCCGAGCCAGCTGTGCAGCACCTCGGCGCTGTCGCCGCCGAGCGGCGGCGAGCCTTTGAGCCGCACCGTCTTGCCGTCGACCCGCACCGGCCAGGTCGCCATCTTGTAGTCGCCATTGTGGTGGTGGACGGTCTGCATGATGCCGCGCGTCTCGAAGGTCGGCTCGTTCTGCAATTCCATCGTGTCGAACACCGCACCCGACGGCACGCCGACGGCAATCAATTTCTCCATTGCCTCGCGCTTGTCGTGCTGGCGGGTCCATTCGCCGATGATCGCGTCCAATTCCTTCTCGTTCTTGACGCGCAGGTCGCCGGTCGCAAACCGCGGGTCCTCGATCAAGTCCTCGCGTCCGATCAGCTTCATCAGCCGCGACCAGTGCTCAGGATTGGCCCGGCTCGTGGTCAGGTAGACATAGTCGTTGGGGCCGCCGCCCTTGGCCGGGTAGAGCCCGGAGGGCGCGTTGTTGCCGCCGCCCGATTTGGCGCCATTGCGCCGCGCCGGCTTGCCGGTGCGCGCCATTGTCGCAAAGCAGGTGCGCATGTAATGGACCATCGCGTCCTGCATCGCCAGTTGCAATCGGCGACCCTGGCCGGTGCGGTTGCGCTCGTGCAAGGCACCCAAGATCGTCGCCGCCATCAGCATGCCCGTGCCGGTGTCGCCAAACGACAGGCCGGGCTTGACCGGCGGCCGGTCGGGCTCGCCGGTGACGCTGATCGGCCCGCCGGCGGCCTGCGCGATCATGTCGAAGGCGAGCCCCTTCTCGTGCGGGCTGCCGCTGGCGAACCCCTTGATCTGGCAATAGATGATGCCGGGGTTGAGCTTCTTGACCTCGTCGTAGCCGAGGCCGAGCCGCTCGATCGTGCCGGGCGCCATGTTCTCGGCGACGATATCGGCTTTCTTGATCATCTCCCTGACGATCTCAAGGCCCTTTGGCGATTTGAGGTT
>DATMLF010000010.1:0-18593 GCA_035570595.1 Allostellaceae bacterium
GCCGGCGGCGACTCGCGACGGGGTCGAGATCGCCCTCGAGGCCAATATCGAATTGCCGGTCGAGCTGGCGCAGGCGACCGCCAACGGGGCGCTGGGCCTCGGTCTCGTCCGCTCCGAGTTTCTCTACATGAACCGCGACGATCTGCCGGGGGAGGACGAGCAGTACGCGGTGTTCTCGGCACTGGTCCGGGGCATGGAAGGCAAGCCCGTGACCGTGCGCACCTTCGACCTCGGCGGCGACAAGCTCGCGCGTTCCTTGAGCGACCAATATCCGCAGGCCGACAATCCGGCCCTCGGCCTGCGCGCGATCCGGCTCTCCTTGCAGGACCGCCGGCTGCTCGACCCGCAGCTCGCGGCGATGCTGCGCGCCGCCGCCGAGGGGCCGTTGCGCATCCTTCTGCCGATGATCTCGAATGCCAGCGAAATCCGCCGGGTGCGCGAGGCGATGGAGCAGGTCGCCCGCCGGCTGCGGCGCCGCGGCGTCCCGGTGCCCAAGCCGCTGCCGCCGCTCGGCGCGATGATCGAGGTGCCGGGGGCGGCGCTCGCCGCCGACTCGCTCGCCGGCGAGGCCGATTTCTTTGCGATCGGCACCAACGACCTGATCCAATACACCTTGGCGATCGACCGCAGCGACGAGCAGGTGGCGCACCTCTACAACCCGTTGCACCCGGCGGTGCTGCGGCTGATCCAGTTCACCGTCGAGGCGGCGCTGCGCCGCGGCATGCCGATCAGCGTGTGCGGCGAGATGGCCGGCGACCAGCGCTTCACCGCCCTCTTGCTCGGGCTCGGCCTGCGCAACCTGTCGATGGCGCCGCGCAGCATCCCGCGCATCAAGCAGCGCATCCGCGGTCTCGACATCGTCGCCGCCACGCGCCGCGCGCGGGCGATCATGGACCAGTCCGACACCGGCCGCATCGCCGCCCTGCTCGACGACTTCAACACCGTTGCCTGGCCGCATTAGCGGCTAGGCGAGCCCTCGGCTCGCCGCCGCCAGAGAGCGTGGTCAAACGGGCAAAGGCGGCGGGTCAATAACCCCCGCCGTGCCAGCTCATCGGTCCGGGCGCTTCGCACTGGTAAGCGGCCGCGCCGGCGCTCACCCAGCAGTGCCGTTGCGCCAGGCATTGCCGGAACATGACATCGCGCGGCATGCCCGCCTGTGCCGCCGCGTATTGCCGGCAGAGCGCCATCATCATGTCGGTGTAGGAGGCCTCGGAGCCGGTCTGCGCATTCCCGGCGGCCGTTGCCGCCCACCAGATCAGCAGCGCGGCGCCGGCCCGCCAGAGGCTCGTCCTTGCCGCCGTTGGGGACGGCGAGGCTCGGACGGCGGCGGCCGCTGGCATTCGGCCGGGCCGCGGGGCGATCGCCGGCAAAGGAAGCTGCATCGGTTCCGTGAGCGGGTCGGGAGCGGAGCCGACTATACCTGATTTTGCTTCAGTCCGGCCGCGGCAACGCCCAATGGCCGAGCAGCGCTCCGGCGAATGGTGTTAGGTTTGCCGCGGACGCCGCGTTGCCGCCGCGAGCCGGGGGAGCCGATGAAATTCGCGATTGCCATTCCGACCGACGCCGATTCGTGGCGGGTGGTTCGGCGCGCCGAGGAGCTGGGGTTCAGCCGCGCCTGGTTCTACGACACCCAGATGCTGAGCGCCGACCCGTTTGTCGCGATGGCCGCGGCGGCGCTCAAGACGAGCCGTATCCGGCTCGGCACCGGCGTGCTGATCCCGTCGAACCGGATCGCGGCGGTGGCGGCCAACGCCTTTGCGTCATTGAACAAGCTGGCGCCGGGGCGGATCGACTTCGGGGTCGGCACCGGATTTACCGGCCGCCGCGCGATGGGGCTGGGCGCCGTCCGGCTCGCGGACCTGGAGGAGTATGTCCGCGTCGTCATGGCGCTGTTGGGCGGCGAGACGGTCGAGGCCGAGATCGAAGGCAAGCGCCGGCTGATCCGACTGCTGAACCCGGAACTCGGCCTTGTCAACACCAGCGACCCGGTCGGGGTCTATGTCGCCGCCTCGGGCCCGCGGGCGCGCGCGCTGACCGCCCGGCTCGGCGCCGGCTGGATCGCGACGACCGGCGATGTCGAGAGCGCGGTCGGCGCGCTGCGCGACATCGAGGCGCGCCGCGAGTCCGTGAGTTTGCGCGCCCGCGAGCCGTTCGACTCGGTGGTGCTGACCGGCGGCGCCATCCTCGAGGAGGGCGAGCCGGCGGACAGCCCGCGCGTGATCGCGCAGGCCGGGCCGCGCGCCGCGATGTTGCTGCACCGTGCGGCCGACGCCGAGCTGATGGGCTTGCCGACCATCGCGGCCGTGCCGCCGGCGGTCGCCGAAACCGTCGCCGGCTATGTCAGGATTGCCCGCGAGTTTCGGCCGCGGGGCGCGCACTACCTCGAAAACCATCGCGGCCATCTGATGTTCGTCAAACCCGAGGAGCGGCCGTTCGTCACCGCCGAGCTGATCCGACTGACGACTTTTACCGCGCCCGAGAAGGAGCTGCGGAACCGCGTCGCCGCCCTCGCCGAGGCCGGCTACAGCGAAATCGCGATCCAGATCGTCCCTGGCCAGGAGCACGCGATCGAGGATTGGGGGCGGCTGCGCCGCGCCTTTGCGTGACCCGGCCGGTCGCCGACGGCGCCGGGGTCACCCGGCGATAAAGCGGTCGATCTTGCGGTAGCGGAACAGCCAGCGCCCGTTTTGACAGACGATCTCGTCCGCATAGGCGCCGCCCGAGCCGATTTTTGGCCCGTCGGGGCTGTTCTGCATGACCATCCAGTTGGAGCGCACTTGGGCATGCGCACCGTCGAGCGCGATCACGATGTTGGTCACGAGGTGCACCGCGCGTGGCCGCTCGGCGCCGGCGCGGGCCCGGATGTCGGCGGCGAGCTTGGCGACCGCGGCGCGTCCCGTAGCCTTGCCGAATGCCGTGTCCCAGGTGCCGTCCTCGGTGAACAGCGCCGCCATGCCGTCGTAATGCCCGCCGTCCAACGCAAAGCAATACTCCGCCATCAGCTCGCGAATGGCGTCCTTGTCCTCGACCGCTGTCGGCATGTTTTCTTCCTCCCAGGCGAGCGCGGCATCTTCGGCGGCGGCCCCGAAAGCGCGCATCGGGTGGCGCCGGCCGCATCGGTGCTTTCCCGGGCCGCCGCCATGGCCTACGATTGGCCTGAATAATCGGATCGAGGAGGGTTGTCGATGGCCACGCCGGTGACGTTGGAGATCTTTACCGACTACGTCTGACCCTGGTGCTATCTCAGTACCGTGCGTATTGAAAAGCTGAAGCAGGCGTTCGAAGTCGAAACCAGGCTGGTCCATTTTCCGCTTCATCCGGAGACCCCGGCCGCGGGCCGCTCGATGGCGGAGCTGCACGCCGGGCGCAATGTCGACCCGGAGGCGATGTACCAGCGCATGAAAGGGCTGATGGACGCCGAGGGCCTGCCCTATGGTCGGCGCACGCACACCTACAACAGCCGGCTGGCCCAGGAACTGGGCAAATGGGCGGATACCCAGCCGGGCGGCGAGGCGCTGCACGACGCTTTTTACCGGGCTTATTTTGTCGAGGCGCGCAACATCGGCGACCCTGAGATCCTGGTCGAGATCGCGCAATCGGTCGGGCTGCCGGCGGACGAGGCGCGCGCGGTTTTGGCCGAGCGCCGGTTCAAGGATATGGTCGACGCCGACTGGGCGAAATCGCATGCCTATGGCGTCACCGGTGTGCCGACCTTTGTCGCGGCACGCTACGGCGTGGTCGGCGCCCAGCCTTACGAGGCGCTGGCGCAACTGCTCGAACGGGCAGGGGCCGCGCGGCGCGCCGCGGCCGGTTGATTTCACGCCGGTGCGATGCGCGGCCGGCGCGCCGCCAGCGCGGCGAGGATGCTGAGGCAGGACAAGGCGCCAAAGCATTCGAGCGAGCGGGTATAGCTGCCCGTCCAGTCGTGCAAAGCGCCCGAGAGGAGCGGGCCCGCGGCCTGCGCCAGGACTTGCGCCGACAGCGCCACCCCGCGGATGGCACCATAATTGGCGCGGCCGAAATAGTCGGCCCAGGCGACCGGCAACAGGGTCAGCATGGCACCGATCCCGAGCCCGAACAGCGCCGCGGCGACCGCACCCTGCAACGCCGAGGCGATCCCGATCATCGCCGCGCAGCCGACCGTCAGAAACAGGCCGCCGAGCGCCATCGGATAGCGGATCGGCAACCCCCGCGGCATAAACCCGCAAAGCGCGCTGGCGACGCCCGACATCAGCGAGAACAGGCTGACGATCGCGGCGGCCATGGTCGGGGTCACACCGTGCTCGATCAGGTTGGCGGCCTGGTGGAGGCTGACCCCGGCCTGCACCGGGTAGACGAGGACGGTGTAGCCCAAGAGCAGCCAAAAGGCCGAGGTGCGGACCGCCTGACGGCGCGAAAACGTCGCTTCGACATGCCGTGGTGCGCTGCCGCGCGTCGCAGCCGCGGGTTCCGCGGCATGGTCGGGCAACAGCCCGAGATCCTCGGGCCGGCGCACCAGCAACAGCCACACCGGCGCCAAGCCGACGGCCAGCACGGTCACGCCGATCGCGATCCAGCCGGCGCGCCAGCCCTCACCGCGCATCGCCAGCTGGGCGACGAGCGGCATCGCCACCAGCCCCGCCATCTGCGCCACGGTCGCGATCGAGTTGGCCAACGGGCGGCGCGCCACGAACCAGTTGTTCAAGGCGCTGTAGATGCCGAGCTCGAACGGGCTCGCCCAGTTCAGCCGGGCGATGCAGAACAGCAGGTAAAACACCGGCAACGACCGGGTCAGCGACAGCAGCAATGCCGCGATCGCGGTCCCGAGCACGGCGAGGCACAGCGCTGCGCGCGAGCCGTGCCGGTCGAGCAGCGGGCCGATCACCGGCGACAGCAGCGCCGCCAGCACCCCGCCCAATGACGCCGCGCCCGAGATCGCGGTGCGCGACCAGCCGAACTCGCGGCTGAGCGGCTCGACAAACACCGAGAAGGTGGCGGTCGCCCCGCCCTGGCGCGCAAAACCGGCGCAGCACAAAGAGGCGAGGACGACCCAGCCGTAATAAAACGGCAGCCGCGCACTGAGCAGCTCCGGCAGCCCGCGGCGGCTGGGGAAGGCTGTCGTCGGCATTCGGGCGGCCGGTAGGCCGCGCCCTCAGCTCGGCATCAGGCCGCCGTCGACGTTGTAGGACTGGCCGGTGATGTTGCGTGCGCCGGGCGAGGCAAGGAACACCGCCATCGCGGCAATGTCCTCGGGCAGGTTGGCGCGGCCGATCGGGATCACCGCCTCCTGCTGCGCCTGCAATTCGCTGACGGAAATGCCGCGCTCGGCGGCGCGCGCCACCGCGTTGCGGGCGCCCAATTCGGTGCGCGTCACACCGGGGCAGATCGCGTTGACATTGATGTTGTGCCGGCCGAGCTGCTGGGCCGCGGTCTTGGTCAGCGCGATGACCGCACCCTTGCTCGCGGCATAGGCGGCGTTCGAGGCGCCGGCATAGCCGCGCCCCGAAATCGAGGCGATGTTGACGATCCGCCCGCCGCTGCCGTCGCGCCGATGCTGGGCGATCATCTCCTTGGCGGCGCGCTGCAGGCAAAAGAACACGCCCTTGGCGTTGACGCGGTGGATCCGGTCCCAGTCCGCCTCGGTCAAATCCATGATCTCGGCGTAGCGGGTGACGCCGGCATTGTTGACGATCACGTCGAGCCGGCCGAGCTCGGCGACGGCGCGCGCGACCATCGCGTCGATGCTCGCGACATCGCCGCAATCGGCCTCGACCGCGATCGCCCGCCGGTTGTTGCCGGCGGCCTCGGCGGCGGTCCGTTGTGCCGCGGCGAGGTCGATGTCGGCCGCCGCGACCAGGGCGCCCGCCGCGGCCATCGCGAGTGCGGTCGCCCGTCCGATCCCGGCCCCCGCACCGGTCACCAGCACGGCCTTGTCCTGCAAGTCAGCCATCATTCCTCCTCCGCTGTCCGCTCGGGCCCAGCCCACACCTGATCCGCCAAGTCAGGATAGAGCGCCCGCCTCCCTCCCGCCACGCCGGCTTCGTCGCCCGGTTCGATTCGCCGCCACGAGACCGGCGCGGCGCGGGCCTGGCGCGAAATTCCCGTTGAACCGGGAAACTAACGGGATGTTTCCGCCGCTAAGCGACGGACTTGCAGAAGAAACGTCCCTGCAATCAAGGGGCTGGGGTAGTCCCGATCGCTCCGAAACCGGGGAATTTTGGCGGCATAATCGGGAAATAATCTCTCCGAACCGGGAAACTCCGGGAGGCACGATTTGATTTGGAGACTGTGGCGGACGCGGGCCCTCGCCACCGGCCTCATCGGATGCATCGCAAAGACCGCCCGCCATTTGTCGCCCACCGCGCCGTCGGCTTTGGAAGAGGGCCCCTCATACGCCACGATCGCGGCGGGAAGATGACTGCCCGCTACCCGGCGACCTGATCGCGCTCGTGTCCAGATCGGCTCGGCGCGGCCGGCGATGACATAGCCGCCCGTCTCGTCGTCGCGCCGAGTTGCCGGCTCGTGCCTGCAACCGCGCATCAAGACCGCCCCGAGGCTGGCTCCTTGCGGTGAGCGGGCTCGCGCGCCGTCGCCCGCCCGACACGGGGCCCCTCGGCCAGGCTCCGCCCGCATGATTGCCGCGCCGCCACATGCCGGATAGGATCATTTGGAGAGTTGTCGGCTCAAGCAGCGCGGTGTCGGGGAATGCGTCGCTTTGTACTCGCGCTTTGTGGTGCCGCGTCGGTCGCCGCGGCCTTCGCCGGAGCTGCCACCGCGCAATTCCGTTACCCGCCGCCGGGCTACCGTGCGCCGCCCGGCTATGGCCATGGCCCGCCGCCTTGCCAGGCGGTGACGCCAGGGCCGTTTGCCGGGGCGGCGCGGGGTGCGGCCGGCGGCGCGCTGTTCGGCGCGATCGGCGGCAATGCCGGGCGCGGCGCCGCGATCGGCGCCGCCGTCGGCGGGATCGCGGGCGTCGCCCGACGCGGGGCGGCGCGCAGCTCCGGGGCGTGCTACTGAGCCGGCGCCCGCCGCCCGGGAGCATAAAGGGGGAATAATGCCGAAACCAATTTCACTGGCGTTGCTGGCGCTGAGCTTGGCGTCATTCGCACTCAGCCTGCCGGTCTGTGCCCAGCAGCAGCCGTCGCCGCCGCCCGCAGCTTCATCCCCCACAGGTTCGCCGCCGCCAGCGGCTGCCGCCCCGCCCACTGCACCCTCCCAATCCCCGCCGCCCTCGGAAGCAAAGGTGGCGCCGCACCACTGGGATGTCGACCGGGTGCGCTGCTCCGACCTCTTGCACGCCTCCGACGACGACCGGGCGTCGGCGGCAATGTTCTATTACGGCTACCTCGCGGCCAAGGCCGGGATCCACGTCATCGACGTCAGCCGCATCACCGACAACATCGCCAAGGTCATGCGCCAGTGCGAGGCGACGCCAAGCCTGACGGTGCCGCAGGCGTTTCGTGAGGCGCTGCGGCCGCGGCGCGCGCACGGCTGACAGCGCACCCGTGCGGACTCGCGCATCGCCGGCCTTTGCTGCGTCGCCGACACCCCGTTCCCTGCCGCGGCGCGCGCCGTGTATAGGATGCACGCCCCTACGGCGACCGGAGGACCCGCGATGCGCGCGAATATTCCCGCGACCCAGACCGTAATCGAGATCAAAGAGCCGGGCGGGCCCGAGGTTCTGGTGCCGGCAACCCGGCCGGTGCCGGAGCCGAAGGCGGGCGAGGTCCTGATCCGCATTGCCGCCGCCGGGGTCAACCGCGCCGACTGCCTGCAGCGCATGGGCCGCTATCCGATGCCGCCCGGCGCACCCGACATCCCCGGACTCGAATGCTCGGGCACGGTCGTCAAGCTGGGTGAGGGGGTGTCGCAATGGCATGAGGGCGACCAGGTCTGCGCGCTGCTGGTCGGCGACGGTTATGGCGAGTACGCCGCGGCACAAGCGGTGCAGTGCCTGCCGGTCCCCGCGGGCGTGAGCCTCAGCGACGCCGGCGGCCTGCCGGAGACCTTTTGCACGGTGTGGACCAACGTTTTCGAGCGAATCCATTTGCGGGCCGGCGAGGTGTTTCTGCAGCAGGGCGGGTCGAGCGGCATCGGCATGACCGCGATCCAGCTCGCGAAGGCGTTTGGCGCGACGGTGCTGACCACCGCCGGCAGCGACGAGAAATGCGCCGCCTGCCGCGATTACGGCGCCGATGTCGCGATCAACTACCGCACGCAAGATTTTGTTCAGGTGGGCAAGGAGTTCACCCATGGCCGCGGGGTCGACGCGATTTTCGACATGGTCGGCGGCGACTACATCCCGCGCGAGCTCGACCTGTTGGCGCCCGAGGGCCGGCTGTGCTTTGTGGCGTTGATGCACGGGACGAAGGTCGAGGCCGATTTCGGACTGATCCAGAGAAAACACCTGACCGTGACCGGGTCGACCTTGCGCCCGCGGCCGGTCGCGGAGAAGGCGGCGATCGTCGCGGCATTGCGGGAAAAGGTGTGGCCGTTGTGGGGGCAAGGCAGGTTGCGCACCTTCACCTACCAAACCTTCCCGTTGACCCAAGCCGCCGAGGCGCACCGGCTGATGGAATCGAGCCGCCACATCGGCAAGATCTTGCTGGTCGCCTGAGCGCGTGGCGCGGCGATCGTCTTTTCCCGACCCCCCGCCCAGAGCTGTGAAGAAATCGCTGCGTCCCGGTTGTGCGCGGTGCGCGACGCGCCAGCTTGTCCTGAGGAAACGCTCGTCGAGCCGATCCTTGGCCACGTCGACCCCAGAAAATGCCCGCGCGTCCTTGCGCATGCGGGCTCGCCCGGCGGCCCCGGCGACTGTTCGGGTTGAGAGAAGCGGCGGGCCGGGCGCCGTGCTCAGCAACCGGCTCGGGCACCCCGGGGTAGCGGAGAGCTCCGACCCGCGGCCGCGGCGCCAACTCTACCCCCGCGCCGCGACAAACCGGAGATACGCCGCGACCGCCCAGCCGCATCCGGGCGCTGCGCCGGTCGCACGGCTCGTTTTCGGGGTGGCTCGAGGCAGGTCACCCGCGCCCGCTCGAAGAATGGGTGCCATTGTTCCGCAAGACGTTTCGCTTTACCGGCGGGCAGATCGGCAACGAATTTTTGATGAGCCTCGGTTGTCTACCGGGCGCGCGCATGCCCGATTGACCGGTCTATGCGCGGATCGCCGCGCTGTCGTCGCCATGGGCGCGCGGCGTCGCGGCGGGGCCAGCCCGCTAGTATTCGAGAAATCCCGATTTGACCGCGATGGCGTTTCCTTGCTACCGAGATGGTGTTTGTCTACGCGCTCGGGTTCGCGACCCCGGTGCGCGGCAAGGGGGCAGTCCCGCGCCAGGGCGGCAGGGAATGCGTGGGGGAGTCTCTCGACCGGATAGCGGCCCGGCTTTTCGTCGATGGCCCCGTTTTCGTCGATGGCGAGGTGTGTCTGATGTCATTGCGGCAGAAATATCTGAAGATCCTGTCGGGAATGCTCCCGGTGGGCGCGGTCGGCGTGTCGCTGGCGCTGGGCGCCGCCTCTGCCGCCGCCGATCCGGGGCCGTCGGGCTCCGCGGCGACGGCGCCGCGGCAGGCCGGGGTGTCCGAGCGCCTCGCCGCGATTCGCGACGCGGTGTCCGATGCCGCCATCCCAGCCGCCGTCCCAAAGGCTTCGCAAGCCGGGGAGCAGCTCGCGTGGTGGGCGTGGCGCAACGGCGGGGGCGGGTGGCGCAACGGCGGCGGCGGGTGGCGCAACGGCGGCTGGCGCAACGGCGGTTGGCGCAATTTCTGGCGCAACTGGTAGGCCGCTGTTTGCGTCGGGGCGGATTTGACGCCGCGCCGGGTTTATTGGTATAGCAGTTGCGCGCGTACCTCGTGGGCTGGGGCCGGATATGCAGCCGAAGGTTGAGATGTCCGCGCGGCCGCCCGATTGTCGATGGCAGGGTGTCACATGGTGCTGCGGCAGAAATATTTGAAAATCTTGTCGGGGATCGTGCCGGCGGGGGCCGTCGGGGTGTCGCTGCTGCTGGGCTCGTCGGCGCCGGCCGCGGCGAGCCCGGATCCGGCGGGAATGCAGCCTCGCGCCGCCGCGCCGGGCCAGGTTTCCGAGCGGCTTGCCGCGATCCGCGACGCGGTTTCGACCGTCGCCGGACAACAGGCCGGTAAGCCGGGCAGCGCCGACCTGCGCCTCGCCTGGGGCAACTGGTGGCGCAACGGCGGCTGGGGCTGGGGTCGGCCGTGGGGCGGCTGGGGCTGGCCAAACTGGAACAATTGGCACAACTGGAACAACTGGAACAACTGGTGGCGCAACTGGTGAGCAGGTGGCCCTGACCGCCCCCGCGCTGGATGGCGTCGTGCCGTCGATCGATCTGCTGGTGGTCCAGCCGACCCCGTTTTGCAATATCGATTGCCGGTATTGCTATCTGCCGAATCGGACGTCCAAGGCGGTTGTCGCCCGCGAGACCCTGGAGAGGCTGTTCTCGCAAGTCTTTGCCTCGGGGTGGTTTGGCGAGGCGCTGTCGGTGGTATGGCATGCCGGCGAGCCGATGGTGCTGCCGATCGCGTTTTACCGCGACGCATTTGCATTGATTGAGACATTGCGGCCGCGCCAGCTGCAGGTCGTCCATTCGTTTCAGACCAACGGGACGCTGATCGACGACGCGTGGTGCGAATTTTTCGCCCAGTCGCAAATCAACCTCGGCGTCAGCATCGACGGCCCGCGCCAGTTTCACGACGTCAACCGGGTGACGCGATCGGGCCGTGGCACGTTCGACCGGACGATCGCCGGCATCCGGCTCTTGCGCCGGCACGACATCCCGTTCCACGTGATTTCGGTGCTGACCGTTGCGAGCATGGGGGCGCCGCGCGCGATGTTCGACTTCTACGTCGAGGAAGGGATCGAGCGCGTTTGCTTCAACGTCGAGGAATCCGAAGGGGGTCACGTCTCCCAATCTTTCGGGGACGCCGGGATCGAAGATGCCTATTACCGGTTTTTGGGCGAATTCTGGCGGATCGCCGCCGCCGCGCCCGGCAAGATCACGTTCTTGCGCGAAATCGAGCAGGCGGTGCAACAAGTCATCCGGCCCAAGGAGGCGCCGTTCCGCAACCAGCTGGTCGAGGCGTTCGCGATCACCAGCATGGATTGCGCCGGCAACGTCTCGACGTTTTCGCCGGAGCTGCTCGGCCTCAAAAGCCCGGCCTACGACGATTTCATATTGGGCAACATCTACCGCGACGCGTTCACCGACCTGCGCCGCAGCCCGGTCCTTGCGCGCATGCAGGCCGACATCGATGCGGGTGTCGCGATGTGCCGCGAGCGCTGCGAGTATTTCTCGGTTTGCGGCGGCGGCGAGCCGGTCAACAAGCTTTTCGAAAACGGCAGCTTTGCCAGCACCGAAACCGCCTATTGCCGCGTGACCAAGATGCGGGCGACCGACCTCGTGCTCGACGCCCTCGAGCGGATGTCGCCAGCCGAGCTCGATTCTGCGACATCGGCGCGTTCGCCGGAGCTTGCGGGCGAGCCGGCGGCAAGCGCCGTCCTGTGCGAAGCAACACCGTCGATCCGGAGGAGAGAATGACAAAGACATTGCGCTGGTTGGGCATGCTCGCCATCGGCGCCGTATTGCAGGGAGGCCTGACCGGGGCGGCTTGGGCCCAGGGCGGCCCCTCTACGCAGGCGGCGCCGCCCTCCGCCTCGCCCAGCGGCGGCGGTCCCAGCGACGAGTATGGCGCCAACACCGAGCAATCGGCGGCCCTCTCCCCGGTGGAGGCTCAGCCCGGCACCGAGCTGCCGGTGCTCTACGTGACGAGCGTCGAGATCTTGCGCACTCAAAGCCAGCCCGAGCTCGACGTCGTGCGGGTTACCGGGCTCACGGGCTCGCAAGGCTGGAGCTCGCCGGAGCTGGTCCCGACCTATCTCGGCAAGCCGCTCGACGGCATCCTCGACCTTCAGTTCATCGCGACGATGCCGCTAGAGACCGAGCCGGCGACCGGATTTGTCCAGGTCAGCGCGGTGTTCCCGCTGGAGGAAGGGCACGCGTTCAAGGGGGTGCGGGTGCGCGCTTCCGAAAACGCGGTAGAGGTCGACCAGATCCCCGGGATCAAAAATGTCCAGATCAGCCTCAATGACTGCAAGGATTGCGTCGGCAAAAAGTTCGCCGAGCGTGGTCAGGCCGCACCCGGTGCCGCCGGAGCGGTCCGCCAGGAGGATCTCCCGAAAATTCTGCGCTGGATCCCGTCGAACCGCGGCATCCGCGGCATTACCCACAATCCCAACCGGCTGAACCTGCTGCTCGGTGCCGACAATACGATCATCGCCGCTTATTGGGAGTAGCGCGGCTGGAGCCCGCCGCCGGCCGCGTCGGCGAGCTCCGGGTTCGCCGGCCTCGCCCCGCGTGGCCGGGTGCGGTGGCGCTCGCGGCGCTGATCGCCGCCGGCGACCCCGCTGATGCCGGCATGCTGGTGACCGGCGCCGGCGCGCTCGACCATGTCGCGTTCGCGGTCGACGGCGCGGAGTCGAGCCACGGCGCCGACCCGAGCATGTGGCGCGGCGCAATGGACGGCCCGCAGGGCCCGATGCAGGTGTCAGCCGCCGCCGCCACCGATGTCGGCGGTGGCGACCGGTTCGACGCGGCCGAAAACCGGATCCTCGGCCGCGCCTATCTGGCACGTATGTTCCAGCGTTACGCGAACTGGCCGGACGCCGTTGCCGCCTACAATTGGGGGCCGGGCAACATGGATGCGTGGATCGGTGCCGGGCGACCCGTGGACCGGTTCCCACTCGCGGTTTCGCTCTATCGCTGGCGCGTGCTGTTCGGCTCGTCGGCGCCGTTTGGGGCCGCCGTCCGGCCCTTCGCATTTGTCCATCTCCAGCCGCGCCGGCCGCTCGCCGACCGGCGCCACCCGAGCGCGCAGAGCGTCGCGGTCGAACGCCTCTACGGTGCCATCATGTCGGACAGCGCGGGCGCGGTCCGCTAACCAAACCGCCAAGCACTCGGACGTTTCGGCATCGTCACCTGGCGTTGTTCAACCCGGAGGCGCCTCTTGCGCGCGCCGGGTGCTGCGTCCACGATGTCGATAGCGCGCTTGATCCACCGCCCCGGGCTGGGCGGCAGACTGGAGGGTCGTCGGCATGGAATTCGGCATGTTTCACCAGTTTCCGTCATTGCCGGGGCGCAGCGACGCCGACACTTTCGCCGAAGCCTTCGAGCAGATCGACGCGGCGGAGGAGCTCGGCCTCGACGTGATGTGGCTCGCCGAATTGCATTTCGACCCGCAGCGTTCTGTGCTGTCGGCGCCGCTCAGCATCGCCAGTGCCATCGCGGCGCGCACCCGGCGCATCAAGATCGGCATCGCCGTTCAGGTCTTGCCGCTGTGCCACCCGCTGCGCTTGGCCGAGGAGGCCGCGACCGTCGACCAGATCAGCCGCGGGCGGCTGATTTTTGGCGTCGGGCGCAGCGGGCTGCCGCGCACCTATGAAGACTACGGCGTCTCCTACGCCGAAAGCCGCGACCGGTTTGCCGAGGTGCTCGACATCATCGAGCAGGCGTGGTCGCAACCCGCTGTCTGCTATGACGGCAAGTACTACCGCTTTCACAATATTTCCGTGACGCCAAAACCGTACCAGCAGCCGCTGCCGCCGATCCGCATCGCCGCCGCCAGCCCCGACACCTATCCCGCGGTCGGCGCGCGCGGGCTGCCGATTTTTCTCAATGCGCGCCACGGCTCGTTCGCGGAATTCGGCCCGTCGATCCGCGAATACCGCGCGGCCTACGAGGCGGCCGGGCATCAGGGCAGGGGACAGGTCTACCTGCGGGTCCCGACCTATCTTGCCGAGACCGAGGTGCGGGCGCGCGAGGAGCCGCGCGAAAGCCTGATGCATTTCTATCGCGAGCAGACCGAACGGCTGCGCGACTCGATGTCTCGCGGCGGCACGCGCGCGATCGAGGGCCGCGCCGAGCGCTTGCAGCGGCTCGAAAATCTGACCTACGACGAAGCGCTGGAGGGGCAGGTCCTGATCGGCACGCCGCACTCGGTCGGCCAGCGCCTCTCCGCATTGCAGGACGAGCTCGGCATCGACGGCATTCTCGCCGAGCTCAATTGCGGCGGCCTGATCCCGCACGCCAAGGTCATGAACGCAATGCGGCTGCTCTGCCAGGAGCTGATGCCGCGCTTCAACTAAGCCGGGTTCAACCGCCCCGCCTTCGGCGACGCGGCTGTTGCCGCCCCCTTCGTACCGAAAAATGCCGTGTCGGCGGGGTGCCATCTCGACGTTTCCCGTCGAACCGGGAATGGCGCGGGCAGGGTGCGGCTC
This sequence comes from Allostellaceae bacterium, assembly GCA_035570595.1. Lineage (GTDB taxonomy): Bacteria > Pseudomonadota > Alphaproteobacteria > ATCC43930 > CGMCC-115725 > AP-15. Next base: position 14,267 of record DATMLF010000010.1, read on the forward strand.
CCGGCGGGCACGATGGCGGCCCCCGCGGGAGGACGGTCATGAGCGTCTTGCTGCGCACCGAACGGTTGCTGCTGCGGCCGTGGCGCGACGAGGACGTGGCGGCGTTTGGCGCAATGTCCGCCGACCCCGCGGTCATGGAGTTTCTGGTGCCGTTTGCCGACGTGGCGGCGAGCGCGGTCTGGGTGGCGCGGGCGCGCGACCACTGGCGGCGCCACGGGTTCGGCCAATGGGTCGTCGAAATTCCGGGCGAAGCGGGCTTTGCCGGCGTCGTCGGCCTTGCCGCCGTCGCCTATACGGCGCATTTCACGCCGGCGGTCGAGGTCGCCTGGCGGCTCGCGCGCGCCGGCTGGGGCCGCGGCTATGCAACCGAAGCGGCGCGCGCCGCCCTCGACCATGGCTTTGGCGCGCTCGGTCTTTCGGCAATCGTCGCGGTCACGGTGCCGGCCAACCTGCGCTCGCGCCGGGTCATGGAGCGGCTCGGCATGACCCGCGACCCGGCGGACGACTTCGACCACCCGAACGTGCCCGACGGCGCGCTGAAGCGGCACGTGCTCTACCGGCTGCGCAACCCGCGGACGGGGGCATGACGATCCTGCTCGCCCGCCACGGCGAGACCGCATGGAACCGCGAGCGGCGGTTTCAGGGGCGGTTCGATTCGCCGCTGACCGGCCGCGGCGTGGCCCAGGCCCGCGCGATCGGCCGGCTGCTGGCGAGCCTGCCGGAAGCCCGGTCCGTCCCTCTCGTCGCGAGCCCGCAAGGCCGCGCGCTGCGCACCGCCGAGATCATCCGCGAGGCATTGGGCGGCGCCGGCGCGCTGCGCACCGACGAGCGGCTGCGCGAGCATTCGATCGGCGCGTGGGACGGCCTGACCTATCGCGAGGTGGAGGCGCTGTGCCCGGGGATCTTCGACGGCGCCGGGCGTCACGACTGGTACTTCCGCGCCCCCTGCGGCGAAAGCCACGCGGCGCTATCCGCCCGCGTTGGCGAGTGGCTCGGCGAGCAGGACGAGGAGAGGCCAGTCGTGGTCGTCGCGCACGGCCTCGTCAGCCGCGTCTTGCGCGGCCTCTACGCCGGGCTGCCGCGCGCCACGGCACTCGGCTTGCCGGTTCCGCAGGACCGCATTTTCCGGCTCGCCGGCGGCGTCATCCAAGCGCTTGCCGTACGCGACGGCTGACCCGCCTTCAGCGCGGCGACAGGACGCTATCCGTGGGTTGCGGAGCCGGGCCCCTCGGCCCGGTCGATCCGCAGTGTTCGCCGGGTTGGGGCGCTGTTCGCGGCGAGGTAGACAGCCCGGTTGGTGTCGGTGTTGAAGGCAAGGCGCCGCGCGCGCAGCTCGTATTGCGGCCGGGCGAGAAGCCGCGCCGCCAGCTCCAGGTGATTGCCGATGTCGAAATATTCGATCGAGTCGGGGTGATATTTGCCGAATTGCAGAAAGGTGTGCGTTCGCGAGGCGATCACCCGGCAGCCGAGCTCGAGCGCCTGCGAAATCGGCCCCGACGAGGACTGGCCGACCTCGAGATAGGGAAACACGACCGCGTCGCAGATCGCCATGCCGTTCAAAAATTCGTCGTCGCTGGTGGCGCCGAGGAAATGGATGCGCTCCGACAAATCTTTGGGGTGCTGGATCAGCAGGTCGCGCATCGAGCCGTCGACCGCGACCGACACCGTCGGCGTGCCCGGCGAGGGGTCGGCGCGGATCCGCTCGGCGACGTTGGTGTCGACATAGCCGGCGTCGAACAACGACGAGACGACCGGGTCGATCGGCTGGTGGGGCCTGATCTCGTTGGGGTGGACGCCGCCAAAGATCAGCAGGTGGTGGTCGGCGGGCAGGTGGTGGAGGGCGCGGATCACGGTCTCGAACCCCTTGTAGCGCCCGATAAAGCCGAACACCCCGATCAGGCGGGCCTCGCTGGGCAACGCGTCGAGGATCGGAAAGGCATGTCGCGAAGCCCGGCCACGGATTTCCTCGGCCTCGGCCTTGTTCAAAAACGACAGCGGGTGGTCGTGCACGCGTCGCAGGCCGTGGATGTATTTCATGTGCCACATGTCGCGCCGGGTGTGGACGACGATCGCGACCGGCTTGAAGCGCTGGGCGCGACGCAGCCGCCCGGCAATCCCGGCAGACAGCAGGTGGGCGCGGAGGTAATCCGAGCGCATCGCTACCGCCTCGCCAAACCTGAGACGCGAGATCGCCTTCAGCCAACCGACGTAGTCGAACGCCCCCGCCTCGAACATCGTGTGAAAGGTCACCGACAGCCGTGGTGCCGCCCGCACGATCCAGCTGAACCGGCGGAAGATGTCGCGCGCGCTGCGGCCGAGCGTGCCGTGCTCCAGCTGCAGGTTGACCGCGTCGAAGTCTTTGAGCTCGCGGCAGATTTCCTGGATGTGGCGGTCGCCGAACCGGCGCACCCGGCCGTGCGGGCTGCGCAGGAGATACTGGTTCAGGTCGAAGACGGCGACGTCGAAGACCTCGCTCAACTGCTTTTCGAGGCTGCGCGTGTAGGCCGCGATGCCGCACAGCTCGCTGTAGGTCGAAACGAGCGCCAGCCGGGGCCGCGTCGCCTGCAGCGCGAGGCGCAGCTTTGGCGGGCTGACGCCGTCCTTGCGGAAGAGCAGCGGGCGTGATGCTTCGAACTCGACGCTCGTCATGCTTTGCCCTCGCCGGCGCTGCCGGTTTAGAGGTGGTCCCTGACCGATCGCAGGGTCAGGCCGCCGATCGCCCAGGCGACGAAGGCGGCGAAAAAGACGATCGCGACCGAGCGCGCCCGGCGCGGGTAGAGCGCCTCCTCGGGCAGGCTCGGCGGGACGAAGTCGGCGACGTAGACCTGCTGGCGGTCGGCATTGACGCGAGCCCGGTCGAGGGCCTCCAGCGCATGCTGATAAGCGGTCTCGGCAAACCGCCGCTCGCTCTCGAGCTCCTCATAGGAGCCCATCAGGCGCGACAGCGCCTGATACCGGGTGTTCGCGGTGTCGGTCGCTTCGCTTTCGACGCTCGATTGCTGCGCCTTCAAGGCTTCGATGCGCGCCTCGATCATTTTCACCGCCGGAGCGTCGTCGCGCATGAATTCGCGCAAGGTCGACAGGCTGGTGTCGGCGCGCACGAGGTCGTCGCGCAGACGCCCGACGAGCGCGGCGTTGGCGTCGGCCGCCTTGTGCGGGTCGATCAGGCCCTCGTGGTCGCGATACTCGCGCAGCCGGACAAGAGCCGCGGCGAGACGCCGCTCGGCGCCGTGGACGTCGGCTTCCGAATTGCGCAGCGCGTCATCTCGCGCCCGCGCCGAGAGGTCGTTTACCAGACGCTCGGAAGAGCCGAGAATGGCTTTGGCGAGACTGAGCGCGTCGGCTGGCGTAAATGCGCGGGCCCGCACCACGATCGTCCCGTTCGTGGGATCGAAAAAGGCGTCGACCTGACCCTCCCAATAGAGGACCAGTTCCTCGATCGTGACCGGTGGGTGGAGCCGCGCCGGCCAGTCGGCGGCCGGGTTCGAAAACATTCTGCGCAGGTCGAGCGACTTGCCGAGGTCGTCGATGACCGCGCGGCTGCCGATGTACTGTGCCACGGCGTAGGAATCGATCGCCGTCTGAAGCGGGGTGGGGCCGGTCTGCAGAAAGGCGGCGGGGCCGGTGCGGATCGGCTCGGCCGAGCGCAGGCCGAACCGAAATTCGGCGACATACTGGTCGGCCGCGACCGCGAAATAATAGACCGCGGCGGCGAGCGTGGGCAGCGCCACCAGCAGCACAAACGACAATAGCCGCCACGGCGTCCGGCGACTGCGCGCGGCGAGGCCGGGCGGTGCGTGCGCCTCGGGCAGCAGCGCCACCTCGCCGCCGTCGCGGCGCGCCGGAATGCCGGTCGGGCTCGGCGAGCCCGCGGTGACGGGTTCGCGCGGGGCGACGCTTGTGGGGACGGTGCGCAGGTCGACCACCGCTCCCGACATCAGGCGCTCTCCTGCACCATGCGGTGGTGCTGCATCAGCGCCGCGCCGACATCGTCGTACAGCGACAGGGCGCCTTCGGCGAGGATGGCGCCGCGATCGCAATAGCGGCGGATGGTCTGCGGGTTGTGGCTGACGAGAATGATGTCGGAATGCGCCATGCGCGCCCGGAACGCTTCGGCGCATTTGCGGCGAAAGCGCTGGTCGCCGACCTCGGTGACCTCGTCGATCAGATAGATGTCGAAATCGATCGCTAGTGGATAGCACCTGACGGAAGAGTCCGGAAACCGGTTGTCCGGTGGGGTCTGCGGTGCGATGATGCGGCATGCGCAAGGGGATCAGCATCGAGGTTACGGCGGCGGATCGGGGGCGCTTGCAGTCGATCGTCCGGG
>DATMLF010000011.1:0-6567 GCA_035570595.1 Allostellaceae bacterium
AGCCCGACATGTTGATCTGCAGGTCGGGCTGCTCGAGGCGCGGGTCGGTGCGCACCAGGGCGCCGGCATAGATCCCGGCGTTCGACAGATGGCCGGAGCGGCTGGTCGCGTACTGAACCGCCGCCTTCAGCTTGAGCACGCCGCTCATCGCCATGTCGTTGACGGTGATCTTCTGGGTGCAGCGCCACACCAGATAAGTGTTGAAATGGTCGTGCAGATGCTTGCCGACCCCGGCCATGTCGCGCACGATCGGGATGCCGAGCTCGCTCAACAGGTCGGCCGGGCCGAGACCCGACAGCTGCAGCAGCTGGGGCGAGCCGTAAACCCCGCCGGAGACGACGATTTCGCCGCGCGCGCGGGCGGTCTTTGGGCCTTGGGGCGTCTGGTATTCGACGCCGACGGCGCGGCCGTCCTCGAACAGGATGCGGGTGGCGTGGGCGTTGGTGGCGACCGTCAAATTCTGGCGACCGCGCGCCTGGCTCAAATAGGCCCGGGCCGAGCTCCAGCGCCGCCGGTTGGTGGTGGTGGTCTGGTAATAGCCGACACCCTCCTGGCGAGAACCGTTGAAGTCGTCGTTGGCCGGGATGCCGGCCTCGATCGACGCCTTGACCATCGCGTCGCCGAGCGGCGAGCGCACCGGGTTCGACACGTGCAGCGGCCCGCCCTTGCCGTGGAACTCGTCGGGTCCGCGCTCCTGGTCCTCGGCCTTTTTGAAGAACGGCAGCACCGAATCCCAGTCCCACCCTTCGCAGCCGCGCTGGCGCCAGCCGTCGTAGTCGGTCGAGGTGCCGCGCATGTAGACCATGCCGTTGATCGAGCTGGTGCCGCCCAATACTTTTCCGCGGGGCTGGTAGAGGGTGCGGTTGTTGAGCTGCTCCTCGGGCTCGGTCTCGAACATCCAGTTTACTTGGGGGTTGGTGAACGTCTTGGTGTAGCCGAGCGGGATGTGGATCCACGGGTTGGTGTCGCGCCCGCCGGCCTCGAGCAGCAGCACCCGATACTTGCCCGATTCGCTGAGCCGCCCGGCCACCGCGCAGCCGGCCGACCCCGCCCCGGTGACGATGAAATCATAGGTTTCTTGTGCCGTCGTCATCGCGCTGCCCCCAATCTTTGCCGGGGAACGATAGCGAAACCGGGACCGGGCGTGAAGCCCGCGCCGCGGCCTCGGCGATCGCCGGGCCCGGTGCGAGCGTCTCAGATGATGAGGGTCGGCCCCGCGCCGCGTCCCAAGGCAGCGGGGAACGGCTCACGCGCGAGGGGGGTGGCGCCGCTTGCGCCCGCGCCCGATGACGAAATTCGGTCGTCGCCCGCGCCGAGGTGGTGCTCGCCGGCAACTCGGGCTGCGACGCGGCCAAGAAATACGATGACCAGCAGCGGCGTGACTGCGGCGACGCGAAACACCTCCGGCGGGTTGATCAGCGGGCATGCCCAAAGAGCGGCGGCAAGCAACACGTCGAAAGGCCGGCGCGCGTCCTCCGGCAGACTGAAGAGGTACCAGCAGCCCGCGATCCCCAGCAACACGGCGTCCGAGGTCGAGGCGTGGGGCGCCGCCAGCATCGTCGCCGCGCACAGGGCGGCGACAGCGAGCATGCCCGCGGCGCGCCGGCGAAAGATCCCGTAGACCGCAATGCCGGCGAGCGCCGTCGCGGCGAGCTGCAACAGGCTGGCGAGCGCCTCGGGGGCGCCCAGCAGACGCACCGACGCAAACATGCTCATGCCGCCAAGCCGCCCCGCCGCCTGCCAGGCGCTGAACCGGTCGTCGGCGCCGGTCATCAGCGCGAGCCATGCGCGCCAGGCGTCGGCGCCGAACACGGCGAGGCTGGCGAATGCCAGCGCCAGCGCCGCCGCCGCCATGCTCGCGAGCACGCGCCAGCGGCGCGCCGCGACGAGCGCCACCGGCGCCATCAGCCACAATTGCGGCTTGAAGCTCAAAAGCCCAAGCAGCACGCCCGCGAGAATCGGCCGGCGGTCGAGCACGGCAAAGCCGCCAACCAAGAGCGCGCTCGTAAACAGGGCGTTCTGCCCGGTCATCGCGTTGAACGGCGCCGCCGGGCACAACAGCAGCGCGGCAATCGCGATCGTGCGGCTTCGCGGCGCCGCGAACGACGCCGAGACAGCGGCGAGGAACGCCGGCAAGCCGGCCAGCTCGAATAAAACAAGGGATGCCGTCGGCGGCGGCACGGCAAACGGCAGAAACAGCAGCAGAAAGCTCGGCGGGTAGACCCACGGGTGAAGGTGGAGCGGCATGGCGAGCCATGTCGAAAACCGCTGGTTGATGGCGTCGGTCAGCTGCTGGCCGTCAATCAGCAGGGCGGGGTCGCCGGCGAGCCAGCCGCGCGCGGCGGTGTAAAACACCATCCAGTCCTGGGCGGGCTCCGCGCTGAAGACGCGGATGTAGGACATCCAGGCGGCGAGGCCCAGCAGCGCCATCGCCGCGGCGCCGACGGCGACCGGGTCGCACCGCCGCGGCGCCCGCCTGATCGACGACGCGTTGCCTTCGGCGGCGGGGTGCCGGCGCGTCGCGATGCGCGCCCGTGTGCGCTCGAAAAACCCTGGTCCCAGGTCGATTTTGCCGGCTCTCCCGGCCCTCCTACGACAACCGCAAGCGCACGTCGCTACAGGCGGCAGCAAGGGGCTTGCATCGCCCCGATGGTGCCGGCCCGGGGTAAGGAAACGGTGAAAATACGCCGGCAAATTACCCGGAGCCGGTCAGTCGCGGCGTTGCGCGCGGTCGGTTCACCGGCGCCCGCCGAGCGTGGTAGCCTTGCCCGGGTGAGCGGTGTTGCGACCTGGCTGCGGGATTTCGCCACGGCCTCCGAGGGCGGGCTGCCGCGCAACGTCTATCGCTATGTCCTCGCGACGAGCGCGCCGCACCAGCTGGCGCTCCTCGGGCTGACCGCGGTCGTCGCGCTGCTCGAAGTCGCCCCGCTCGAATTGCAGCGGCGCATCGTCGACGACCTCGTCAAGCACCGCCCCTTTTCATGGGTCGTCTGGCTCTGCGCGACTTATGCCGGCGTCGTGCTGGTGCAGGGCGGCACCAAGCTTGCGCTCAACATTTATCGTAGCTGGATCGGCGAGCGCGCCAAGCGCGACTTGCGCCGCCGCGTGCACACCGTCGTCGAGGACCCGGCCGCCGCCTCGCCCGCGGCCGAGGCGCAAGGGATCACGATCTCGATGATCGTCGCCGAGGTCGAGCCGATCGGCGGGTTTGTCGGCGAAAGCATTTCCGAGCCGTTGCAACAGGCCGGCATCATGGCCTCGGTGTTCGCCTACCTGATCCACATCGACCCGTGGATGGCGCTCGCCGCCTTTATGCTGATTGTCCCGCAGCTGGTTTTTGTGCCGTTGCTGCAATCGGCGGTGAACCGGCGCACCGGGAGGCGGATCCAGGTGCTGCGCCGGCTCGGGATCGCGATGATCAACCGCGACGACGGCGCCGAGGACGAGCGCCGCATCGACCAGGCCTTTGCGCTCGACATGGGGATTTTCAAGATCAAGTTTACGATGAATTTTCTGATGAACCTGTGCAATCACCTGCAGATCGTGTCGGCGCTCCTGGTCGGCGGCTGGTGGGTCTACACCCGCCAGCTTGAAATCGGCGGGGTCGTCGCCTTCATTTCCGGCATCGGCCGGCTCAACGACCCGTGGGGCGACCTCGTCAACTATTTTCGCGACGTAAACGTGACCCAGGTCAAATACCGCTTGCTGGCCGATGCCGTCGACCAGCTGCGCCTGCCCGCCGGCGCCAGCGCCCGGGCCGCCCAGTAGCGCGAGCCGCCGATGCCGGTCGACGGGCGCGGCACCCGCGAACGAGGCATTTGTACGCCAGCCGGCGATCCTTTAATTTGTGCGCGAATCTTTCGGGGTTGCGCCAAGGCGGGTGAATGACGGACCTGACGAATGACACTGAGTTCGTCACCGAACCACCCGGCGGGCGCCACTGGCGCAAATGGCGGCAGCTGTTCGCGCGGACCACCTCGCCAAACGGGCTGCGGCGCGGGCTGCTGCTGATCCTGCTGCCGGCTCTGCTGCTGGTCGGGGCCGAGGTTTACAAGGCTGTCAGCGTCGTTCCCGAGCTTCGCCAGAGCCAGGCGATGGTCTCGCACAGCTTCGAGATCATTGCGGCGGCGCACTCGCTCGAGCAGGCGGTTCAGGATGCCGAAGGCGGTCAGCGCGGCTTTCTGATCACCGGCGACGACAGCTATCTGAAGCCGTATCATGCGGGCGTGGCGGCGGCGCCGGCCAAGCTTCACGAGCTGCGCGAGCTGACCCGCGACAGCGCCGAGCAGCAGCGCCAGATCGGCGCGCTCGACAGCCACATCAAAACCAAGCTCGCCGAGCTGAAGCACACGATCGACACCCGCCGCCAACAAGGCTTCGACGCGGCGCGGCAAATCGTCGAGACCAATCTCGGCGTCGACGCGATGAGCGCGATCACCGACGAGATCGGCGGCGTCATCACCACCGAGAATCGGCTTCTCGACCAGCGGCAGGCCACGTTTGTCGACGTGGTCCGGGTCAGCGCGGTGACGAGCGCGCTGAGCGCGGCGCTCGCGTTCGTCGTGATCCTGCTCGGCGGCCTCTTGCTGCGCCGCGCCTATCGCCGGATCTTGCGCTCGCAAGCCTCGCTGCAGCGCAGCGAGCAGCGCTTTCGGCTGCTGGTCTCGGGGGTGCGCGACTACGCGCTGTTCATGCTCGACCCGTCCGGCAACGTTGCCAGCTGGAACGACGGCGCCCAACGACTGAGCGGCTATCCCGCGGACGAAATCGTCGGCGGCAATTTTTCTCAGTTCTTCGCGCCGGATGAGGTCGCCGCCGGCGCGCCGGCGCGGCTCCTGGAGGTGGCGGCCACCGCCGGCAGCGCCGAGGAGGAAGGCTGGCGGGTGCGCAAGGACGGCTCGCGCTTTTGGGCCACCGTCGTGATCACCGCGCTGCGCGACCCCGAGGGCGGCCTGCGCGGCTTCGCCAAGATCGTGCGCGACACGACAGAGCGCCGGCGCCAGCAGGAGGCGCTGGAGCAGAGCCGGGTCGCGGTGGCCCAGCTCCAAAAAATGGAGGCGATCGGTCAGCTGACAGGCGGCGTCGCCCACGACTTCAACAACCTCTTGCAGTCGATCCTGGGCAGCATCGAATTGTTGCAGCGGCCGGCCGGCCTTGTCGACCCGGTGCGGGTGACGCGGCTGCTCGACACGGCGCGCCGGGCCGCCGAGCGCGGCGCCGCGCTGACCCAGCGCTTGCTGGCATTCGCCCGGCGTCAGCCGCTGGCGCCGCAGGTCGTCGACGTCAACAAGCTCGTCGGCGCGATGTCGGAGCTGCTGCATCGAACCTTGGGCGAGACGATCGAGGTCGAGACCGTGTCGGCCGCCGGCTTGTGGCGCGCCCACGTCGACCCCAACCAGCTCGAAAACGCGATCCTCAACCTCGCGGTCAACGCCCGTGACGCGATGCCGCGCGGCGGCAAGCTGACGATCGAGACCGGCAACACCTGGCTCGACGACGACTATGCCTCGGCTCATGCGGAGGTGACGGCCGGCCAATACGTGCTGATCGCGATCAGCGATTCGGGCGAGGGGATGTCGGCGGAGGCGGTGGTCCACGCCTTCGAGCCGTTTTTCACGACCAAGCCCGAGGGCAAGGGCACCGGGCTCGGCCTCGCCCAGGTGCACGGTTTCGTCAAGCAGTCGGGCGGCCACATCAAGCTCTACAGCGAGGTCGGCCAGGGCACGACGATCAAGATCTATCTGCCGCGCTACCTGCAGGCGGACGACCCGCCGCCCGCGCCCGAGCGCGCCGGCGTCGAAGCATCCGACGGGCGCGCGAGCGTGCTGCTGGTCGAGGACGACGAAGACGTGCGGCTTTACGGGGTCGAGGCGCTCAAGACCCTCGGCTATTCGGTGCTCGAGGCGGCGGACGGCCGGGCGGCGCTGCGCATTCTCGACGAGCACCCCGGAATCGACCTGTTGTTCACCGATGTGGGGCTGCCCGGCCTCAACGGCCGCAAGCTCGCCGAGAAGGCGAAACGGCGCGCGCCAAATCTGAAGATACTCTACACGACGGGCTATGCCCGCAACGCGATCGTCCACAACGGGGTCCTCGACACCGGGGTCGACCTGCTCGGCAAGCCGTTCACGACCGACGCGCTGCGGCGCAAGCTGGAGCAGGTTCTGGCGCGCGAATAGGACGGGTCCCGCTACACGGCTGTCCGGTTCAGGTCTGCATTCAAGTCAACCGGGCCTTAACAGCGCCAACACCTCTCACCGTCGTCATGGCCGGACTTGTTCCGGCCATCCACGTACCCGGATTGAGGTCGAGAACGGCGTGGATCACCGGGACGAGCCCGGCCGACATTGCTCGCGGTCTGAGCGAGATGCCCGAGCCCCTTGGGCGAGATGCCCGAGCCCCTTGAAAACCGCATGGCTCCGCGACCGCGGCGACGGTTGACGGTGCCGCGGCGGGGTCCTAGTGGTGCAACGCCAACGGCTGATTCCCGTCAGTTGGCTGAATCGCACCGCTCTAACCTATCAGTCTGGTGGGCCGATTCACGGAACGCTTGGGAACCAAGCGTTT
>DATMLF010000012.1:0-2279 GCA_035570595.1 Allostellaceae bacterium
ACAACGGCCTCGCCGTGGTTGTGACCGCGCGCCACGACAAACGCGCCGCCGCGGCGCTCGCGCGCGACATCGCCGAGCTCGGCTGGGCTAACCGGGCGCGGTTCTACCCGCGGCTGACGGCACTCGACGAGGCCGTGGCCAAGGCGCTCGCGGTAGCGCGCGACCGCACCCTGCCGGCGCTGGCGTTTGCCGACGTCGCCGACAATCCCGGAGGCGGCGGGCGCGGCAACACGGTGTTTCTGCTGCGCGCGCTTTGCGAGGCCGGGGTCGGCGATGCGCTGCTCGGCGTCGTTTTCGACCCCGACCTTGCCGCCGAGGGGCATCGGCTGGGGGTCGGCGCCGCTTTCGAGGCGCGCTTCAACCGCTCCGAGACGACCAAGTTTTCGGAGCCGTGGAGCACCCCCGCGACGGTCGCGGCGCTGACCGACGGCGACTGCGTCGGGCGGCGCGGCATCTACGCTGGGATGCGGCTCGCGCTCGGGCCGTGCGCGGCGTTGCGGGTCGGCGGCGTCACGGTTGTCGTCGTCTCGCACCGGGTGCAATGCGCCGACCCGGTGTTTTTCGAGATGATGGGTCTCGACATCGGCCGGGCGCGCTTGGTCGTCGTCAAGTCGCGCGGCCATTTCCGCGGCGGCTTTGACGAGTTCTTCGGACCCCAACAGATTGTCGAGGTCGACCTGCCCGGGCTGACCTCGCCCGTGCTCGGCCGCTTCGAATGGCAGCGGCTGCCGCGCCCGGTCATCCCGCTCGACGACAATGTCGACTGGCGGCCGCCCGAGGCTTGACGAGTCGGTCAGCCGAGCCGGTCAGCCGCGCGCGGCGGGGATTTCGATGTTCAGCAGGCGCGCGGCGTTGCGCCCGAGGATCGCGCGGCGCTCGGCCTCGTCAAGCCCCTTGGCGCTCTCGACAAAGCCGACCGGGTCGATCTCGCCCATGTCGGCGGGGTAGTCCGTGCCCATCAGCACGTGCTCGGCGCCGTACTGCGCGACCAGATACTCGAGCTGGTGACGGGTGTAGACGATCGTGTCGAAATAGAGCCGCTTCAGGTAGGTCGTCGGCATCCGATGGATTTGCTCGCAAGTGTCGGGGCGGGCCGAGGCGGCATGGTCGATGCGCCCCGAATAGGCCGGCAGATAGCCGCCGCCATGCGACAGCACCAGCTTCAGGTTGGGGTGGTCGTCAAGCACGCCGCCAAAGATCAGGTGATGCACCGCGACCGTCGTGTCGAGCGGGTTGCCGATGACGTTGACGAGGTAGTGGTCGGCAAAGCGCCGCGCCTCGGGAAACCCGGTCGGGTGCATGAAGACGAGGAGCCCCAGCTCCTCGATGCGGGCGAAGATCTTGCGGAAACGCTCGGCCGACAAATCCTCGCCGCCGACGTTGGTGGCGATCTCGATGCCGCGAAAGCCGAGGGATTTGTGCAGCCGGTCGAGTTCGGCGACGGCGAGGTCGGGCGCCTGAAACGGCACGGTGCCGAGCGGCACGAAGCGGTCCGGGTGGCGGCCGGCGATGTCGGCGAGGTTGTCGTTGACGACGCGCGCGGTGGCGATGCCAAGATCGGGGTCGGCGCCGTAATAGGTCTGGTTCGGCGAGGGCGAGATCGCCTGGATGTCGATCCCCATCAGGTCCATGTCGGCGAGCCGGTTTTCGACCGAGGTGAACTGGACCCGGTTGCGCTCGGCCTGCTGGCGGTTGACCTCGCGCGTCAGTTGGTTGGCATAGACTTCGCGCGGATGGCGAGTGGCGTCGGCGTTGCCGGCGACCATCTCGGCCGCCTTTGGGGTCAGCACATGACAGTGGATGTCGACCGTGAACCATTTGCCGCGGGAGTGCGCGGGGCCGGGAAACCGCCCCGGGATCGGCGCGCCGGGCGGTAGGCATTTGAACAGCATCGCGGGCTTCCTCCTCGGGTTGGCGCGGCGCATTAGGCCTAGCCGGCGCGGCGAGATCAATGCCGATGCCGCCGTTCCCGGACGGCCATCAAAACCTGCTGGATCATCGAAAACAGAAAGGCGGTGGTCAATCCAAACAAGATCATCCCGTTCAACGCTTCGAGTGCCCCCATCAGCCGCCAATGCTGCTGCAGCTCGACACCGCTGCCGCCGTAGGTCGTCATTGCGCCGACAGAAAACAGCACCGACGACGCAAGATCGGGAAGCGCTCCGAGCAGCCAATAGGCACCGGCCCACACCCAGGCCTCGATTGCGTGCAGGGTGGCGACCAGCACCACCGCGATACCCATGACGGCGGCAAACATGGCCGTGAAATAGCGCCGCGCG
>DATMLF010000013.1:0-7272 GCA_035570595.1 Allostellaceae bacterium
TGAAACTCGACCAGCGAGCGGGGAAAATCGGGCATATGCGCCTCGCGAACCAAACCGTGTGTTCGCTGTATGTTCTATCACGCCGCGCGGCCGCCGCGCCACTACAAATAGGGTCCCCGGACGCAGGGGGATAAGCCTTTCAATCTGATCCGTCGCATATATTAGCGTATAAGCAGAGTGTCGTCATGATGATACAACTAATACCTCTAACGGCAGATGCCGGCTTTTTTGACACCAAGCGAGGGGATCGCCTACTTAACTTGCTGAGAAATTTACCATAAGTTTCATGGCACAAAATTTGCGCCTATGATTTCGATAAGGGAGGAACTGAGATGAAAATTCAGGATGCTCTATATGGATTGGGTCTTTCCGTTGCGGTCTCAGCAGCGGCCCACGCGGCTCCTCTGCCGATTTGGGTCAACAATGCAACGGATGGTGCGCCGCTCCTTCAGGAGTACGACACCACAACCGGTGCCCTAATCCAGCAGATCACCGGGGACGGCACCAACGGCCGCGGCGTCGTCGATGTAGGCAACACCCTGTACTACACGACCGCGACCAGCAATAACGTCTATGCCTACAACACCGCAACCCACACCGATCTCGGGGTCGCATTCAGTGTCGCTGGCGCTACCGCCCTCTCGACCATGGCTTACGACGGCACGAATTTTTGGATCGGTGATTATTCCGGCACCAACCAAGCCTACCTGTATACGCCAACCGGAACACTGCTGAAGACGATCTCCCTCGCGAACTGTACCGGTCACTGTGACGGGCTGGAATATGGTCAGGGCGTCCCTTCGATCAATGGAGGTGGCGGTTTCCTGATTTCCAACCGAGCCGACGAGCCAATCCCGGGCATCTACGACGTCTACAACACCAATGGCGCCCTGCTGGATGCCGCACTGATCACCGATCCCAAGAACAGCACCGGGATCGCCTTCGACGGCACCGACTTTTACGTGGATAATGGTGGGGACTTCAACCCGCTCCCCGGGAGTATTGCCGTATATGATACCACCGGCGCTCTCGTTCGGACGATCACGCTCTCCGGCGCAACCTATTTCGACGGAGAGGATCTGTCGTTCAACTATGCTGTGGTACTCCCGACTCCCGAACCGGCTTCGCTCACGCTGCTCGGTACCGCTTTGGCTTGCATAGGCCTGATCCGTCGACGGCGCCGTCTCTAATGCTCCCTGCGGTTGAGCGTAGGGCGGAACAGCGCGGCGCATTCCGCCGCGACTTGTGGATCGACGCGCGCGGCCAATGGCGTGGCCGTGTCGCTGGGCCTATTTCTGCCGCTGCGATTTCACTGCCGTTCGCCGGTTTGTTGCGGTTCATTGTTACCGCCCCTCCAGTCGGCGGATGCGGCCAGTCCGCCGGGTGCGCGCCCCCTGGCCCTCACCCGCTCGCAAGGGAGGGAAGAGTGGGGGCTGGGTTGAAATTCGCATAGTCCGGGTGAGCCGCAAAGTCGCGATCGTCGCCGATCGTGTGCTTCCAGTACCACCGCTGCCAAATGCCGCGTTCGCCGCGGCGTGTGATGACCGGTGATCGCGGCGCGCCGATCGGTAGAGATTTCGCAAACCCGGTCTTGATCGCTCGCCACCAATCGGGAAAAGCGGCATCGCCTTGCGGCAACGTCCACAGGGTCGCACACCCCGGTGCCTGTGGTCGGAGCAATGTGGTCGGGGAGGACGACCCAGGCTTCGATGTGAAAGGTGCGCCGGGGCGCGCTCGGCGAACCCAATCGCGTAGCGCGTCGATAGTCGCCACCAACAGGTTCGAGCGCCGATCAAGCAGGTTTACGGTACAAAAGAAGAAGCCGCCCGGAACCTGATTGCGGCGATAATCCGGCATCTACGGAGTATGCATTGCCGCGGGGAGCGGCGGAATGCGCTGCGCTGTTCCGCCCTACGCTTGCTCGTGCGCACGATAGTCCGCGCGAGGGCGGGCATCAACATCCGCCGCGCCCACCGTGGCGCACGCCCTGGGTGCGGTGCATAAGCCCGCTTGCCCCCGCTCGCGAAAAGCCGCTATGAGATTTGCCTCATCTTTGTCGCGGCAAGGAAGGGGGGCCAACCTTGCGCTCGTTAAACAGAATTCTTTGCGCTGCTGCCCTGGCGGTTGCGGCGGCCATGCCGGCCGTCGCGCAGGTGCCCGCACTCTCGCCGTCGGACCTGGCCGCAACGCGCGCCGCGCTTGCCGCGGCCGAGGCGGGCGACTGGAGCCGCGCCTATGCCGACGCCGCGCCGATCGCCAATCCGCTGCCGCGCAAGATGCTGCAATGGCTGGACTACGCAAGCCCCGGCGCGCCCGGCCGCTTCGCCGACATCGCCGACTTTATCGAAAAGAACCCCGACTGGCCGCAACAGAAGGCGCTGCGCATGCACGCCGAGGAAGCGCTGTCGGGCGAGACCGACCCAGTCGCCGCAGCGTGGTTCAAACGCTATCCGCCGCTGAGCGCCGCCGGGCAGGTGCGCGCCGCCGAGATCCTGTTCAATGCGGGGGACATCGCCGGCAGCACGGCGGCGTTGCGCGCAATCTGGATCGGCGGGGATTTCAACGCGCTCGACGAGAGGAGCTTTCTTGCCGCCCATGGCGCCGCGATTCGCCCGGAGGACGACGCAAGCCGCCTCGACCGGTTGCTGTGGGCCGGCAAGACCGAGGCCGCCCGGCGCATGTTGTCGCGCGTGCCGCCCGATTATCGCGCGCTTGCCGAAGCCCGACTGGCGCTCGCCCTGCAAGCCCCGGCCGCCGACATGCTGGTGGCGCGGGTGCCGGTGCAGCTGCGCTCCGATTCCGGCCTGGTATACGAGGAGCTGCGCTGGCGCCGCGAAAAGGAGATGACCGACGCCGCGGTCGACATCCTGCGGGCCAATCCCGGCGACCCGGTGCAGCCGGACGCCTGGTGGCACGAGCGCCAGGCTGTGGCGCGGCGGCTGCTCGCCGGCGGCAATGCCGACCTCGCCTACCAGATCGCCGCGCAGCACGGCGCGCTCGACGGCAAGGCCTATGCGGACGCCGACTTTCTGCTCGGCTATATAGCGCTGCGCTACAAAAAGGACGCGGCGCTGGCGTTCGACGATTTTTCTCACATCCTGACCCGCGCCGACACCCCGTACGCCAAGGCGCGCGCCGGGTATTGGGGCGGCCGCGCCGCCGAGGCCGAGGCCAAGCCCAATCTCGCGCGCAAGTGGTATGCCGCCGGCGCCGAACACATGGCGACGTTCTACGGCCAGCTCGCTGCCCATCAGCTGGGTGACGACGCGCCGCCGCACCCGGTACCCGAACCTGTCCCGACCAGCGCCGAGCGGGCGGCGTTCGACGCCGACGAGGTCGTCCGCGCGACCCAGCTCTTCTTCGCGCTCGGCGACCGCCAGCACAGCAAACTCTTTCTGCTGCATCTGGCGAATGGCGCGCAAACGCCGACCCGGTTTGCGATGCTCGCCGCATTGGCGGAGCAGAACGGGCGCATCGACCTCGGCATCGCGGTCGCCAAGCGCGCGATCGCCGCCGGGACGCCGCTGATGATCCACGGCTATCCGGTCGTCGCGATGCCCGCCGGCGGCAACACCGAGAACGCGTTGCTGTTCGCGATCATCCGTCAGGAAAGCGGCTTTGACGTGGACGCGGTCAGCCCGGCGGGCGCACGCGGCCTGATGCAGTTGATGCCGGGGACCGCGAGCTTTATGGCGAGCAAGCTCGCCCAGCCGTTTTCATTGCCGCGGCTGACCATGGATGGGCTCTACAACATCGACCTCGGCCGGGCGTATCTGCAAAGTCTGATCGACGATTTCGGCGGGTCCTACGCGCTGGCGATTGCTTCCTACAACGCCGGCCCCGGCCGCATCCGGCAGTGGCTCGGCGAGTACGGCGACCCGCGCGGCGGCAAGGTCGACATGGTCGACTGGATCGAAACGATCCCGATCGACGAGACGCGCCTCTACGTGCAGCGCGTGCTCGAAAACTTGCAAGTCTACCGCGGCCAGAACGGGCGCAACGCGGCTTTTTCCCTGGTCAGCGATCTCGCCCGCTGAGGGGGCGTAGTCCCCGGCGGCGGGATTGGCTCGGTCTGGAGATCGGCGGGGGTTGCCCGGCCGGGCGGCGGCGGACAGGATGGGGCGATGAACCGCCTGTTGGATGATTTGCGGATTGTCGAAATTTCGGCGTTTGTCGCGGCGCCGCTCGGCGGCATGACCATGGCGCAGATGGGTGCCGAGGTGATCCGCATCGACCCGATCGGCGGCGGCCTCGATTTTGCCCGCTGGCCGGTTGCGAAGAACGGCGCCAGCCTCTATTGGGCCGGGCTCAACAAGGCCAAGCGCTCGGCCGCCCTGGCGCTCGACAAGCCGGAAGGCCGCGAGCTCGCCCGCGCGCTTGTCGCCGCCCCTGGCCCCGGCGCCGGCATCCTTTTGACCAACCTGCCGCCGTTGCGCGGCCTCGATTTCGCGAGCCTGAAGGCGGCGCGCGCCGACGCGATCGTGCTGCGCCTCCTCGGCAACCGCGACGGTTCGGCGGCGGTCGACTATACGGTCAACGCGGCCAGCGGTTTTCCGCTGGTCACCGGACCCGGCGGCGCGCCGGTCAACCACGTGCTGCCGGCATGGGACATTGCCGCCGGGCTTTATCTCGCCACCGGGTTGCTCGCGGCCGAGCGCCACCGCAGCCGCACCGGCGAGGGACAGGAGGTCACGGCAGCACTCGCCGACGTGATGCTCGCGACGGTGGCGAACCTCGGCTATGTCGGCGACGTGCAGGTCAACGGCCACGCCCGGCCGGCGATCGGCAACGACCTCTACGGCAGCTTTGGCCGCGACTTTGCGACGGCGGACGGCCGCCGGGTCATGGTCATCGCGCTGACCCCGCGGCAATGGCGGGCGTTGGGCGAGGCGACCGGCCTTGCCGAGCGGCTGGCGATGATCGGGCCGATGATGGGGGTCGACCTCGACACCGAGGCCGGCCGCTACGAGGCCCGCGACGCGATCGCCGCATTGGTGGCGCGGTGGTGCGCCGGGCGTACCCTCGACGAGGTCCGGCAGGCCTTTGCCGGCACCGGCGTCCTATGGGGGCAGTTCCAGGATTTTCGCCGGCTGGTCGAGGACGACCCGCGCTGCTCGGAGGCGAACCCGCTGTTCGCGACGGTCGAACAGCCCGGGATCGGGCGTTACTTGACGCCCGGGATGCCGCTCGACTTTGGTGCGTCGCCCCGGCTGCCGCCGCGCCCGGCGCCGCTCCTTGGCGAGCACACCGACGCCGTGTTGGCGGAGGTGCTGGGCCTCGCTTCGGCCGAGATCGGGCGGCTGCACGATGCCCGGGTCGTCGCCGGCCCGAACGGGCGGTGAGGAAAGCGGCAAGGCCGCTCGTCAGCGCTCGCCTTCGCTCTGGCTCTGCCGCAGCTCCTGCAGCAATTGGCGCACCCGGCGCGCGGTGCGCAGTTTGCGCGCGATATCCGGGGCGAGCCGCAGGTCGCCCTGCGCGTCGAGCCATCCGGCCTCGATGTCGGGCGGCAATTCGCGCATGGCCTCGGCAAAGGCGAGAAAGATTTCCTCGACCTGACGCGCTTCGAGACGCCGTTCCCGCGCCATGCTCGGCACCTCCCCTCGCTGCGACCACGCCACACTAGATCGCGCAGCCGCCGCCGTCGAGCACCGCGCCGCCGGCCACGGCCAATGCCGGCTTCCCGCCCGCCGTGGGCGCGGCTAAGATGCCGCCGATGTCGCCTTTACCAACATGAGGAGAACCGCATCATGGCCATCAGCATGTATCACGCGTCGGTGCCGGTGTTTCTGCAATTGCTCGGCGGCCTCAAAGGCGTGCTCGACAAGGCGCAAAAGCATGCGGCCGAAAAGAAATGGGACGAGGCCGCCGTGCTGAATTGGCGGCTTTACCCCGACATGTTCACCCTCGCGCGTCAGGTGCGTCAGGTCTGTGTGCACGCGCTCGGCGCCGGCACCGTTGCCGGGGTCACGCCACCGCAATTCCCCGATCTCGACAGCAGCTGGGCCGAGATGCAGTCGCGGCTCGACAAGACGATCGACTTGTTGAAGGGCCTGCGCCCCGATCAGCTCGACGGCAAGGAAGACTCGCAGGTCACGATCCCGGCCGGCGGCCAGCAGCGCAGCTTCAAGGCGCAGGTTTACCTCTACCACTTTGCGATGCCGAATTTTTACTTTCACACCACGACGGCGTACAACATCCTGCGCTCGCTCGGAATCGAGATCGGCAAGCGCGACTTCATGGGGCCGATGCCCTCGTAACCGGCCGCCGCCAACCTTTTTGCGAGAACCCGACAGCGTCGGTCGTCGTCAAGGCGACGGCCGGCGCGGCCTCCCGCTACCCGGGTCGTTGATGGACCTGCTCAGCGGATGGGCGCCGCGCCGCAGCGGTTGTCGAGCCGGCCGCCATCGGCGATCGCCATGACCACCACGATTTCCGCCGGCCGGGGCGCGTCGGCGAGCGACACGGTGATCGTGTCGAAATGCGCGAACGACCACGAATCATCCTTGTGCCCGAGCGGCACGTCGAGGATGGCGCCGGCCGCCGCGACCTTGACGTTTGACGAGATTACCGCCTGGCCGCCGCCAACCGCGGCGCGCATCGGCCGCCCGAGCATCGGATGGACGCAGGCGCCGCCGTGCTCCATCTCGCCGTCGACGCCGACCAGCGCCCCCTTGCCGTAGGACACCGCCGGCCCGTCGAGCAGCCGGACGAGGTCCGGCATGATCCGCTCGCCGAGTGCCGCACCCGCATCGAAAAGCTCGCGCAGGTCGGCGACCCGACGGCCGGCGAACGGGTTGCGGATCACGGCCATGCCGACCGCGCGCACGATCGCCCGCGGCGCCGCGGCCCCGAGCTCCGAGAAGACGACCTCGCGCAGGGTCACGATCTTGCGGATGTCGGTCATCGCGATCTCCCTCACGCCCCGCTTTGCGGGCGGTGGCGCTTGACGGCTTCGGGGTTGGTCGAGTCGGCCCCCATATAGACGCCGCGCTCCCATTTGCGCTTGAGCGGGTCGGCGACCTTGAGCGCCATGCGCCCGACATGCTGGACCTCGATCTCGACGGTCTCGCCGTCCTGCAATGCGCCCAAGCCCTCGTGATTGGTGCCGCAGGCGATCAGGTCGCCGGTGTTCAGGGTCATCACCGACGAGGCGAACTCGACCAGTTCGGGAACCCGGTGCTCCATGTCGTCGGTGTTGTAGTTGTGGCGCAGTTGGCCGTCGTTCCAAAAGCGCACGACCACGTCGTTGGGCTCGGGGATCTCGTCGGCGGT
>DATMLF010000014.1:0-15870 GCA_035570595.1 Allostellaceae bacterium
CCGCGATTCTTGGCTGGTCACGGCGCGGCGGCCCACATAATGTGGCGGATTGGCGGCGGCCGAACGGCGCTTGGCGCGCGGGCGCTGCCGGCGAGGGTTCCGAGGGTTTGTCGCATCGGTCTCGCCGGTTGTGTGAGGCCAGTCGTTGCGTGGCGGGGCGTGGCGCGAAGGAGAAAGAGATGCCGTTCGAGTTCGGGATGTTTCATGAATTTCAGTGCCCGGCCGGGACCAGCCAGCCGGCGGCGTTCGCCGAGTCGTTCGCCCAGGTCGACGCGGCCGAGCGCTGGGGCCTCGACGCGATGTGGCTCGCCGAGATTCATGTCGCCCCCGAACGCTCGGTGTGCGCGGCGCCGCTGACCATCGCGAGCGCCATCGCCGCGCGCACCAGCCGCATGAAAATCGGCACCGGGGTGCAGGTGTTGCCGCTGTGTCACCCGCTGCGCATCGCGGAGGAGGCGGCGACGGTCGACCAGATCAGCCAGGGCCGGCTGATCTTCGGCGTCGGGCGCAGCGGTTTCCCGCGCACCTATGAAGCCTACGGCGTCCCTTATGGCGAAAGCCGCGACCGCTTTGCCGAAACGCTCGAAATCCTGAAGCGCGCCTGGACCGAGGACACGTTTTCCTATTCCGGCAAGTTCTACAAGTTCGACAATGTCCGGCTGACGCCAAAGCCCTTTCAGAAGCCGTGGCCGGAAATCCGCATCGCCGCCAACAGCCCCGACACCTTCCCGGCGATCGGCCGGCTCGGCCACGGCGTGTTTGTCGCGGTCCGCCTCGGGACCCTCGAGGAGCTCGCCCCGAACATCCGGGCCTATCGCGAGGCGTGGAAGGAGGCGGGTCACCCGGGCGAGGGCAAGGTGTTCCTGCGCGCCCCGGTCTATGTCGCCGAGACCGCCGAGAAGGCGCGCTCCGAGCCGGAAGACAGCATCATGTACTTCTACCGCTACCTCGGCGAGCGGCTCGAAGACTCGGCGACCCGCGCCGGGGTGCGCGCGATCGAGGACCGCGCCGCGCGGGGACGGCGATTGCAGACGATCAGCTACGACGAGGCGTTGCGCGACAAGATCATCGTCGGCACGCCGGAGCAGGTGACCGACCGGCTGATGGGGCTCAAGGAACAGCTCGGCCTCGACGGCATTTTGGCCGAGATGAATTGCGGCACCAAGATCCCCAACCAGCAGGTGCTGAAGTCGCTGCAACTGTTGTGCGAAAAGGTCAAGCCGCAGTTTCACTGAGGACTAAGTTCGCGAGGACTAAGCTCGCGCGGACTGAGTTCGCGAGGATTAAGCTCGCGCGGGCGGTTGCCGGGCGCGCTGGCGGCGCCCCCGATACGAAAGGCGCCCCGACACGAAAACGGAGGTGGAGCGATGTTGCAGGATCTGCTGCCCCAGGCCGAACGGATCGCGGCCAAGCTCAAGGCACGCAACGAGACGATCTCGGTCGCCGAATCGTCGACCGCCGGTCTGCTGTCGGCGGCGCTGCTGGCAGTGCCGGGAGCCTCGGCCTATTTCCTCGGCGGGGCGGTCGTCTACACGCGCCAGTCGCGGGCCGAGCTCCTGGGCGTGGGGGAGCAGGAGCTGACCGGCATCACACCCTCGACCGAGCCCTATGCGCTGCTCTTCGCCCGCAAGATCCGCGGCAAGCTGGCGACGACCTGGTCGGTCGGCGAAACCGGCACCGCGGGCCCGACCGGCAGCCGCTACGGGCATGCCGCCGGGCATTCCTGCATTGCCGTGATCGGCCCTAGCGGCGAGCGCTCGATGACGGTCGAGACCGGCAAGAGCGACCGCCTCGACAACATGCGCAGCTTCTCGATCGCCGCCCTCGACCTGCTGGAGAAGGCGCTCGGCTAGCGGTGCGATGCCAACGGATGCTTCCCATCCGTTGGCTGAATCGCATCACGAACCTGTCAATCTGGCGGGCCGATTCACGGAACGCTTGGGAACCAAGCGTTTCGATCGGACCACCAAGCGGCCGTCGGGCCGGCCCAACGAATTTAAAGGCCGCCCATTTTAGTTGTGAACGCGATCGGGGGCGCCGTCGGTCGCGCGCATATTGCAGACCGATTTGGTTTACCAAAGTTTACCCAAAATACTTTGGCGGCGTTGTTCAACGGCAATACATGGAGTGAGCGGCACAAGCTCGACGGCGCGTTTCGCCGGTTGCGGCGAGACCGGCCTCGAGCATTGAGGAGCTTTCTCCATGCAGACGTCCGACAGACCAGCGGCACCCCCGCCCGGGAACACAAAAACCCTGGTGCGCGCTGCGGCGGCTATCTTGTTTTCGGCAATCCTCGGCGTCTCCGGCGCCGCCGTTGCGGCACCGCATGGCGGCGGCGGTCACGGGGGCGGGTTTCACGGCGGCGGATTTCATGGCGGCGGATTTCACGGCGGCGGGTTTCACGGCGGCGGGTTTCATGCCGGGCGGTTCCACGGCGGCGGGTTTCATGGGGGCGGGTTTCATGGCGGCGGTTTTTATGGCGGGTTCTACCCAGGGTTTGGGCTAGGCCTGGCGCTGGGGTCGGCCTACCCGTGGGGCTGGGGGTATTCCGCGCCCTATGATGGGTACTACGGCTCGGCGGTACCGTATTCTGCGGCGCAGACGTGGTATTACTGCTCCAATCCGGCCGGGTATTACCCCTACGTGACGCAGTGCTACGGCCCGTGGCAGCCGGTCGCGGGTTGAGCGATCCTTCGGTGGGCCGACCCGGCGCGGCCCACACCCGAGCGGGTCGGGGCAACGCGGTTAACCCGAAATTTTTCGGGAATTGCCGCTTGCGTTCCCGGCGGATCGGCGTATCTATCCGGCTCTCGACGCACTCGCACGTGCCTATGGCCCGCCGTGGTTATGCAACGACGTAACGCGTCCTTTTTGGTCGTCCGGCCGCAAGGCCGGTCCCGAGAGGGAGGTCGATATGGTTGCTATCCGACAGAGGGGCGTGGTGCCCTGCCCTGACGCGAACCTTCGCGGGACGCGCTTGCGCGGGCGGGGCAACCGGGTCATCGACCCGAGCAGTCTGAGCTAAGCAAAGAAACCCCGCCGGACCGGCTTAACACCGGGCCGGCATTCGTTTCCATTGGCGCTCGGCCAATCGCCCGAGAGCGCGCCCGCGCGGTCCTGCCCGCGGCGCGCATTGAGGGCCAGGCTGCCCGCGCCTGCTTTGCTCAGCCGCCTCGCGGGAAGGATGACCCCCAGGAATGAATAACAAGAGGATCGCGCGCTTCCTCGCCGACAATTCGCCCGAAACCCCCTGTCTCGTCGTCGACCTCGACGTGATCGCCGAGGCCTATGACGCGCTGTGTCGGCACCTGCCGCTCGCGCGGGTCTTTTACGCGGTCAAGGCCAACCCGGCGCCCGCGATCGTCGCGATGCTCGAACGCCGGGGCGCCAATTTCGACGTCGCCAGCCGCGGCGAGATCGAGTTGTGCCTCGACAACGGCGCCCCCGCGGCTCGGCTGTCTTTTGGCAACACGATAAAAAAGGAAAAGGACATCGCGTTTGCTTATGACGCCGGCGTGCGGCTCTTTGCGTTCGACAGCGCGCACGAGCTCGACAAGCTCGCGCGCGTGGCGCCCGGCGCGCGCGTCTTTTGCCGCATCCTCGTCGATTGTGCGGGAGCGGAGTGGCCGCTTTCGCGCAAGTTCGGCTGCGCGCCCGAAATGGCGGTCGACCTGCTCCGCCATGCCCGCGAGCGCGGACTCGACCCTTACGGCGTTTCGTTTCATGTCGGCTCGCAGCAAACCGACCTTGGCCAATGGGATGGTGCGGTCGGCACGGCGGCGCGGATGTTCTCGCTGCTCGCCGAAGCCGACATCGACCTGCGCATGGTCAACATCGGCGGCGGCTTCCCTGCCCACTACATGGGCGAGGTGCCGGCGACCGAGCGTTACGCGCAAGCCGTGATGGCGGCGGTGACCCGGCATTTCGGCAATCACCTGCCGGAAATCATCATCGAGCCGGGCCGCTCGCTGGTCGGCGACGCGGGCGTGATCCGCAGCGAGGTCGTGCTGATTTCGCAAAAGGGCGGCGGCGACCCGCGGCGCTGGGTCTACCTCGACGTCGGCAAGTTCAACGGCCTCGCCGAGACCATGGACGAGAGCATCAAATACCGGATCGCAACGCCGGGCCGCGCCGGGGCGTGCGGGCCGGTCGTGCTTGCCGGGCCGACCTGCGACAGCGCCGACATCCTATACGAGAAGACCGAATATCGCCTGCCGCTCGACCTCGCGGTCGGCGACACGGTCGAAATCCTTGCCGCAGGCGCCTATACCGCGAGCTACGCCTCGGTCGGGTTCAACGGCTTCCCGCCGATCCGCACCTATTGCATTTGAGCCCGCTCGGCGATTGCGGGTGGTGTCGGGGTCTATACCGAGAAAAGCTTTCGCGCGAACCACGGCGACCGCAAAGCCTTTCCGGGTCAGAACCGGTGAGCGTGCTCAAGCTGGCCCGGTCGCCGCTTGCGGCAGTTCACCGCCCCACCGCGTCGTCTCTCGCTCGGGGCGTATCAGCGCCATCCCGATGGCGCCGCCGATCAGCATGATGGCGCCGCAGATCACGAAGCCGGTGTTGAAGCCCTGGAGCGAGGTTGCCGCCCGCTCGATGACGCTGCCCATGACGTAGGGTGCGAGAAGCCCGGCCGAGCTGCCGACGGCGGTGCCGATGGCGAGCAGCGCGCCGCGTTGAGCCGCAGGCGTCACTTCGCCGACGACGGTATTGGTCATCACGTAGATCACCGATGGCAGCGCCACGCCGATCGTCGTCAGGCCGATCTTGAGTGGAATGTTCGGCACGTAAGGCATGACTACCAGCGCCGCGCCGCCGAGCGCCACGCAAGCGCCGCCCAGAAGGCCGCGCGCCATCCGGCTCGATACCCCGCGCGAGATCAGGCGCTGCGAATACCACCCGGAGGCGATCACCACGACCGCGCTCGCCACCGCCGGCAGCGCCCCCAACAGGCCGATCGACCCCTGCGCGAAGCCCAGCCCCTTGATCAGGAATGCGCCCTGCCAGGAAAGCGCCTGCGAGAGGCTCCAATAGGCGGCGAAATTCGCGCACCAGCACGCAACGATTGTCGGGCTCAGCAACAACCGTCCATAGGGGACCCGTCGGGATGTCGCCGCCGCACCCGCTGGCGGGTGAGCGGCGATTGAGCCCTCGCGTCCAAGCACCAGCCATGTCCCGGTCCAGGCCAAGCCGACGATGCCGAGCACGCCAAAAGCCCAGCGCCAGGAATAGTGGACAATGACCCAATTGAGCAGCGGCAGCGCCACCAAGACACCGATGCCGGCGCCTTGCGTCACCACCGCGGTCGGCAAAGTCCGCAGCTCGTTGGGAAACCATTTATAGGCCGAATGCAGCGCCGCCGGATAAGCCGGTCCTTCGCCGGCGCCGAGAATGATCCGGCACGCCACAACGGTCGCAAACCCGACGTTTCCCAGCATCGGAAACTGAGTCAGCGCCCAAACAAGCCCCATGACCAGCAACGCCCAGCGCGTCTGCACATGGTTGACGATGAAGCCGGTAAGGATCGCGGAGACCGAAAACAGCAGGAAAAAGCTCGAGCCGATCAATCCGAACCGGCTCGGCGTGAGCTTCAGGTCATGCATCATCGGGACGGCGGCGATCCCGATCACGGCTTTGTCGGCGAAATTGATCGCCATGAACAGGAACAAAAGAGCGACGACCAGCCACGCCTCCTTTCGCGCCCCGATCGGATGGGTGTTCGCGAACGCACCGGGCACGGCGGGGGGTCGTTCCGCGCTTGCGGACCGAGAAGTCTGGACACTCATGGCGGCCTCGGGCAAATTGACCGGTACCTAACAGTACCCGGAGTATAGGTACGAATTGGTACCATGGAAAGCCAAATTTTGAGGCACATGAAAAAGCCCGCAAACGTCTCGCCCGTGGCGCAGAACCCGACGGCCCAAGATTGCGCGGTCCAGAACCCCGCGGTTCATAACCCGATGTGCGAGCGCATCCTGGGCGCCGCGTTCAAGGCGTTCACCGAAGAGGGTTACGCCGCTACCACCACGCTCGAGATCGCGACCCGCGCCAAGGTTTCAAAACGTGATCTTTATGCGAATTTCGGCAGTAAGCATGCGGTGCTGGTCGCTTGCATCAGAAGCCGCACCGAGCGGATGCGATTAGCCTCCGGGTTGCCGACACCGCGCAGCAGGCAAATGCTCGCGTCGACGCTGACCGCCTTTGCGACGAACCTTGTGCGCGAGATTTCCCACCCCACGGTCATCGCGGCCTTCCGCCTCGCCATTGCTGAGGCGACGCGCTCACCCGAGATCGCCCGGACGCTCGACGCGACCGGCCGAGACGGCATGCGCAACACGCTGGCTCAGCTGCTGGCGAGCGCCCAGTCGGCTGGGCTCCTTGGCCTGGGAGAGCCAGCCGAGATGGCGACGCAATATCTCGGGCTTCTGTGGGAGGGGCTGATGGTGGGCTTGCTGCTGGGGGTTGCCGCGGCGCCCGCCCCGGCTGAGGCAGAGCGTCGAGCAGCCAAGGCGACGGCGGCGTTCATGCGCCTCTACGTCGAAGCGCCCGAAGCACGGTAACCCTCAATCGCCGCTGCGACCGGCCTTGCGCTACGACCGGGGAGCGTCCCCACTCGGAAACGCCGGGCCGCGAGCGAACGCGTGTGCGCTCGCCCGCGATCTCCTGATCCAACTTTCGCAGCATCGCCTCGGCAAAGCTGTGGAAATCGCGGGCCGCGATGACAAAAGCCCCCGGTCCGCCGATCACGTTGCGCCGGTAATAGTCGGCGAGCCACGGCTCCTCGCTGAGGATCGCCAACCCGTTGACCGTGATGCCGGTCTCCACGAGCCGGTCGCGGACCGGCTGCGGCGGCTCGCCGAGGTTGGCGATACCGTCGCCGGAAATGTCGATGAAATGTCGCGCCGCCGGTTCCGGCAGGTGCGCGAATTGCTCCGCGGCGGCGGCAAGCGCCGGACCGATCGCGGTCAGGCCGCGCGAGCTGCGCGCCGTCGCATGGACCGCCGCGGCAAAGCTGGCGGCGCTGCGGCTGTCGGTGACCCGCGTCCAGCCGACGGTTGCCGTGACCGCCTCGGGATCCGACCATTCGAGGACCAATGCCTCGATCCCGCCCGGAGCCGCGGTGATCGCCTTCAGCACCCGCGGATCCTCAAAGGCGCGGGCAATGCCGTCGCGTTGCAGGATGTACGAATCGGGCGTCACGCTGCCGGAGACGTCGACCGCCAGCACGACCGCGAGCGCCGCGGCATGCGCCGGGACCGCCGCGAGCCACGTCGCTGCGGCGATCAGCAACCGCCTGCGCGCCGGGTGCGGTTTCCGTTGCGTCCGAAGCCCTCGAACTCGCATCCGCGACAGCACGCGGCGCAGCCTACTGCCGGGCCGTCCGCGGCGCTATAAGCTGGTCCCGCAACAATTGGGGGGACGGCAGCGATGAAACGAATGGTTTGCGCATGCGCCGGGCTGGCGCTCGGCCTCGTCGCGGCAGGCGCCTTTGCCGCGCCAAAGCATCCGGCTGCAAAGGGGCCGCCGGCGTGCAGCGCCTTGACCTTCCGCGCATTGCCGGCTGGCGCCGGCGACGGAGAGCAGCAGGCCGGCTACTACCGGTCGCGCTACGGCAGCTTGGCGCTGCATGCCGACGTGAAACAGGGCCAGCCCGTCGACTACTTCGTGCTCGCCGACGGCAAGCGGCTTGCCGCCGCACCCTCCGCGATGCCGGATTGGGCCGCGAGCTGCGCCGAGCAGAAGAAATTGCCAAAGCCCGCCGCCGCCGGCAGCTCGGCGTGCACCGGCCAGCGCTTCAGGGTCGTCCTCGCCCATGACAGCAACACGCGGCTGGCGCTGCTCTACGGCTTTGACGGCTCGGCCTGGCATTATTGCAGCGCCGGAAGCTATTGACGCGATCCCGCGGCGGCGGGCGAGCAGGCGCGGGCAGCACTCTCTCACGACCCGCGTTTTCAAACCGTTGCGCCGGCAAAACCGCCATGCAATGTTGCGGCCCGAGCCGCCGCGGGGGACGCGGGCTTGGCGGATAAGGTCGGCGACCGCCCAAGAGACGAAAGAAACGGCCGAACCGTTGTCTGACGCCGGCTCGTTCCGGCAAAGGGAGAGAGCGCGATGCTGGAGTTGTTGGAGCATCAGACCAAGCTGACGGCGAACCAGTGGAAGATTGCTGGCGCCGCGACGCTCGGCGACATGCTCGATTTCTTTGATTTCTTTCTGATCGGCTTCGTGCTGGCGTTTGTCGTCAAGGACTGGCACCTGAACTATGGTCAGTCGGCGGCGATCCTGCTCGCCTCGGGGGTCAGCGCGCCGTTCGGCTCGCTGCTCTATGGTTGGATGGCGGACAAGGTCGGCCGGCGCAAGGCGCTGATCACCGCGGTGCTGAATGTCTCGCTCGCCACCGGTGCGATGGCGCTGACCCCCGAAGGGGGATGGATCTACCTGGTCGTCTGCCGGTTTTTTGTCGGGTTCGCGGTGACGGGCCTTTATTCGGTCGACATCACCCTGATGCAGGAGTTCTCGCCCGCCAGCAAGCGCGGCTGGTTCACCGGGGTGACGACGACGATGCTGCCGGCGGGCGGGCTGCTGGCGGCGCTGCTCGGCGCCTTTGCCGCCCCCTATATCGGCTGGCGCGGGATGGTCGCGGTTGGGCTGCTGCCGGCGTTCCTGTGCCTCTACATCCGCGCTTTCGTCCCCGAATCGCCGCACTGGCTGCTGCGCCAGGGGCGCATGGAAGAGGCCCGCAGGGCGCTCGCCTGGGCATTGAAGATGGATCCGGCGCAAATCGCGTTGCCGGCGGTGGTGCCGCCGATCGAACACACCCGCTGGCTCGAAATCTTCAAATACCCGCGCAGCATTATCGCCGGCTGCCTGACCGGGCTGACCCAGACTGGTGGCGTCGCGCTGGCGTTGTGGCTGGTGACCCTTTTGGTCATGGTGCTCAGGATCTCCCCGCCCGAAGCCTCGAAGCTGGTGATCTGGATCAGCATTTCGGCGATCGCCGGCCGCTTCTTCTGCTCGTGGATCTCGGACGCCTGGGGGCGCCGCGCCTCGGGGGTCTTCAGCTGCCTGACCGGGGCGCTGTTCATGTCGCTCGCCGGCTATCTGCACAGCGTCTTTATCGGCGGCATGTCGATGTTCTTTCTGATGATCCTGATCCAGAACTTTTTCGGCAGCGGCAACTATTCGATCGTCGGCCCCTATATGGGCGAGCTGTGGCCGGCCCGGCTGCGCGGCAGCGGCATGGGGTTTGTCTACGGCGTCGGCAACCTCGGAAAGTTCATCGGCCCCGCCGGCTTGGCATTGATCGCCGGCTCGTCGAACCTCGTCAGCCCCAAGGCGACGCTCGACGCGCTCGTCCCGGGGTTCAACTATTTCGCGTTCTGGTACGTTCTCGGCGCGCTCGCCTTCTGGCTGATCGGCATCGAAACCCGCGGCAAGACGATCGACCAGATCGACGCCGAACTTGACAAGCCGAGGGCGTCTTCCGAGCGCGTCCCCGCCGTGTGACGGCGCACGCGCGAAACCGGCGAGCTCGCGGCGACGACCGAGCCCAGTCGGGCGGCCTCCAGCGTTGCGAGAACGCGGCTTTCGGTGGGAGGCGGCGCGAAATTTGGGCTATGTTCACGCGCGTCAAGCGGCTCGGCCGGTCGGTGGGCTACGTAGTTCGACGATGCCCGACGACGCTTAGCAAGAAGGCCGCGTGACCCCGACTCGACCCGCGAACAGGAGTTGTCGATGGCGACGCGTGCTCCGTTTTTGAAAACCCGGTTTGGCGGCTATTTGCACCGCGAGGTTCCGCAAGAAGACGGCGAATTAACGCATGTCGGCCCGGGCACGCCGTGCGGCGAATACCTGCGCCGCTTTTGGCAGCCGGTGTGCTTTTCGGACGACCTGAAGGACCTGCCGCTGCGACTCAAGATCATGGGCGAAGACCTGGTCGCGTTTCGCGACAAGAGCGGCGCTGCCGGGCTTCTCGAGCTGCACTGCCCGCACCGCGGCACGTCGTTGGAGTTCGGCCTGGTCGGCGACAAGGGCATCCGCTGCTGCTACCACGGCTGGCTGTTCGACGTTGACGGCACGATCCTCGAAACCCCCGGCGAGCCTGCCGACAGCACCCTGAAGGACCGCCTGTTTCACGGCGCCTACCCGGTCCACGAGGCGAACGGGATCGTCTTTGCCTATATGGGCCCGCCCGAATTGAAGCCGTCATTCCCGCTCTACGACACTTACGACCGGGCGGGCTACCGGATGATCCCGGGCCGGAAATACTCTTTTCCGGCGAACTGGCTGCAAATCCACGAAAACACGATGGACCCGGTCCACACCGCGTTTCTGCATACGATCGTCGCCGGAGCGGTCTTTACCGAAGAATTCGGCGTGTTGCCCGAGCTGGAATATGTCGAGACGCCGATCGGGATGGTCTATGTCGGCAGCCGTCGGATCGGCGACAACGTCTGGACCCGCATGGTGGAGGTCGTGCTGCCCAACCTGCAGCAGGTGGCGCCGATCTGGGAGACCGGCCGCGAGGAGCGCGCGTTCAGCGGCCCGATGATGACCCGCTGGGCGGTTCCGCTCGACGACACCAACACGATGCTGATCGAATTCCGCCATGTCTGCGAGACCGACGAGGTGACGACGCCGGCCTGGTGGGCCGACCGCGACATCATGCTCCCCGGCCAGCTCGCCGCCGATTCCTACGAGGAGGGCCAATTGCACCCCGGCGACTACGAGGCGCAGGTCTCGCAGCGGCCGATCGCCGTTCACGGGCTTGAGCACCTGAGCGAGACCGACCGCGGCATCAGCATGTTCCGCAACCAGGTCCGGCGCGGCATTCGAGCGGCCGCCGCCGGCCGCGACCCGATGGGCCTCTTCCGCGGCAACGGCGGGGCGATTCCGACCTACTGCAACAACACGGTCATCCGCATCCCGCCCGCCGAGACCACCCTGCTGGACAAGGAGCTGATGCGCAAAACCGGCCGCCGGCTCGCCGAAAATTATCTCAAGGCGCCGCCGTTGACGGCCGGCCGTTGAGGTCGCGGAACGGCGGCGAGCGGGTTCACGGGCTTGCCGCGGGTACAGTTCTCATTGCCCTGCCCACGGCCGGTTTGACTTGGTCAAACCGGCCGCTATATGTTCGCGGCATTCCCGAGACGGCATGCTGATGGCCCGAGCCCCGCGGTGTTATGGCGGGTGCTCTATCGGGACAACAAAAACATGATCCGGAATTCGACTTCATGAGCAGCAAGCGTCAGGAACCCAAGTACAAGATCAACCGTCGGCTCGGGGTCAATTTGTGGGGGCGACCGAAGAGCCCGCTCAACCGGCGCGAATACGGCCCCGGCCAGCACGGCCAGCGGCGCAAGAAGCCGTCGGACTTCGGGACCCAGCTCTCCGCCAAGCAGAAGCTCAAGGGCTATTACGCGAACCTCGGCGAGCGCCAGTTCCGCCGGCTTTACGAGGAGGCGGTGCGCCGCCGCGGCGACACCGGCGACAATTTGATCGAGCTCTTGGAGCGCCGGCTCGACGCCGTCGTCTATCGCATGAAGCTCGTGCCGACCCCGTTTTCGGCGCGCCAGCTGGTCAACCACGGGCATGTCCGGGTCAACGGCCGACGGGTGACGATCCCGTCCTATTCGGTGCGCGACGGCGACGAGATCGAGCTCGGCGGCAAAGCGAAGTCGATGGCGCTGGTGCTCGAAGCGTCAAGGTCGGGCGAGCGCGACGTGCCCGATTACGTCGAAATCGACCACGACCGCATGAAGGGCCGCTTTGTCCGCGCGCCCAAGCCGACCGATGTGCCCTATCCGGTGTCGATGGAACCGAACCTGGTCATCGAATACTATTCGCGCTGAGCGCGCCTGCCCTTCCGGCGGGTCGGACCGGCCCGCCGCGCGCGGCTCGGCCGCGGTGCGCGCCCGCCGCCACAACGCCGCGGCGAACCGGACCGCCTGCCGTTCTCCAGCTATGCTTTCGCGCGACCCGATCGCCGGTCTCGGCATTTGGCGCGCGCCTCGCGACCGCACTGGACGAATGCGATGTTGACTGTCCAGCTCACCGTCGTCCTCCTTTTGATTCTGCTGAACGGCTTTTTCGCGATGGCCGAAATCGCGTTGATTTCGGCCCGCACCGCCCGCTTGAAAGCGCTTGCCGAAACCGGAAATCCGGGCGCGCTTGCCGCATTGGAATTGAAATCCGATCCCTCGCGGCTGCTCGCGACGGTGCAGATCGGGATCACCGTGATCGCGGTGCTGTCGGGCACCTTCGGCCAGGCGACGCTGGGCGCGCGGATGCAGGCGCTGATCGAGCCCTATCCGGGGTTTGTCGGCCATTATGCCCACGCCATCAGCATGGCGATCGTCGTGATCGGCATCTCCTATCTTTCGTTGATTATCGGCGAGCTCGTTCCAAAGCGCATCGCGATGTCTCATGCCGAGCGCATCGCCGCGACGTTCGCCCGGGCCATGCGGGCATTGTCGCGCATCGGCGCCCCGGTCGAGTGGTTTCTCAGCGCTTCGACCAATCTCGTGCTGCGGCTGCTGCCGTTGCGCAGCGAGGCGCCGCCGCCGGTAACCGACGAGGAGATCGGCTTCATGCTGCGCGAGGGTGCCGCCGCCGGCCACATCCCGCAGGCCGAAACCGAGATTGTCGAGATGGCGTTGCGGCTCGGCGACCGCCGGGCGAGCACGGTCATGACACCGCGCACGCGGATCGAATGGCTCGACCTCGACGACCCCGAAGAGGAGAACCGCCACAAGATCCGCGACAGCCGCTATTCCCGCTTTCCGGTCGTCCAGGGCGGCTCGCAGCAGGTGGTCGGCATTGTCGAAGCGAAGCATCTGCTCGCCCGCTGCCTCGCCGGGCAGCCGCTCGACCTGCGCGCCGCGACGCGGTCGCCGCTCTACCTGCCAAACACCGTGTCGGCCTTGCGGGTGCTCGACATGTTCAAACGGTCGGGCGAGCCGATGGCGCTGATCGTCGACGAATACGGCGACCTCGAAGGGCTGGTGACGCCGAGCGACATCCTGGAGGCGCTGGTCGGCGACATTCCGGGCGCCGGCGACACCGACCAGCGGGTGGTCCGCCGCGAGGACGGCACTTGGCTGATCGACGGCATGGTCGGGCTCGACGAGTTGAAGCAGGTGCTCGGCCTGTCGCATTTGACCGGAGAGGACACGGATTTTCACACTCTTGGCGGCTATTTGATGGCGCGCCTCAACCGCGTGCCGATGATCGCCGACCGTGTGACCGCGGACGGCTACCGGTTCGAAGTCGTCGACATGGATGGCCGCCGCGTCGACCGCGTGATGGTCTCGCCGGTCGCCGGCACGGGCCGGCGGTGACCCCCGAGGAGACGGGCGGATGAGCGTGCTTTCCGCGGGGGCGCGTCAGCCATTTGCCGCAGCGGCGCGAGTGTCGCGGCGGGCGTTGTTCTTGCGGCGCTCAGCTTTTTGCCGGCAACCGAGGCGTAGACGGCTATGCCGATAAGCGGCGCGGTCGAGCGAATGGTTGACAGCGTCCGCTTGTGGCGCGGTGCTGCGGCGGTGCTGGGGACCGCGGCGGCGGCGCTTATGGTGGCGGCGCTGGTGGCGCGCGACGCGCCCGATTTTGCCGAGCGCCCGGTCATCGCCGTGCTGCGCGGCGCCGCCGACCGCCCGGCATGGTCGGTGCGGCTTGCCCGAGCCGCGCATCAGGTTGCCGTCGACGGGCTCGACCCGCCGGCGGCACCGGCCGGCAAGGCGTATCAGCTCTGGCTAGTTGCCCCGGGCGGGGCAGCGCCGCAACCGCTCGGGCTCCTGCCATTCTCCGGGCGCAAGATTCTCGCCGAGACCCCGGCAAACATCCGGCGGCTGGCCGGCAAGGGTCAGCTTTGGGTGACGCTGGAGCCGGCGACCGGCACGCTCGCCGAGGCGCCGAGCGGGGCGCCGGCGTTTCACGCTGAGCTCGGCGGTCCGCGGTGAATTGACCGCCGCGCAGGTCCTCTTATCGGCGCCGGCGGGTGGCCGCCGCTAAAGGATCTCTGAACCAGCGCCGCGCACTATGCGGGCCGCGTCACAACCGAGGCCTGGCCGCGCCCTGTCGTACGATCTTCAACAATATCGGGTCGACCCGCGACCAGGCGCGATTTATAATGCCGCAGCCGAAGGCGGGGATCGCGGAGCGTGCGGCACAACCCTGAAACCCCGTCCATCGCCGTCGTCATGGGCGTCTCCGGCGCCGGCAAGACGACGATCGGGGAACGCCTGGCGGAGCGGCTCGACTGGCAATTTCTCGAGGGGGATCGGCTTCACCCGCCGGAAAATGTGGCAAAGATGCAGAGCGGGCTTCCGCTGACCGACGCCGACCGGGCGCCCTGGCTCGCCGCGATCGCGAGCGCGATCGACGCCTGGCAGGGCGCCGGCGCCTGCGGCGTCGTGACCTGCTCGGCGCTGAAGCGGGATTACCGCCGGCGGATCGTCGGCGACCGGCCGGGCGTTCGCCTGGTCTATCTTGACGGCTCACGCGAGCTGATCGCCGGACGGCTGGCCGCGCGCCGCGCTCATTTCATGCCGGCGAGCCTGCTCGACAGCCAGTTTGCCGCGCTCGAGCCGCCGGGTCCGGACGAGAACCCGATCACGGTCGCGGTCGACCGGCCGGTCGACCGCATCGTCGAGGAAATCGCCGCGGCGCTGCGGCCAGGGCCGGAAGGCGGGTCGTGAGCGCGATCATCGGCATGAAGACCTTTGGCGCGTCGGCGCCGTTGAAGGAACTGCTCGTCAAATTCGGGTTTGCCCCGGAGCACGTCTACGCGGCTGCCAAGGAGCAGCTCGCCCGCAAGGAGTAACGGCGATGCCCAATCCGCTGAAGACGCTCAACGAATTCGGCCAGTCGGTGTGGCTCGACTTTGTCAGCCGCGAATTGTTGAAGACCGGGCAGCTGACGCGGCTGATCGGCGATGATGGATTGCGCGGGGTCACCTCGAACCCGTCGATCTTCGAGAAGGCGATCGGGCACGGCGACGACTACGACGACCTGATCGCGGCGGCGCAGCGGAACGGCGACCTCGATCCCGGCGCCTTGTTCGAGGAGCTGGCGGTTCGCGACATCCAGGAAGGGGCCGTCGCGGCCCTGCGTCTGGTAATAGACCGGGCGCAGCGCGTCGGCTTTATCAGCCTCGAGGTCTCGCCCTACCTGGCGATGAAGACGCACGAGACGATCGAGGAAGCGCGCCGGCTGTGGCGCGAGGTCGGGCGCGAGAACCTGATGGTCAAGGTCCCCGGCACCCGCGACGGGCTGCCCGCGATCCGCACCCTGATCGGCGAGGGGATCAACGTCAACGTCACCCTCTTGTTCTCGCAGAAGGTCTATGCCGAGGTCGCCGACGCCTATATTTCCGGCCTCGAAGCCCTCGCCAACAAGGGCGGCGACCCGCACAAGGTCGCCAGTGTGGCGAGCTTTTTTGTCAGCCGCATCGACACCCTTGTCGACGAGGCCCTCGACAAGCGCATCGCCGCCGCATCAGACCCGGCCGAAAGGGCGCAGCTCGAAACGCTGAAGGGCAAGGTCGCGATCGCCAACGCCAAGCTTGCCTACCAGCATTACCAGAAAATCTATGACGACGAACGCTGGCAGCGGCTGGCGCAGCATGGGGCGCAAACCCAGCGTCTGCTGTGGGCCAGCACCGGCACCAAGAACAAGGCCTACAGCGACGTGCTCTATGTCGACGAGCTGATCGGCCAGGACACGGCCAACACGATGCCGCCGGCGACGATGGACGCGTATCGCGACCACGGCCGTCCGCGCGCGAGCCTCCTCGAAGATCTCGAAGGGGCAAGGGCGGTCTTGGCGGCACTGCCCGGCGCCGGCATTTCGATCGACGCGGTCACCGAA
>DATMLF010000015.1:0-12335 GCA_035570595.1 Allostellaceae bacterium
ATGCTCCGCGCTGCGACGCGAGACTATAGCCGGCGCTTGGTGTCAGGTTCCAGCCGCATCGTTGGCCAGCCGCGCCGCCGAGTCACGGGGGCCTTCGCGAACGTCTCAGAAACATCTTAAATGACGAGCACGGCTGAAGGCAGCGGGGCACCGAGGCAAGCTTCGGGATTGCGAGTTGCGCCTACACTAACCAAATATAGCTGATCCGAATAATCGGAGCATCGGCAGGACAACGGCTATGAACCGGGAGATCCAGGCCGGCAATATGACGCTTGCGGAACTGGTGCAGGACTCGCTGGTGGCACTCGTGATGAAAAGCGACGGGGTCGACCCCCACTGCATCGAGGCCCTATTCAAGCGGATCAGTATGGCAACGGCGGCGAGGGGTTCGACGGCTGATCGCTGCCTTCGCCCGCAAGTGTAAGGGTCCCGGTCGGGAAGCTTATCCGGGCGGGGTGGTGAAGAACGAGCGGTGCCCGTCAAGGTCACGCGCCCTGTAGGTGCGCCGGTATTCCTCGTCCTGAGGCGCGCGAACCATTTCCGCGCCGGCCGCGCGCGCCCGCTCGTAGTGTCCGTCGACATCCGCCAAGTAGATGAAAACACCCATCGTCGCGACTCGGGTCTCGGTCTGGCTTTGCATCCGCCAGTCCCTGGCTGCCCTGCCCCATCATGATCCGTTGGCCGCCGAAGGTCATCTGCGCATGCATCCCGCTTTCCTTTGGATGTCGCATTTCTTCCGTCAAGCCAAAGGCCCGAGTCAGCCAGTCGAGGGCAGCAGGCACATCACGATAGAATATGTAGGGAATGATCCTCGTTTCTACTGCTGCTTTGAACGCGTTCATTCCTTTCCCTCCTCTCGAAGATAACTTTGTGATTTGGGTGGGTCTCTGGACGCCGGCGAGAGTGGTTGCCGCAATGCCCGACGTTCAACCCCGCAACGAAGCGCCCGTTCCGCGCCGGACTCGATCTTCG
This sequence comes from Allostellaceae bacterium, assembly GCA_035570595.1. GTDB lineage: Bacteria > Pseudomonadota > Alphaproteobacteria > ATCC43930 > CGMCC-115725 > AP-15. Next base: position 973 of record DATMLF010000015.1, read on the forward strand.
CGGGCCGGCCGGCGGTGACGAGACCCTTGCCCGCCGCTGCGGCGGCGCGATATCACCACGGCAGACATGCCGATCCTGTTTTTCATCGTTCTCATTGATCTCGTCGGGTTCGGCCTCGTCATCCCGTTGCTGCCGTTCTACGCGGTGCGGTTCGGCGCGACCGCACCCGAGGTGACGTGGCTGCTCGCCACCTATTCGCTGATGCAGCTGGTGGCGGCACCGCTGTGGGGCCGGCTCAGCGACCGCGCGGGCCGCCGGCCGGTGCTGATGGCGAGCATGGCCGCGTCGGCGCTTGCCTATTTATGGCTCGGCGCCGCCAATACCTTGTGGATGCTGTTCGCGGCGCGGGCGCTCGCCGGAGCCTGCGCCGGCAACATCGCCGCCGCGCAGGCCTACATCGCCGACATCACCAAGCCCGAAGACCGCGCCCATGGCATGGGCATGATCGGCGCCGCCTTTGGCCTCGGGTTTATCATCGGGCCGGCGGTCGGCGGGTTGCTCGCCGGCAACAACCCGGCGACCGCCGATCTGGCGACCCCGGCCTGGGTCGCCGCCGGGCTGTCGTTCGCCGCGCTTTGCGGCGTCCTCGCGGTGCTGCGCGAGAGCCACCCGCCCGAGCGGCGCGGGCAGGCAACGCCGCAAGGCCGCATCGGCCTGATCCTCGGCGCCTTGCGCCGGCCGGTGCTGTCGCAGCTGATCGCGGTCTTTTTTCTGGTCATCCTCGCCTTTGCCGCGATGGAAAGCATCTTTGCGCTGTGGGCGTTGCGGCAATTGGATTGGGGGCCGGAAAAGGTCGGCTTTGTCTTTGCCTATCTCGGCCTCTTGTCGGCGGTCATGCAGGGCGGCCTCACCCGCCGCCTGACCAAGCGCTACGGCGAGGAGCGCCTGTTGCTGTGCGGGCTCGTGCTGCTCGCGATCGGGCTCGTGGTCGTGCCGTTCTCGCGGAGCCTCGGCGTGCTGGGCGGCGCCTTCGCGGTGCTGGCGATCGGCCTCGGCCTTGTCCAGCCGGCGTTGAACAGTCTGATCTCGCGCCGCGCCGGCAGCGGCGAGCAGGGCCAGGTGCTGGGCGTCACGCAGTCGACCGGCAGCCTGGCGCGGGTCGTCGGGCCGCCGTCGGCGGGCTACCTGTTTGCGGATCTCGGGCACAGCAGCCCGTTTCTCTGGGGTGCGGCGATTGTCGTAATCGCCTTTGTCCTCGCGCTGAACCTGTTTCGCGGGGTTGGCGCTGCACCACTTGCCGAAGCCGAGCCGCCGCTCGGCCCCGCGCGGTGAGCCGGCGCGGGCGGCCGGTCACGCCGGGCCCGCCGCGACAAAAAGGCCGTCTGCGGGACGAATTGCGGGCGCTGCGCGCGCTCGGCCCCTATCTGTGGCCGCGCGACTCGGTTGAGCTGCGGGCGCGGGTCGGGCTGGCGGTCGGGTTCCTGGTCGCCGGCCGGCTCCTCAACCTCTCGGTTCCGTTTTTGTACAAGCACGCGGTCGACGCGGTGGCGCCCGGCAAGGCGGTCGTCGTAGTCCCGGTGGCATTGATCATCGCCTATGGCTTGGCGCGGGTCATGGCGCAGGGCTTCAACGAGCTGCGCAACGCCGCCTTCGCCAAGGTAACACAGCGCGCGGTGCGCCGGCTGGCGCTCACCGCGTTTCGCCATGTCCACGCGCTGGCGTTGCGGTTTCACCTCGAGCGCCGCACCGGCGGCCTCGCGCGCGCGATCGAGCGCGGCACCGCCGGCATCGAGTTCCTGCTGTCGTTTCTGCTGTTCAACATCGTCCCGACGCTCGTCGAGATCCTGCTCGCCTGCGCGATCCTGTGGCGGCTCTACAACTGGCGGTTTGCCGCCGTCACCCTGGCGACGATCGTCGCCTACATCGGCTTCACGTTTCTCGTGACCGACTGGCGCGTGCGTTTCCGGCGCGACATGAACGAGCGCAACAGCGAGGCCAACACGAAGGCGATCGACAGCCTGCTGAACTTCGAGACCGTCAAATATTTCGCCAACGAGGAGCACGAGGCGCGGCGCTACGACGCCGCATTGCGCGCCTACGAGCATGCCGCGGTCAAAAGCGAGACCACGTTGGCGGCGCTCAACCTCGGCCAGGGGGTCATCATCGCCGTGGGCCTCGTCGGCGTCATGATCCTCGCCGGCCAGGGTGTCGCCGCGCGCGTCATGACAGTCGGCGACTTCGTGCTGGTCAACGCGTACCTGATCCAGCTCTACACGCCGCTCAATTTTCTCGGCGTCGTCTACCGAAACATCAAGCAGGCCCTCGCCGATCTCGAGCAGATGACGGCGCTGATGGCGGTGATGCCCGAAATCGAGGACCGGCCGGGCTCCCCGGCGTTGTCGCCGGGATCGGGGGCGGTCGCTTTTCGCCATGTCGACTTCGGCTACGACGGCCGGCGCCCGATCCTGCGCGATGTCGACTTCCGCGTGCCCGCCGGCGCCAAGGTGGCGCTCGTCGGCCCGAGCGGCGCCGGCAAGTCGACGGTGGCACGGCTGCTGTTCCGGTTTTGGGACGTCGGCTCCGGCGCGGTCGAGATCGACGGCCAGGACATCCGCAGCGTCACCCAGGACAGCCTGCGGCATGCGATCGGCGTCGTGCCGCAGGACACCGTGCTGTTCAACGACACGATCTTTTACAACATCGCCTACGGCCGGCCGGGCGCCTCGCGCGCCGCAATCGAGGAGGCGGCCCGCCTCGCGCATATCCATGACTTTGTCGCGTCGTTGCCGGACGGATACGAGACGATGGTCGGCGAGCGCGGGCTCAAACTCTCGGGCGGCGAAAAACAGCGCGTCGCGATCGCGCGTGTGATCCTGAAGGCGCCGAAGATCTTGGTGTTCGACGAGGCGACATCGGCGCTCGACACTCGCACCGAGCGCGAGATCCAGGCGAACCTCGCCGAGGTGTCGGCCGACCGCACGACCCTCGTCATCGCCCACCGGCTGTCGACAATTGTCGACGCGGACGAAATCCTGGTGCTCGACCAAGGCCGCATCGTCGAGCGCGGGGATCACGGCGCGCTGATGCGTTGCGACGGCATTTATGCTGCTATGTGGCTGCGGCAGCACGACGCCGCGCGGCGCGAGGCGGCCCTGGAGCCGGCGTAAGCCGCGACTGGCAAACAAACGCGTCAAGCGATAGGGAGAAAAGATGGCGCGAATCTGCAAGGTGCTGATTGTTGAAAACGACGACTACATTTGCGAAGTGCTGCAGGAAGCCTTCGACGAGGAGGGTTTCCTGTTTGACACGGTCGAGACCGGCGCGGAGATGGAGGAAAAGCTCGACGAGGACGATTACGACATCGTCATGATCGACATCACCCAGCCCGGCGACAAGGACGGCTTTGCGCTGGCGGAGATTGCCCACCAGCAGGGGTGCGGCGTCATCCTGACGACAGGCGACCATCGCCACTCGGAACGGCTCGAGCAGAGCGGCCGCTATTATTTGCTAAAGCCGTTCCGGATGCGCGACCTGATGACGGTGGTAGACCAGATCCTGACAATAGCCTCGATCGAATGCGTCCGCCGCAAACGGCGCGACGGCTCACATTTTCCACCGCGGAGCGCGTGAGCGCGGGACGAGTTGCGGCCGAGGCGCTGCGGCGCGGCGACCGGCGCGCGCTCGCCCGTGCGATCACCCTAGCCGAGTCGACCCGCCCCGATCATCGCGCCGCCGCCGAAGAGCTGCTCGCCACGGTGTTGCCGCACGCCGGTGGCAGCATCCGCATCGGCATATCGGGGCCGCCCGGAGCCGGCAAATCGACGTTTATCGAGCGCTTCGGGCTCGACGGCACAGCGCACGGCCGGCATGTCGCTGTGCTCGCGGTCGACCCGGCCTCAAAGCGCGGCGGCGGCGCCATCCTCGCCGACAAGACGCGCATGGCCCTGCTCGCGGGCTCGCCGCACGCCTTTATCCGCCCGTCCTCGGCAGGCGCCAGCCGCGGGGGCGCGGCGCGGCACACGCGCGAGGCGATCCTGTTGTGCGAGGCGGCGGGGTTCGACGTGGTGATTGTCGAGAGCGTCGGCGTCGGGCAATCCGAAACCGCGGTCGCCGAAATGACCGACATGTTTGTGCTGATCCTGCCGCCCACGGCCGGCGACGAGCTGCAAGGCATCAAACGGGGCATCGTCGAATTCGCCGACCTCGTCCTCGTCAACAAGGCCGACGGCGACCTCGCCGACCTGGCCGAGCGCACCGCCGCCGACTACGCAAGCGCCTTACGGCTGATCCGCCCGCCGGTCCGGGAATGGGCGGTGCCGGTGCGCGCGGTCTCGGCGCTCGAGGGCCGCGGCATTGCCGAGGCGTGGGAGGATGTAGCACGGTTTCGCGCGGTGCGAGAGGCGACGGGCGGCTGGCCGCAGCGTCGCCGTGAGCAGGCGCGGGCCGCGCTGTGGGCTGAGATCGAGGAAAGCCTGGTCGAGCAGTTCCGCGCCGCCAGCCCGGTCGCCCGCCATCTCGCCGCGGTCGAGGCCGAAGTCGTCGCCGGCACCCGCACCCCGGCGGACGCCGCCCGCGCCCTGCTCGCCGCCTTTCGCGGCGAACGCCAGGGCTAGCGCTCAAGTGCGGGCACATGCTTCATTAAACGTCATGGCTGGCCTTAGTCTCGCACCCGCTTTCGACGCCAGGGAAAGTCGGATTACGCGGACGCCTGGTTGCAGCGGCATCCGCAGCACGTTTGGACGGCGTGGAAGAGCTGAACGGGGGGCGTCATGGGCAAGCCCGGGCATAGGGGCTTGCCGTGAGTGGCGAGGGTCAGGAGCCCGCGAACCGGGAGGGCACGCACATGGAAAAGGGTCCCAGGTGGTTGTGGATCGCCGGATTTTTCGCTTGGTTCGCGGCCGCGAATGCGCAGACCCCGTCGGCTTCGCCGCCTGTTACCAAGTTTGACGGAGCCTACGCGTTCGTCTCTGTGACGAAAGTGAATGAAACTTACACAGACCGTGCAGGGCGGCTGAAACAATGCGGGAACTTGTCGCCGCGAACCTCGCTGACCATTGAGAACGGCCACGCCCGGTTTAACCTGCAAGAAGGAACGGTTGCATCGCAGGGCGAGTTCAGAACGCGAAACACGTCTCCGGGGCCCGTGGGCCACGGCGGGTATATACCAGGTTGGGAGATAATCGCCGTTGGCAGGATAGACGAAAACGGCACGGTCCGCGCACGCTGGGCGAATTATGATTGCAGTTACGATTTGGTCTGGCAAAAAGTCGCAAAATAGATTGCGACCCGGGAGGATGAACATGCGTTACACTAGCCGTCGCCGCTTTTTGCAGCTTTCGGGGGCCGCTGCGGGCGGCGGTCTCGCCGGCATCCTGGCGTCGGGCCGGGCGCCGGCTTTTGCTCAAGGGACCACCCTGCACTGGCTCAAATTTGTCGATTTCGTGCCGGTGTCCGACCAGCTGCTGCGCGGCAAGATCGCCGACGAATGCCAAAAGGCGCTCGGCATCAGGCTCCAGGTCGAGACGATTAACGGCGACGGCGTCCAGGCGCGGATCAGCTCCGCGATCCAGTCGAGAACCGGCCCCGACATCCTGATGGCGGTCAACAACTGGTCGCAGCTCTACGCCGACAGCGCCGTCGACGTGAGCGACGTCGCCGAGGCGATCGGCAAGGCGCAGGGCGGCTATTACGAGACCGCGCGCGACGTTGCTTATGACGGCAAGAAATGGATCGCGGTCCCCTACACGATCCTCGGCGCGATGCTGGTCAACCGGACCTCGTGGTTTGACGCGGTCGGCCACGGCCCCGACAAGTTCCCGCAGAACTGGGACGAGTACCGCGCTGTCGGAAAATTGCTGAAGCCCAAGCAGCAGCCCTACGGCCAGACCTTGGCGCACGCCTTTGGCGACGGGCCGGCCTTCTGGTATCCGTATCTGTGGTCGTGGGGCGGCAAGGAGGTCGAGGCCAACGGCAAGACCGTGGCGCTCAACAGCAAGGAGACGATCGAGTCGGTCAAGTTCGCGGTTGCGATGTGGACGGAATGCTATGATTCTGGTGCGCTTTCCTGGGACGACGCCGGCAACAACCGTGCCTATCTCTCCAACACGATCAGCTCGACCAATAATGGTGCATCGATCTATTTGCTGGCGCGTAGCAAACCCGACACCTATGTGACCGAGACCGGCAAGCCGCTCAAGGACGACTGCTTTCACGCGCCACTGCCCAAGGGTCCGGCCGGCCAGTTCAGCTACCACGTGCCGTTCTCGAATATCGTCCCCGCCTATACCGCGAACCAGAAACCTGCGATGGAATTTCTGCGCTGGTTCCAGTCCAAGGACATCTATGGACAGTGGTTCACCTCGCAGCAGGGTTTCTCGGTCGGCAGCACCAAGGTCTGGGAAAACGACCCGCTGTGGAGGATCGACCCGGTGATGGCACCGTTCCGCACCGCCGCGGAAAGCGGCCGGTTTGCCGGCTACGCCGGCCCCTCCGGCCGTGCCGCCGCCGAGACGATCTCCAAATTCATCATTGTCGACATGTACACAAAGGCGGTCCAGGGCATGGCTCCCGAGGATTCGGTCAAATGGGCGCACGGCGAATTGCTGAAAATCTACAACGCGTAACGGCCGTCCCAACAAAGCCGGTGCTCGCTCGCGGTGGGGCGCGCCGCCGGCGGCCGCAGGCATGATCCTGACGCCGATCCCTCGCGAGGCGCTTGCCGGCGTGCTCGACCGCTTCGCTGCGAGTCTCGCCGACCGGCGCGCACGCCGCGCGTTTGGCAAAATCCGGGCAACCTCGGCCGATCGCGCCGTTAGCGACGAGGCGGAGCGGCACCGGCTCGCGGCGTTGGCGTTCGCTCAAGGTCGCGGGATGGCGGTGCATCCGCCCGGAACCCCTTGCCGATTCAACTGGGACGGGGCGGCGCTGAACGGCGCCACCGAGGCTTACGTCATTCTGCACGAGGTCGCGCATTTCGTGCTGGCCCCGCCGGAACGCCGCGCCCTTGTTGATTTTGGCCTCGGGCCCGGCCCCGACACCCGCGACCTAGCCGTTGCCGAGCGCGCCGCGGTGCTTCCGAGGCTGGCGCGCGAGGAAGACGAAGCGGCGGCCTCGTTGCTCGGCATCCTGTGGGAGGCGCGCCTCGGTCAGCCGGCGCTCGCCTCGTTTCTCGATCAGAACTGGCTCGAAGGCCTCGACCGCTCGGCGCCCGCTCATTTCGGCCGGGTGCTTGCAGGCCTGAGCGACCGCCGCCTCCTCGCGTTAGACGCGAACCCGGCCGGCGATGCTCACGGCACCTCGGGCATCGGGCGAACCCGGTAGACCGCCGGCTGCGGCCGGTCGTGCAGCCTCTCCAGCCAAGGCCTGAGCGCGCGACTGCAGGGCGGTGCCGTGCGATGGCCGGCCGGGCTGGCCAAGGCCGTCCCGATCCGCTCGACCCGCCAGCAGTCGGGGCCACGGGCTGAAACGCGGTAGCCAATCGCGATCAGCCGATTTTCGACACTGCTCATCAGTCTTCCCGTCGAGATCCCGGTCGTGCGGAAACGCCGGCCGCCGCGGAGGGTTCCTCGATCGCCGTTCCGTGACGCCCGACGCCGCCCTATGGTGGCGGGGCGTATGCCCGACGATGTTTGGAAAGGTGCTTCATGGCCGCGTTGCCGCACTTCCGAGAAGACGCCACGACCGAGCCGCGCGAATTCTGGCGGGCCGAGTACACCGCGCAAAAAGGCCCGGTCAGCCTCGCGCTCTACCGCAAGCGAACAAAAAGGCCGCTGCCGGGCGAGCCGTCGCTGCCGGTGCTTTTCCTGGTTCACGGCTCGTCGATCTCAGCGTTGTCCGCCTTTGACCTCGAGGCGCCGGGCGGCGAGGAATACTCGTTGATGAACGTCTTCGCCGGCGCCGGGTTCGACGTGTGGACGATGGACCACGAGAATTACGGCCGGTCCTCGCGCACCGCGGCCAATTCCGACATCGCCAGCGGGGTCGCCGACCTGGTCGCCGGAACCGACCTCGTCGCGCGCGAGACCGGACGAGAGCGGGTGCATCTCCTCGGCGAATCCTCGGGCGCGTTGCGGGCCGCCGCTTTTGCCATGGCGCGACCGGAGCGGGTCGACCGGCTGATCCTGACCGCCTTTACCTGGACCGGAGAGGGCTCCCCGACGCTCAAGCAACGCGCCCAAGGGCTGGAGTTTTTCCGCACTCACAACCGGCGGCCGCGCGACCGCGACATGATCCGCAGCATCTTCACCCGCGACCGGCCGGGAACCAGCGACCCCAGGGTCGCCGAGGCGCTCGCCGACGCCGAGCTCGCCCACGGCGACACGATCCCGACCGGGACCTATCTCGACATGACCGCGAACCTGCCGGTCGTCGACCCCGAACAGGTGCGCGCGCCGGTCATGATCATCCGCGGCGAGCACGACGGCATCGCGAGCGAACAGGACATCCTGAACTTCTTCGCGCGGCTGCCGAACCCCGACCGGCAGTTCGTCGTGCTGCCGGGTGCCGCGCACTCGCTCGCCTTTGGCCTCAACCGGGAACAGCTGTGGCATGTCGCGCGCGGGTTCCTGACGATGCCGCCGCGCCGCGACGCCGAGCGCTGACGCGGCTGGCGGTGACACGCCCGGTCAGCGCGGCTCGCCGACAAAGCTCCTTTGCAGCTGCGCCAGCCGGTCCAGCGCCGCCGGCGGCAGCGGTCCTTTGTTCGCCGCGGCGGCGGCGTATTCGAGCTGGTCGAGGGTCGAATAGCCGACGAGCGTCGTCGATACCGCCGGATGGGCGATGACGTAGCGGATCGCCGCCTCGACGAGGCTGTCGGCAAATCCCTCGCGCATCAGCGGCTCGAGCCGGCGCGCGCGCTCGACATCGATCCCGTAGTCGCGGCCCGAGCCGATCGGGTCGACCTGCGGCGAGCCGAGCGGATGGCGCTCCACGGTGCCGCTGAGCGCGCCCGCGGCGAGCACGCGGATCGCGATCACGCCCATTTCGGCGGATTTCGTGTGCGCCAAGAGATTGCCGAAATCATGCGCCGGGTAGCCCGGCGCCACCGTCGTCCCGGCGCTCGGGTTCAGCATGTTGTAGCTGACCTGTGCGGTGTCGAAGACGCGGGCGTCGGCGACCCGGTGCAAGGCCGCGGTGTCGCCGACCGCGGTGATGCCGAAAAAGCGCGTCTTGCCCTGCTGACGCAGCCGCTCGAAAGCCGGGACGACCTCGCCGAGCACGATTTCCGGCGTCAGGTCCGAGTCTCGGCCGGCGGCGAGGATGTGGTTGTGCAATTGAAACAGGTCGACATGGTCGAGCTGCAGACGCTGCAGGCTCGCCTCCAATGAGCCGACGACCGCGGCGGCGATGTTGCGCCGCTCGGCGGCCGGGACGCGCACCTTGGTGCCGAGGTAAAGATCGGGCTTCAGGCGTTTCAGGACGCGCCCCAGGTTGCGCTCCGATTCGCCGTTGCCGTACATCGCCGCGGTGTCGAAGTAGTTGATCCCGAGATCGAGCGCGCGCGCCACTGCCCGCTCCTGGTCGGCGGCATCGCCCTTGACCATCAGCCCGCCGACCGCCCCGCAACCAAAACCCAGAACCGAAACTTCGAGCCCGGTCCGCCCCAAGACCCGCGTCTGCATGGCTATTCCTCCATCGTTGCAGCCCGGCGCCGTCGCGGCGCCGGGCGCACGGCACCGGTGGGCGCGATCAAATCCACGGCCCAGGGCACTGTCAATGCCGGGGGTCGACCGCGACCCCGGAGCCGGATGTGGGCAGCGCGGGTTTGGCGCGGCCACCGGCCGACCCGGCCATGGCGCTGTGTTGACGGATTATTGACCGGGCCGCGGTTAAACAGGGTTTCGACAGGCCCGGCGCGCTCGACGCCCTGATGCGGGACCGGGACGTCACGTCTCAAGCCGTCGCCCGGAGCCATTCGGGCAGCCGGTTGCGGGCGATCCGCGGAGCGGCATCAAAGGGGAAGAAACCAATGCGAAAAGCGACACTAGCGTGGGCCGCGGCACTGCTGTTGGCGGCGGGGCTATTGCCTTGGACGGACCCAGGCGGCACGGCGCTGCCGTTTGGCGCGGCCCCAGCCATGGCCGACGATTCGACGGCCAACCCCTGCGCGCCGCCGACCCAGATCAGCCCGATCATTTCGCAAACGGCATGGCAATTGTGGGTCGCCGCGACCTGCCCGGTGAACCCCGGTAAGTATCCCTATGTGGTGTGGGAAAACTGGATCGAGCAGGCCCAGATGTATCCCAGTCAGCCTGATAAAGGCCTCGTCGTGCCCAACGCCGCCGCTGCCGGCGGCAACGAGCATCAGTTGCACGGCAGCGGGCTGACGATGGCGAAGCATCCCAGCCTCGGGGTCACCATCCCAGGCCTGCTCGGCGCCGCCAATACCAATTGCAACAAGGCCAGCACGCCGCCCAAGGGCCAGCCCAACCTGATCATCTGCGAGGAAATCCGGCTGAACGGCGCGACCGAGGACTACATCGCCGGCAACACCTTTTGGCGCCGCGGCGGCCAGTCGCTGGCCGCGGCCTACGCCGAGGACATCGAATTTCCCGCGCCCTCGGTCGAAATCAAGTCAGATTGGATCGAGCTGTCGAGCATAGGGCTCAATTGCAACAAGCTGCCGGCCGGCTTCACGAACACGATCCATGTCGAGACGATCGACGGCAACTGCTTCGGATTGGCCGGGATGCATCTGATCTCGAAGCTGCTCGACCAATGGATCTGGGCGACGTTCGAGCCGCAGAACCCGATCACCAACCCCAATCGCTGCGTTGTCCTGGGCTGCACCGACGCGTTCGGATCGAAGCCGATCACGACCCGCGGCGCCAACACGCAGCTGACCAACCAGCTCGCGGCGCTGATGTACTCGGCCAATCTCGCGCCCGAGTGGTTCAATTACCGGCTGGACGGCGTCCAGGTCGGCTTTTACAACCCGGAACTGCTCGGCAATTCGATTATCGAAGGCGAAAACGCCGGCGTGCCGCTGACCCAGTCCTCTTGCATAACCTGTCACGACGTCTCGTCGATCAAGGCCGACAGCACCGACGGCATCACCTTGCTGACCTCAAACCCGGTCGGATCGCCGGCGCCGCTGCCATCTCTCGCCTGGATCCGCCGCGACTTTGTCTGGTCGCTGTCGACAGCCTGCGTGAACAGCCCGTTCCAGAGCTGCAGCGACCCCTGACGGCAGCGGCGGAGACAAGTGCCGAGGCGGCGGCGTGCGCCGCCCCGGCCCCGCTGCCTCAGACCGACTGCTCGATCTCGCGCAGCACCGCGTCGCCCATTGCGCGGGTCGAGACGCCGGCGGCGCCGGCTTGGTTGATGTCGTTGGTGCGCACCCCGGCGGCGAGGGTGCGGCGCACCGCGTTTTCGACAAGGTCGGCCTCCTCGCCCATGTCGAACGAATAGCGCAGCATCATCGC
>DATMLF010000016.1:0-46356 GCA_035570595.1 Allostellaceae bacterium
GAAATAGAGCCCTGCCATCGTTCCTCCCGCGACCGCCTGTCACGCGATCTTAACAGGCCTGCCATAGGCTCGCCATGGCGGCCGCCCGCTGCGGCCGTCCGCGGGCGACGCCCAGGGGGTTGCTGGCGTTCGCTGAAGGTGCGCCGGGCGCGCCACCAGCAATTCCCGCTCGACCTCCGCCCGCGAAAAACATAGCATGCCGACGCCGCAGAAGCCGCACCGCCGAGACAAGCAGGAACCGACAGGCGAATGGAGCTCGACCAGCTGATCGCGGAGCACGGCGCCTGGTTTTACCTGATCGCCTTCGTCTGGACTTTTCTCGAAGGCGAGACGATTGTCGTTTTCGGCGGTTTTGCGGCGGCGCAAGGGCTGCTCAATCCCGCTCTGTTGTTGGCCGCGACCGGGCTCGGCAGCTTTGCCGGCGACCAGACCTGGTTCTGGGCCGGGCGCCATTTCGGGCTGCGGCTGCTCGACCGGTTTCCGGGCTGGCGCGGCGGGGTCGACGCCGCGCTGCGCTGGCTCGAGCGCTATGACACCGGCTTTATCCTGTCGTTTCGCTTTATCTATGGGGTCCGTAACTTCTCCTCGTTCGCGATGGGAATGAGCGCCATCCGCGGCCGGCGGTTTCTGGCCCTGAATTCACTGGCCGCGGTGTTGTGGGCGGCGAGCTTTGTCGCCGTCGGCTACTTTCTCGGTCACGCATTCCGCGCGGTGCTCGGCGACATCGCCCGCACCTTTAGCCTGGCGATGCTCGGCGCCTTTGCCGCGATTGCCTGCGCCGTGGCCCTGTTCCACCGACTGCAGCGCCGCCGCCAGCAGCGACTGGTGCCCGGCGCGGAAGCCGCAACCCGGCCGAGCTAGCCGCACCGCCCGATCACGCCGCGACCCTGACCGGCGAACCGACCGCAAGCCCCAGCGCGGCGTCGGCCCGGCCGCCGTTGACGGCGATTTCGGCGAGGCCGTTCGCGTTCTCGTACCAGAAGGCCGCGCCCGACGGGACGTCGGAAAAGGTGCGGGCTCGCGGCACCATCCGGCCCTCCGCGGTGAGCTGCGCCGCGGTCGCCAAGGCTCGCGCCCGCATCCCGGTCACCGCGTTGCCGAAATGGTCGATGTAGACGATCTCGGCCAGGTCGTCCGGCCAGTCGAGGACGCGGGCGATTTCAGCTGCGCGCAAGGTCTCCCGGTCAGGTCCGGCGAGCGCGAGCCGCGCCGCCACCGGCGCGAACAGGTCGCGCCCGTGAAAGCTCGCCGACAGCGTTTGCGGGCGCCAGACGATTTCCCAGCCGCGCGCATCGCCGGCGCGGCGCCAAACCAGCTCGAAAAGGCCGTTGTCGGGACCGACGAAAAGGCGGCCGTCGGCCTCGACGACCACCGCCCGGCGCGCGCTGCCGACGCCAGGGTCGACGACGGCAAGGAACACCGTCCCCGGCGGGAACCAAGGCGCATAGGCGGCGAGCAGGTAGGCGGCGGGCCGCGGCTTGCCGGCCGGCAAGTCGGCGAACAAGTCGACGACCGCGACCCCCGGCGCGCGCTGCGCCAGAACCGCCTTGAGCTGACCGGTATACGGCCCGGCAAGGCCAAAATCGGTGAACAACGCGATCATCGGCCGGTGCCTCCGCTGGTCACAAGGATCACAAGTAAAACCTGCACTTGCCGCCATTACTTCTTTGCAGCAACTGAAATCGTGCTCCGACTGTTCGGCCCGACCCGAGGTGATCAATTTACGGTTGGATTACGGCATATTTTAGCGCCAGGCGATTACGGGTTTTTGCTGGCGAATTCGGATTGTGGCACCGAGCCAAGATGGTTTCTCTTGAAACTGCTTGGTGATTGCGTATGCTCGGAATGTCGCAAACGTGTATTTTTGGGGGACTGCGATGAGGAAGGCTGTTGTGCTCGCGGCGGCTTGCGTCGCCGCGTCGCTGCAGGCCGCATCCGCGGCGGACGGGACTTGCTATTCGGCGATCGACCAGGAAGCGGAGCAGGCGATCGTCTTTCAAACCAACCTGATGGTGGTCAGCTCGGCGTGCCGGGACGAGGTCTACGGGTTGTTCCGGGCGCGCAACAAGGACGCGATCATCCGCTACCAGCGAATCATGATCAATCATTTCCGGCGCGAGGGGTTCCGCAACGCGCAGAGCCGATTCGATTCGTGGAACACCAGCCTCGCCAACGAGATCGCGCTGAAGCAGGGTGCGACACCGACCGCGGTGGTGTGCCAGCAAGCGGCGCAGATGCTCAAAATGGCCGGCAGCCTCGACGCCAAGGGGTTGCACGACTACGCGGTGGCGCAGGCGGCAAGCCCGACCGAACTCCATCCGCGCTGCGGCCGCTAGCGCCGGCGGGTGCGGGGCGCTCAGCGCCGCTGCGCGCGCCCCAGCCACAATGCCCCGCAAAGGCCGACGGTCGACAGCATCGCCATCAGGTAGGCGCGCCCGCCGTAGGCGGCGTAGAGCGCGCCCGCCACTGCCATGACAAGGCCGCCGCCGAGGCCCGAGGAGGCCGCGGCGAACAAGGTTTGGGCGCCCGCCGCGGCCGACGGCGGCACGTTGCGCGACAGAAAGTGCATCGTCCCGAGATAGGTCGCGCCAAACGTCAACGCGTGCAACAGCTGCAGCGCGATCATGACGGGCAGCGAGACGACAAGCCCGGCGAGGCTCCAGCGAACAGCACCGGCGGCGCCTCCGAGCGCCATCGCCCCGAGCGGCCCGAAGCGCTCGATCAACCGCCGCCCCTGCCAGAACAGCACGATTTCGGCGACGACACCTTCGGCCCACAGCCAGCCGATCGTGCCGTCGGAAAACCCGAGCGAGCGCCAATAAAGGGTGCCGAAACCGTAATAGACCTGGTGGCTCGCCTGCAGCGCCGAGGCGCTGGCGACAAAGATCCAGAACCGCGGGTTCCCGGCGAGGCGGCGCAATCCGGCGCCGCGCGGCCCGGCGGCGCCGCGCTGCTCCGGCGCGGACGGCGGGATCGCGCAGCACGCGGCGAGCAACAGCGCCGAGGCGGCGAGCACAAGCGGCAGAACCCGGCTGGCCGAGCTGTGGCCGAGGACGGCGCCGGCGCCTAGCGAAGCAAAGACAAAGCTGAACGAGCCCCACACCCGGATCCGGCCGTAATCGAGGCCGTGGGCGCGCGCCGCGCCCAGGGTCACAGTGTCGCCGAGCGGGGTCAGCGCCGATTGCGCGGTCAACGCCAAAAGGTTCAGCGACAGGATGGTCCAGAGCCCCTGCGCCGGCAGCAGCGCGGCATAGCCGGCGACCGCGCCCGCGGCCAAGAGGACCATCAGCCGGCGCCGCCCAAAGTGGTCGGCGAGTGCGCCGATCGCCGGCATCGCGACCACCTTCGCCCAGATCGCCGCCGCAAACAGCGTGCCGATTTGCGTCGGCCCGAACCCGCGCGAGGCGAGCCACAGCGGCCAGAACGGCAGTTGCGCGCCGGTGACCAAAAAGGCCGCGGCGTAGAACGCGGCGAGGCGCGGCGCCGGCCGCAAAGGGAAAGTTCTCGGCATTTGTGGCGGTCTCGACGCGGCGCGCGGCGATGCCCATCTCGCCAAGGTGCTGATCGACGTCAATCAACTCGGCGCGCTGCTCTCCGTCGTCATCATCGACGTGGTGCTCGCCGGTGACAATGCGATCGTCGTCGGGATGGCCGCCGCCGGATTGCCGGCCGAACAGCGGCGCCGCGTCATCGCGCTCGGCATTGTCGTCGCGACGGGGCTGCGCATCGTCTTCGCCTATTTTGCCGCGCAATTGCTCGCGATCATCGGGCTCACCCTGGCGGGCGGCGTGCTGCTGCTGTGGGTGGCGTGGAAGACGTACCGCGAATTGCGGCAGACGCGCCGCGGGGGCCGGCCACCCGGTGTCACGGCGGCAGACGACCAATCGGTCGCGCGCAAGACGGCGCGGCAGGCGCTGGCGCGAATCGTGCTGAGCGACGTGTCGATGTCGCTCGACAACGTGCTGGCGATCGCCGGGACCGCGCGCAACCATTTCTGGGTGTTGACGTTCGGGCTGATCCTGTCGGTCGCCATGATGGGTGTCGCGTCGACCTATGTCGCCCGCCTGCTGGAGCGCCATTTCTGGATCTCCTGGATCGGGCTCGGCATCATCACCTTCGTGGCGTTGCGCATGGTCTGGGAGGGCTCGACCGAGGTGATCCGCCAGACCGCGACATTGCCGCTTTAGACCCGGTTTCGATCGAATCGGGGGCCTCTTGGAACTGTCCTTGACCATCGGCAATCTGACCGGAAAGCACGAAAGCCGAGCGCGACGCCGGCGGTTGATGACGGCGAGCGCGTGGTAGAGTGGCCGCGGTTGCGAGGCTGCGGGAGCGGGTGATGATCGAGAGCTACGAGGGCAGCTGCCATTGCGGGCGGGTCAAGTTTCGGGTGCGGGCCGATCTGGCGGATTTGCTCGAGTGCAACTGCTCGGTGTGCACGAAAAAGGGGATCCTGCACCTGATCGTGCCGCCGGAAGAGTTTGAGCTGGTCGCGGGCGGCGACGCGCTGGCGACCTACCAGTTCAACACCAACACCGCAAGGCACACCTTTTGCCGGCATTGCGGCATGCACCCGTTCTATGTGCCGCGCTCGGACCCGGACAAGATCAGCGTCAACGCGCGCTGCCTCGACGGGGTCGACCCGGCGGCCTTGCGGCCGCGCCACTTCTTCGACGGGCGAAATTGGGAAGCAGCACAGGAGGCGCGCCGTGCCGCCGAGCAAGGATGAGGCGAAGGCCCCTCACCCCAACCCTCTCCCCGCAGTAAGCGGGCGAGGGAGTGACGCATCTCACTCCGGCGCTCGCCCGGCGACGCGGGGCGCGGCAGAGGGCAACATGGAAGGGTGCGGCAGGCGCGGAATCGGCGCCGTGGCCTCGGCAAGCCAGCGCGCGGTGTCGGGGTCGACGAGCGGGGTCAAGGTTTCGCGCACCCGGGCGTGGTAGCCGTCGAGCCAGTCGACCTCCTCGTCGTCGAGCAATGACGGCTCGACCAGGTTGCGGTCGATCGGCGCCAGCGTCAGGGTCTCGAAGCACATCATCTCGCGCTCCCCACCACCATCCGCCGGTTGCACCAGCACCAAATTCTCGATGCGGATGCCGTAGGCGCCGGTCTTGTAATAGCCGGGCTCGTTCGAGACGATCATGCCGGGCAGCAAGGGTTGGGCGTTCGGCGCCTTCGAGATGCGCTGCGGCCCCTCGTGCACGCCGAGATAGCTGCCGACCCCATGCCCGGTGCCGTGGTCGTAGTCGAGCCCGATCTCCCACAGCCCGCGCCGCGCGAACGCGTCGAGCTGGGTCCCGGTGGTGCCCTTTGGAAAGCGCGCGCGGGCGAGCGCTATGTGGCCTTTCAGCACGCGCGTAAAGCGGTCGCGCATCTCCGGGGTCGGCTCGCCGATCGCGACCGTGCGCGTCACGTCGGTGGTGCCGTCCAAGTATTGCGCGCCCGAATCGAGCAGATAGAGGGTGCCGGGGTCGAGCCGCTTCTCGGTCTCCGGCATTGCCCGGTAATGGACGATCGCACCGTTCGAGCCGGCGCCCGATATCGTCGGGAAGCTCAGGTCGCGGAAATATTCGCCGTCGCGGCGGAAGGCTTCGAGACGGTCGCTGGCGGCGATCTCGGAAAGGCCGCCCGTGGGCATCTCGCGGGCGAGCCAGGCGAGAAACCGGGTCAGTGCTGCCCCGTCGCGGCGATGGGCGGCGCGGGTGCCGTCGATCTCGGCGGCGTTCTTGCACGCCTTTGGCAACACGCAGGGGTCGGCGGCGCGGCGGATCTTGGCGCCGGCCGCATCGAGCCGGTCGAAGATCCACGCGGCCGCGGTCGCCGGGTCAGCCTGCACCGGCCCGTCCGCGGCGGCGAGTGCCGCCAGCGCCGGCCCCAGTTCTTCGGGCGGCAACACCGTCACGGCGTTGCCGAGATGGCGTTCTAGGCCGGGCGCCAATTTGCGCCGGTCGACGAACAGCGCGACCGTGGCGTCGTCGCGCAGGATCGCGAACGACAACGGCAACGGCGTGTGCGGCACGTCGCCGCCACGGATGTTGAGGAGCCACGCGATCGATTCGGGCATCGTCAACACCGCCGCCACGACCCCGTCCTCGGCGAGGCCATGAGCGAGCCGCTCGCGCTTCGCCTGGGCGCTCTCGCCGGCAAAGTCGTCGGGATGCGGCACGACTGGCGCCAAGGGCGCCGCCGGCTGGTCGGTCCACACCCGGTCGAGCGGGTTGTCGTCGACCGCGCGCAAGCTGGCCCCGGCTTTGTCGGCGGCGGCGCGGAAGCGCTCGACCTCGTGCGGTGTGTGCAGCCACGGGTCGTAGCCGAGCACGTCGCCCGGTTGTAGCGCCGCGCCGATCCAACGCGGTGGCGGCTCGTCGATCAGGTGGTGGATTTCGAACAGCTGGGCGTCGACCTGCTGGGCCGCCTGCAACGTGTAGCGGCCGTCGACAAAGATCGCGGCATGGTCGCGCAACACCACCGCGAGCCCGGCCGAGCCGGTAAATCCGGTCAGCCAAGCGAGGCGCTGGCCGCGCGGCGGCACGTACTCGCCCTGATGCTCGTCCGAACGCGGCACGACAAAGCCGTGGAGCCCGCGCGCACCGAGCTCGCGGCGCAGCCGGGCGACGCGCTCGGCCCGCGGCAGCCGGGCAAAGTCTTCGTGCGACAGGCCGTCGCGGTATCCGGCGGCCATCTGCGTGCGCCGGGCTTCGAGCGCCAGCCCCAGGGCCAGCGGCACCGGGTCGGCGACGAGGTTGTGCCAGCCGGTCCCGATTTCGGCGGGCGCGCCGAGCACACCCTCGACCAGCGCATCGAGGCTGGCGGGCTCATAGGCCGAGCCGGCCTCGCGTAGCAAAAGGGTCAGCTCGTCACGTCCCGCCGCCGTTTCGTTTGCTGTCATCGTCTCTTCCTCGTGCCGCGCCGCGCACTCATTCAGAACCTCGACATGGCTGAAATGCAACAACTTCGCTCGCCGGGGGCGCCGCGCCGCCCCATATCTTGTGCAGTGCAGCAAAAGGATGCACGGGGAGTATGTGCGATGTCTATTGTGAACCTGTTCCTCTCGGCGGGGCGGGCCTTCGCCGACTGGCGGCGCCGGGAACGCGCTTATCGCGAGCTGATGGCGCTTGACGACCGGTCGCTCGCCGACATCGGCGTTCGCCGCTCGCAGATCCGCGCCCTTATCGAGGGCGTGGACGTGCGCGGTTGCGAGGTCGACCCGGCCACGGCAGCGGAAGCGCCGACATTTTGGCCGGTGCAAACCCGCATGACCGGTCTTTCGAGCCGGCCGCGCTGACCTACCAACGCCAGCTTCCGTCAGATAAGGAGGCGGGGACGCCGACGCGACCGCCGCCAACCCCGCCGGCGTCCGACAATGGTCGAGCCGTGGCTGGTGCCGCGGCGCTGCTTCTCGATCAGTGACGCAGCGACCGCGGAGCGCGGCGCAGGGTGACGGACACCACCCGATGCACGTCGCTCGCGCGAACGCGTAACGTGATCACAAACCGTTCGACCCAGGCCCGGTAAACGAGTTCCTCCAAATTGTGCTCGCGGGCGCGGAACGAGTGCTGCTCTCCTCCCTCGGTCCGCAAATCGAAACCCTCAAAATCGCCGAACCGATCGTAGAACAGACCGGTGACCTTTCCGGTGTAGTCGTGCTCCCCGGCATGTTCACCGGGCCCCGTCGTCGGCGGCTGATAACCGATGGGGGACGGCGGAACCTCCGATGCGTTGCCTCCCATGCCGTCGATTCGGCCGGACAGCGCGTTTATGTAACGCAACAATATCGGATACCAGCGGTTGCCGAGACCGATCAGACCAAGCCGCCATTTCAGTATCGCGAGCAGGTTTTCGTCGACCGGGAGGATCTTGCGCTCTTCCTGAACCGAAATCCTTGCCAGAAAAGAACCGGTGACATAGCGCCACAACAGTTGGTCCTGGTTGACGGCGGCCGTCACTTGCGGCGGAGGCGGATTATTGGGCGGGGTTGGCCTGACGACCCGCCTCGTGGTGATGCGGCGCACGAGCACGTCGAACTCATTGCCATACCTGACCGTGGCGGGCAGGTCGATGGTCAGCAATCCGGCGAAGCTGCCGCCCGCGCCCGGCGGAATCGGGATATAAGTTACCGGGCTTACGACTTGACACTGGACGGTGTGGGCGTCGGCGGCCGAGAGCGGCTGCGCGGGGTACAATTGCTGCGCCAGTTGCAGGACCGTCGCGGCGCTGGCGCCCGGCCAATAGATGTTGGCCACGCTGCCCAGCGGCGTCTCACCCCAGTCGATCATCATTTCGTCCGGATAGCTGAGGATGCTCGCCGGGTCGGCGGACTGAGCCGGCGGGCTCGGACGCACATCGATGGTTTGCGGAACCCGGTGGGTGACGGGGAACCCTGGATTCCCGGAGGTTGTCACCTGAAGATTGCGCTGCGCCAGCTTGTCGGAGTTCTGGGGATTCTCGATCACTCCGCCGATGTTGAGGATCGGCGCCAGGTTGTACGCGATCTGCGCTACCAGGCAGTTGTGGGCGCTGCCCGCCAACCAGTACTGGACGGGTTGGGGCGGAGTGCCAAACTCGTTCGTCGCGTCGTTGACGTTGAGGAAGCACCCGTAAAACGCCCAGGCGTAATCCTGATTGCTGGGAATCTCGATCGTCTGGTTGTTGGCGCCGCCGGGGTCGTAATCGCTGGGACCGTCATTGTAGTTGGCCGTGGCGAAACATGGCAGCGAGCAGCCATTGACATTGCCGTTGCCATCGGTTCCCGGCTGCGGACTCAAGGGGTTAGTGCTGCTCCCGGTGCTGGGATAGGTGACGTTTGGGTCCGCATTCGTTGCCGCAGAGGTGGAATCGATGAAATCCGTGTCGAAGGTCTGCGTCGTGAAAAGCCGGAAGAAGACTTTTACATTCGAAGCGGCCGCGGATTTGCCGGAGGACCCCTTCAAACGGACGCGCGCGACCGCGAAATTGTAGTTGACGTTCGATCCGGTGTTGGGAGTGACGGAAGAATCGCCCTCGAGCGCGCCGTTCTGATTCGGCAGCAAGGTATCCAGAGGGTCGAAGGTGTTGGTGTCGGGTGGCGTATAACTTGTATTCAGATAGCCGATTTGCTGATTAAGCCAAGTAATCAAGTTCTGGATGTAGCTAAACCCAGCGGCAGTATCCAGCACTGTCGGACTGCCGCCCTGAAATGTGAATGGAACGTTGCCGATCGGCGTCTGGTTGTTTGCCGTCGGAGTGATCGTGAAGACCCGAAGATCCTGGCTCAGGTAATATTGAGGGTCGACGACACCCGCGCCCGCGTTGATGTTGGTGAAGTAGGGGTCGTCACCGCCCAACAGGAAGAACTCGGCGTTCGGGCTCTGCAGCGCGGCTTGCCCTTGGATGCTGATGGAAGCGCCTAGGGTGTAGGAATTGGGTGGCGCTCCGGGAGCCGGAAAGGCGGTCGGAGAGGCCAGAGACGCACTGGTGAAGTCGACCTCATAGCCAAAACGGATCCGCTGCGGGACGGTGAGGTTCACCCCGGTGTTGCCGATGTCGTAGATGATCGACGGCGTCGTGGAAAAACTAAGGCCGGGGATATTGGTCGAGTTGAAAGAGCCGGCAGGCGAAGGGATCGAACTGCCCACCGCATTGGGCGTAAGCCCTTCTAAAAACAGGTAGAACGCATCCGGATACTTAAGGTTGTCCTGCACTTCGTCGCGGCCGAAATTGTTTTTTTCGGTCACGACATAGAAATTCTGAGGCGCGCAGGTGCCGGCGGCGATCGAGTCATTGTATCCTAATGCGTTCTCCGGGGTTGCCGATTCGGGGGTGAACGCGTAGGTGAAAAAATTCATCGGATTGGGGGAGTAGCCATTTCCCGTGTTCCCCTGGTTGTGCCATTGGGCAACCCTGGCCGGGTCATATCCGGCGCAGTAGTTGCCGGTGACATTGCTGACCAGCTCGTAGCACAGGAAAGTCGTGGGGCCAGCATTCGGAGTGAAGCCCTCGGGCGTGCTCCAGGTCTGCCCAGGCGCAAGATTGAAGATGAAGGCCACCAGGTATCTGGGGGACGCGCTCGGGCCGAAGTCGAGAAGCCCCATCGGCTGAGTGTCGCTGCCGCCCAATGTCGGCAGCGGCTGGGTCCCGTCCAACATCGAAAATCCGTAGCCGGCCGAGAGATACACCGGCCAAAACGCGCCGCCGAAGATGTAGGTTGGCGTCTCGGCGCCGCCACGGTAGAGCACGACGGCGTGGCTGTTGCTCTGGTCCGAGTTCACGAATGTCCAGGTTATGCTTCCCTGGCTCTCGTTGACCCAGGCCCAACTGACGGTTACGTACTGAGAGACTTGCGGCGGGGTTACCGGACCTACGTCCGGGTGGCCTCGGTGAACAATTGGATTGGCGATTGTCAACGCAGCCTCCTCAGGCAACGCATTTTCAAACGCACCAACCTACTGCACCGGACCGGTCGCAATGTGTGACCGCGCTCACAATTGCAAAAAAGCCGCTTTCAGGTGAACAGCTCGTCTCTAAATGACAGGTTGCGGGTTGGGGACTCCCAAGCCTGATCACTGATGGGGCCGCGGTCCCAATCCGGATTTTGGGACCCGCCCCGAGCGCAAAATCAACGTCGACCAGCCGTCGATGACAATCCGCCGCTCGAGCGCGAGGCCGAGGCCGCGATGCGGCGCGAGCACGATCGGCTCCTGCCGGCGCAGCAGGCCGGACAGCACCGCGTGCCCGCCGGGCGCGAGATGCCGCGCCAAATCCCCCGCCATCAGCGCCAAGGGGCGCGCCAGAATGTTCGCCAGGATCAGATCATATCCCTGCCGGCGCAGCGCGCCGCCGCGGTAGCCGGGACCCTGCCCGGCCCGCACCAGGCTCGCGACGCCGTTGCGGGCGATGTTGTGCCGCGCGACCTTGACCGAGCCGAAATCGATGTCGCGCGCCACCACCGCGTGGCGCAGCAGTTTCGCCGCGGCGATCGCCAGGATCCCGGTGCCGGCGCCGATGTCGAGCGGGTGGCGGATGGCCCCGCACCGCGCCAGCGCTTCGAGCGCCAAGAGGCAGCCGCGCGTCGACGGGTGCTCGCCGGTGCCGAAGGCGGTCGCCGCGTCGAGCAGGATGCCGATCGCACCCGCCGGGACAGGGCCCCGACGATGCGAGCCGTAGACAAAGAACCGGCCGATCCGCACCGGCGGAAACGCGAGTTGGTTTTCCGCCACCCAGTCGCGGTCGGGGAGCCTTTCCTCGGCGATTTCGACGAGCTCGCCGCTGGCGGCGGCGGCGGTCAGCGCCAGTCGGGCCGCGAGTTCCGGGCTCAGCAGCGGGGTTGGCGAATAGACGTCGAGGCGCCACTCGCCGGGTGCGGCCTCGAAGGCCGAAAGGGCTGTGGCGGCGTCGTCGAGCAGTGCCAGCAGCGCTTCCGCCGCGGCCGCGCCGCGCACCCGTGCCACAATCCGGCGGGTCGGCTCTTTGGTATTCATCGCTCAACCACAGATCTCAACGCTCCCGCAAGCGACCTCACGGGCCAAACCGCCCGTCAGCCGCCGACCGGGGGACGCTCGTGCATGCGCAGCCAAGGGGCATCGACCATGCAAGCCTCGAGCCCGGGAGATCATACCCGGTTCCGCAAAATCTCGGCGGAACTCGTCAATTCTCGCCATCAGCGGCTTGAGAACGCCATCGACGGCACCGCGGCCTGGGCGGTGCCGTCATTGCGCTGATCGGGCGTCGAAGCGGCGAGCAGGCGTACAAGACGCTTGCGCCGGATGGCGCGCGCGGGTAGCGTGCATGGAATGAGCAAACTGAGCGCCACATGCCGCGCCCGCCCGTTCGCGCGATTTTGGTACCGCCGGTACATGACGGCGGCGTAGGATCGCGTACCCGCGTTTTCCCGAAGCCGCCCGCACCCGAGGCGGCTTTCGCGTTTCAGGCTCACCCCTACCCGAATGTCGCCGACGGTCGAGCGGCCTCCAACCGAGGAGGTAGAGCATGACCCAAACGGCCCCAACGGCGCGACGACCGCAGGCGCGACGAGAACGCGCGGAGGATTTGTGACATGAGCGAAAAATGGTCGCCAAGAAGCTGGCGCGGCCTCCCGATCCGCCAGGTGCCGGGCTATTCCGACGAGGCGGCGCTCGCCCGCGTCGAGGAGACGTTGCAGCGCTTTCCCCCGCTCGTCTTTGCCGGCGAGGCGCGGCGGCTCGAAGAGCGCTTGGCGGCGGTCGCGGCCGGCAACGCCTTTCTGCTGCAGGGCGGCGACTGCGCCGAAAGCTTTGCCGAGTTCCATCCCAACAACATCCGCGACATGTTCAAGGTGCTGCTGCAGATGGCGGTGGTGCTGACGTTTGGCGCCGGCTGCCCGGTCGTCAAGCTCGGCCGGCTCGCCGGGCAGTTCGCCAAGCCGCGCTCGTCCGACACCGAGACCCGCGACAGCACCACCCTGCCCTCCTACCGCGGCGACATCATCAACAGCCTCGATTTCGACGAAGCCGCGCGCGAGCCTGACCCGCAGCGCATGATCCAGGCCTACAGCCAGTCGGCGGCGACGTTGAATTTGCTGCGCGCCTTCGCCCAGGGCGGCTATGCCGATTTGCATCGGGTCCACGCCTGGAACCAGGATTTCGTCGCCGACTCGCCGCAGGGCGAGCGCTACCGCGAGCTCGCCGATCGCTTGACCGAGACGCTCGACTTCATGGAAGCCTGCGGCCTGACCTCGGAAACCGCGCCGCAGATCCGCGAGACCGAGTTCTACACCTCGCACGAGGCGCTGTTTCTGTCCTATGAGGAAGCGCTGACCCGCGTCGACTCGACGACCGGCGACTGGTACGACTGCTCGGCGCATCTGGTGTGGCTCGGCGACCGCACGCGCCAGGCCGACGGCGCCCACGCCGAATTCCTTTCCGGCATCAAAAACCCGGTCGGCATGAAGTGCGGCCCGACCCTCGAGCCCGACGACCTCATCCGCCTGGTCGACCGGCTCAACCCGCACAACAAGCCGGGGCGGCTGACCCTGATCACCCGCATGGGCGCCGACAAGGTCGAAGAGCGCTTGCCGCGGCTGATCCGCGCCGTGCGCCGCGAGGGGCGCGAGGTCGTGTGGTGCATCGACCCGATGCACGGCAACACGATCACCTCGTCGAACGGCTACAAGACCCGGCGCTTCGAGCGCATCCTCGACGAGGTCCACAGCGCCTTCGCGATCCACGCGGCGGAGGGCAGTTATGCCGGCGGACTGCATTTCGAGCTGACCGGCCAGAACGTCACCGAGTGCGTCGGCGGCGCCCAGGCGATCAGCGAAGCCTCGCTCGCCGACCGCTATTTGACGCATTGCGACCCGCGGCTCAACGCCACGCAGGCGCTGGAGCTGGCCTTTGAGATCGCCGACGCGTTGAAGCGCGCCCGCCGCGGCAACGCCATGCCGAGCCGCGCCCGGCTCGCCGCGGTCTTGTGAGGCACCGGCGGTGGCGGCTGACGGACCGCCCTCGCTGGCGGCGCGAACCGACAGCTATTTTCTGAAGTCGAAGGCGATCGTCGAGCGGTTCGGCGATCGCCAGGCGAGCTATGCGGTGTTCATGCGCCGTCCGGTGATTTCGACGCCGCGGCTCGCGGTCGATTTTCTCGAAGCCGCCGCCGCCGCCCGCGGCACCCGCTTTGACATCGAGGTAAACTTTCCCGAGGGGGCGCTCGTCGGCGCCGGCGAGCCGATCCTCTATGTGACCGGCTCGCTCGCCCATCTCGTCGATCTCGAGACCGTGCTGCTGCAGCAGCTCGGCCCCGCCTGCGTCGCCGCCTACAACGCCTATGCGATGTGCGCCGAATTGCCCAAAGTTGCGTTTCTGGCGATGGATGCGCGCCATTGCGCCGGGCCCGATATGGCCGACATGATGGCTTACGCCGCTTCGGTCGGCTCGCGGACGGCGCGGCGCGAGGCGGGTGCTGTCGGGTTTGTCGGCTGCGCCACCGACGCGACGGCGCACTTTTTTGGCCGGGAAAAGGGTGCGGGCACGATGCCGCACGCACTGATCGGCTACGCCGGTTCGACCGTTCGCGCTGCCGAGATGTTCCACGCGACGTTCCCCGACGAGCCGTTGACCGTGCTGATCGACTATTTCGGCCTGGAAATCACCGACGCCGTCGCGGTGGGCCGGCGCTTTTCCGAGCTCGCCGCCGCCGGACGGCTCTCGGTGCGCATCGACACCCCGGGCGGCCGCTATTGCGAGGGCCTCGACCCCCAGCGCTCCTACGAGGTGCTCGAGCGCCACGCGCCGCGGTCGATCCGCGGCTACCGCACCGAGGAGGAGTTGCGCCATCTCGTCGGCGCCGGGGTGTCGGCGGCGGCGATCTGGCACCTGCGCCAGGCGCTTGATGACGCAGGCCTCGCGGCGATCCGGATCGTCGGGAGCTCGGGGTTCGGACCGGCCAAATGCCGGATGATGGCCGCCGCCGGAGCACCCCTCGACGTGATCGGGACCGGCTCCTATCTCCCCGAGCTGTGGAGCGAAACCTACGCCACCGCCGACATCATCGCCTATGACGGCGAGCCAATGGTGAAAGCCGGCCGCGAGTTTCTGCTGCGCGAGCGCCGCGAAAAGCGTTGAGCCCGGCGCCGTGTCTTTTCCCCCGCCCGCGTCTTTTCCCAGCTGCGTCGTTTCCCGAGTGACAAGATGCCGCGGCACCGCTACCCTAGCCACGGGTCAGTCGCGTAAAGCGAGCGAAAACAATCCGCCGCATGACTGGACAGGAGCAACACGTCGATCGCGTGGCGCGCGGCAGCGCCGCCGAAACTGGTGAGGCGCCGAAAGTCGAAAGCTTGTCGCTCGATTGGACTGCGGCAGCGGCCTTGCTCGTATCCGGCGCCCGCGCGCCTCCCGGCCTCGACCAATCTGGGAGGTGAGAATGGCAGAGATCCGCCCGATCGCCCGAACGGTAACGGCGGCCGGCCATATTCTCGGTCGCAAGCTCGACAGCATCCCGTTTAGCGGTTACCACGTCTTGATCATCGCGGTGCTCGCCCTCGTCGGGTTTATCGAGGGCTACGACCTCGTGATGACCGGGTCGCTGCTGGTGCTGGCGAAAGCGCCGTTGCATCTGAGCGGGTCCGACATCCGCTGGCTCGCCGTCGGCCCGACCTTCATGCTGTGCGTCGGCGGGTTTGCCTCCTCTGCGGTATCCGATCACTGGAGCCGCAAGACGATCATGATGATCGGCGTGATCGCCACGACGTTCTTCACGTTGTTGATCCCGTTGGTGCAAGACGCCGAGCAGCTGATCGTCGTGCGTCTGCTGACCGGGTTTGGCGCCGGTTTTGCCGTCTCGGCGGCGTTTCCGATTGCTGCCGAATTGATGCCGGCGCAGCATCGGCGCACCTACGGCGCGGTTTACGAGATGGCGCTGGCGGTCTCGTTTACCGTTGTCCCGTTTATTGCCTTTCTGCTCGCCGGGAACGCCTCGGCGTTTCGCTTTCTGGCGTTGCCGGGCGGGCTGGCGATCACCGTTGTGCCCGTGCTGGTCTATTTTGTGATCCCCGAAAGCCCGCGCTGGCACTTGCGCCGGGGCCACACCGAGGCGGCGGCCGACCTCGTCAACCAGATGATCAGGCGATCGGGCGACCGCGTGCCGCCACTGATGGTAGAGGCGCTCGGCGAGGCGCAGCAGGCCGCGCGCGAGCAGCTTCCCCCGTTCCGGGCATTGTTTGCGCGCGGTCAATTGCGCTGGACCACGGTCGGCATTCTGAGCGGCGTGTGCGCCGGCACCGCCTATTTCCTGATTTCCGTACTGCTGCCAAAAGCGCTGGTCGACCAGGGTGCCGCGGTCAGCCTGAGCTTCGGGCTGACCTCGCTGGTGTATTTCGCGAGCATCCCCGGAAAGGCCTTCACCGGTTTCCTGATGGAGATCATCGGGCGGCGGTGGACAATCTTTTATGCGCTCGCCGGCTCGCTGCCCGGTCTTTTCCTGATGCTGATGGCGCACCGCGCCGGGCAATTTGCGACGGTCGTCATGGTCACCGGCGCGCTGATCACCGGGTTCACCGTGCTGTCCGCGTTCACCGCCTGCCGGGTGTACCTCTCCGAGCAATTCCCGACCGCTCTGCGCGGACGCGGGCAGCCCTTTGGCGAGTCGACGGGCCGCTTGTTCGCCGGGGTGCTGGCGCCGTTTCTGATGGAGCCGCACACCGGGTCCGCGACGATCTTCTTTGGCACGATCCTCGCCGTCGTCGCGCTCGGCGCCTTCATCCCCGTGCTGTTCGGCAAGGAGACGGTGGGGCAACTCGAGACCGTCAGCGAAACCGTGCCGGCTCTCGCCTGAGGCGAGCGCGCGGACGCAAACGCCGGCGCTAGTGGTGCGAGGCCAACGGATGATCCCCATCCGTTGGCTGAAGCGCACCAACCGCCACCGAAACGCAACAGGAGCAACGCGTCGATCTGGGTGGCGCCACGCGGCCGCTGAAACTGGCGAGGTATCGGTGATGCTGTAATCGACAGCACCGAAAAAATCGTCTGCAAGAAAATCGAAGCACCGTCCTCCTCGGTTGCGGCCCGCCGCATGACGCATCCCGGACTCGACCAATCCGGGAGATTGCCGTGGCAGAAACCCGCCCCGTCAGCCGGTCCGCGACCGCGGCCGCCCATGTTCTCGGGCGCAAGCTCGACAGCATCCCGTTCAGCCCCTACCACCTGATGATCATCGCGGTCCTGGGCCTCGTCGGCTTTATCGACGGCTACGACCTTGTGATGACCGGCTCCTTGCTCGTGCTGGCGAAACGGCCGTTGCATCTTTCCCCCGGCGATGTCCGCTTTCTTGCGGTCGCCTCGACGTTGATGATCTGCGTCGGCGGCTTTATCGCATCGACGATCTCGGACCATTTCAGCCGCAAGACGATCATGCTGATCGGCGTCGCCGCGATCACCTTTTTCACGCTCTTGATCCCGCTCGTGCACACTGGCGAGCAACTGATCCTCCTGCGGCTGTTGACCGGCCTCGGCGGCGGCTTTGCGGTCTCGGCCCCGTTTCCGATCGCCGCCGAGCTGATGCCGGCCCAGCACCGGCGGACCTTTGGCGCGGTCTACGAGATGGCGCTCGCCGCCTCGTTCACGGTGCTGCCGTTTGTCGGCTTTCTGCTGTCCGGCAACCCGAAGGCCTTTCGGCTGATGGCGCTGCCCGGCGGCCTCGCCTTTTTCTTCGTGCCCACGCTGATCTATTTCCTGATCCCCGAGAGTCCGCGCTGGTATCTGCGGCGCGGCCGGACCGAGGCAGCGGTCGACACCGTCAACGCGATGATTCGCCGCGCCGGCAACCGGGTTCCGCAGCTCGCGGTCGCCATGCTCGGCGATAACGTCAAGGGTGTGCGCGAGCAGCTGCCGCCCTACCGGGCGTTGTTCGGCCGCGGCCAGTTGCGGTGGACGGCAATCGGCATTTCGAGCTACGTGTTCTGCGGCACCGCCTTTTTTCTGATCTCGGTGCTGCTGCCAAAGGCCTTGGTCGATCAGGGCTCCGCGGTGACGTTGAGCTTTGGCGTCAGCTCGCTGGTGTTCGCCGCGAGCATCCCGGGCAAAGGCTTCACCGGCTTTTTAATGGAAGTCATCGGGCGGCGCTGGACGATTTTTTACGCGATGTTCGGTGCGTTGCCCGGGCTTGTCCTGATGATGATGGCGCACCGTGCCGGGCCCTATGCGACGATCGTCATGGTCGCCGGGGCGCTGATGACCGGCTTTACGGCACTGTCCACCGCGACCGCTTTCCGGGTCTACCTCGCGGAGCAGTTCCCGACCGCGCTGCGCGGTCGCGGGCACATCTTTGGCGAGTCGGTCGGGCGCATCTTTTCCGGGGTGACGGCGCCGTTCTTGATGGAGCCGCATGTCGCATCGCCGGCGATCTTTTTCGGCACGATCATCGTCATGGTCATGATCGGCGCGTTCATCCCGCTCCTCTTCGGGCGCGAAACCGTGGGCCAGCTCGAAACCGTGACCGAAGGCGCGCCAGCGCTCGCCTGAGCCGACCGGCCGACCTCTCGGGTGTTCGCCGCGTTTCGCGGAGGCGAGAGAGGCTGGCGCGCGACCGCCGCAGCCTCGAGGGGGGGTGAGCGCCGGCCACCCGATCGATAGAGCACTGCGACCGCCCGGTCGGGTCCGGCAACCGCAGCGCACCACCTGACAGGCGGCGCCGAGCCAGCGCCGCCGAACCCGTCCGCCCACACCCCTCCTAAACCGCCCGGCGCACGGCCGTGGGCCTCGCCTCGCACGCGCGCAGAACCCGCCGCCGCAAAAAAGTTCCGATTATGCCCACGATAACCCATTTTTGCCACATTCCGCAAAAGCGCCTTACCCATTGACGGCGCTCAATCGATAGTGAAAAATCCGCAGTTGAACACGCCCGCCTACGTCAACTTCCTGGCTTGCAGCCCTGACTCCTCCGAGGACCTGAGGACGGAAGTCGGCGAATTGTCATCCAAAGTACACTCGAAGTATCTACGAAGTTCATAAACGTTCCCACCAATACTGCCGAGATCCGCGCCAACTACTCCAACTTGAAACCAGTCGGTCGATCCCGTTTGCCGGCTGCTGTCCCACGGCAGCGCGGGGAAGGAGGCTGAATGTCGATCGCGAGCCCATTTGAGCGACTGGCCCGAGCTTCCGGACCGGCAGCCGTGGAGTCCGGCATTTACGATCTGTTCAAGCGTCATCTGAGTGTCGTCGCGGCGGACACCGAAGCCCTCCTCGACCAGGTCTTCAGACTTCGCTATCAGGTTTATTGCGTCGAGCGCGGGTTTGAGAATGCGGCCGAGCATCCCGACGGCCGCGAGCGCGATCATGACGACGGGCGCTCGCTGCACTTTCTCGTGCTCGACCGTGCATCGGGCGAGGCGGCGGGAACGGTCCGGTTGATCCTCCCCCAAATCGGCAGCGAGCTGCCGGTTATCCGGCTCGCCCGAAACACTGGCGGAATGCTCCCGGCGCACAGCACCGCCGAAGTGTCGCGGTTTGCCGTGACGAAAGCGTTTCGCCGCCCGCTCGCGACGAGCTGGTGCTCGGCGCGCGACCGCCGCAGCGGCCTTCCGATCATCGCCTTTGGGCTGATCCAGGCGATCGTCATGATGAGCGCCGTTGGCGGGATCACCCACATCGTCGCGATGATGGAGCCGGCGCTGCTGCGGCTCTTGCGGCGGATGAGCATCGAGTTTTACCCGGTCGGCGGCCTCGTCGAGCATCACGGCCTGCGCCAGCCGGGTTGGGCGGCGATGGGGCATCTCTGCCAGCGCGTTAAGGAGTGTCATCGCGAGTTGTGGGAGATCGCCACCGACGCGGGCCGGCAGCTGCCGGCCTTACCGGGCCTTGCCGCAACCTAGCGAAAGCCGGCCGAACCGTCGGTCGGGCGCGCGAGCACCGGCAGCACGAGGCGCCGGGTAAACAGCCCGACCCCGGCCCACATCGTGATAAACCACAGCGGAACGCCGCCGCCGGGTTGTCCCGGGTAATGCCACTGCCCGGTCGCGACCCCGACATGCTCGATCACCGCGCCGAGCACAGCCATGTAGCAGGCGTAGGCCAGATCCATCTTTTCGTGAAACAGCGCGACGGCGGCCGCGAGGGCCGCGGCGGAAGCGGCGAGCAACGGGTTGGGTTCGGCAATCATCGCAAACGGCAGCGCGAACACGACCGCCGCCGCGATGGCCTGAATGGTATGCCCGCGGGGACCGGGCCCGTCGAGGAACCGGATCGTGTGCAGCGCGTAAAAGCCCCACATCAGGAACTCGTAAACCGGCATCCCGAGAAAATCCGGGTGGTTGAACGCGAAGATCCCGCGCTTTAACGCCATCACGTTCATCACGACAAAGAGGGCGTCGACCGCCGCCATGAGCGCGAGCTCGCCGACCGCAATCCGACCAAAGCCAAGCACCCAGACGGCGCCCATCGCGATCAGCTTTGCCCCATTTCCGGGGACCCACCCCAGCACGCCCGCGGTCGTCACAAATTGGACCATCAAAATCGACCGCGTCGCGCCAAACCGAGAAGGGCTACCCATCATGGCTGCTCGGCGTCCTTGACTGGTAAGTAGTTGCGTTTGTGCTTCGAGGCGCTGCGGCGCCGCACCGAGGCCCGTCTCCGGGCGGGAGACGCAAGCGTCGGCGGAATTTACAAAAGAGCAGGCGAAATTTCGCCTGCAATTGCATTAGTAACCATAAGCCATTGAATTACACTAGTTAATAGGGGCGACTGAAAAATGGTATGGAAGATGCATCGTGAACCGGGACAACATGGTTAGCAGACGCGCACAAAGGGGACCAACATGAATCTTCGCAAACTGCTTCCGATCGCAGGGATCGCGGCGGCAGCCTTGTGCCACGGCGCGGTCGCCGCGCCGCTCATCGACCTGGGCGGCTACACCGGCCCGATAGAAATCAAATTTCAGAACTACGAGAGCTTTTCCTCGCTGCCCATCGCGCCGGGCTCGATGAATTTCGGCGTTGTCGAGGTAACGTCGATCCAAAATCCGAATACCGGCGCCAATATATGGGTACAGGGTCAGGCAGGCCAGTTTCTTTCCGGGGTCTTCAACGGTATTACAGTAACGAGCGTCACCCCACAGGGTAGCGGATTCATTACAACCAATAGCGGGGGAGTGTTTGATTTTTATCTGAACAGCACCAACTTTGACCCGTCGCAAGGCACATCGGGTTATACAGCAGGCGGCTGCGCGGTCGGCGGGCTATGCTATAACGGCATCACCAATGTCGGCGGCACTGATGCACTCAATCTCGATCTCGTCCCCGGCATTACGACCGATCCGACCAACACACTGAGCGCAAATACGACGAGCACGACGACTCCATTGACCGGTAGTGCGACCGGCTATGCGGATATAGTTGGCGGCGCCGACGCTTCTCAGTTCGGAAAAGGGGCGTTTCCGACCGCATTGGGGACCTTCGCGGATTTTTTCCTTCTCGACGATTTCTGCAGCAACGGCTCGGCACCGTCCTGTACCGGCCCCACCAGTTCCGACTGGCAGCTGTTCAGCCATGACCCGGTCGACGCAGTCGCCGTTCCCGAGCCGGCGTCGCTTGGCCTGCTGGCGAGCGCGCTGCTCGGATTAGGCGCCTGGGTTCGGCGGCGTAAGTAGGCGCGGCTCGTCAGCCGAAAAGCCGCTCGTCGCTTTTTTTTACAATCGGCTTAAAGGGCGTCGCCTCGGCGACCGGCAACGCCCTCATGCCCTAAATGGCTGGATTTCAACGGGATGAGCACCCTGGTTGCAATCCGCTAAGGCGCGGCCGCCGGGCGCCGGCAGGGTTCTCGCCCGGTTGGTGCTGTAAGAATGTCCGACGCTTGGTGTTGCGCGAGTCCTGGGTATGAGCGGCGACACACCGGCGCTCTCCGCGGCGCTGGCGGCATGGCGGCGACACCTTGGCGAGGCGGGAGTGCTGTCGGGAGCCGCCGCCCAGCAACACTACGGCAAGGGCACGACCGGCGCCGAGCGCACGATCCCAGCAGCGCTGCGACCCCGCTCAGTCGCCGATGTCAGGGCCATTGTCGCGATCGCCGGCGACTACTCCATTCCGCTCTACCCGATCAGCACCGGCAACAACTGGGGTTACGGCAGCGCCAGCCCGGCGCGTGACGGATGCGTCGTCCTCGACCTGTCGGGCCTCGACCGGATCGTCGAGATGGACGCGCAGTCCGGGCTGGCCACGGTCGAGCCGGGGGTCACCCAGCAGCAGCTCGGCGACTACCTCGAAAGCCGGGGATTGCCGTTTCTGGTGCCGGTGACCGGCGCTGGCCCGCGCTGCAGCCTGGTCGGCAACGCCCTCGAGCGCGGCTACGGCATCACCCCCTACGCCGACCATTTTGCCGCTGTCACCGCGCTCGAAGCGGTGCTGCCCGACGGCCGCCTCTACCGCTCGGCGTTGAGCGAGCTTGGCGGCACGGCCGCCGACCGCGCCTACAAATGGGGTGTCGGCCCCTATCTCGACGGTCTTTTCACGCAATCCGGCCTTGGGGTCGTCACCCAGATGACGATCGCGCTGGCGCCGCGCCCGGAGCGCGTCGAAGCATTTCTGTTCGCAGTCGACCATGACACCGCTCTCGAAGCGGCGGTGACGGCGGTGCAGCGGGCACTGCGCGCGCTCGGCGGTGTGAGCGGCTCGGTCAATCTGATGAACGCCCGGCGCATCCTCGCGATGGCCGCACCGTACCCCGGCGACCGCGCCAGTCCGCACGGCGTCCTGCCGCCGGCGGTGGTGGCCGAGCTTGCGGCGCACTACCGGGTGCCGCCCTGGACCGGATTTGGCGCGCTCTACGGCAACGCCGGCATCGTCAAGGCGGCGCGCCGCGCGGTCCGTAAAATCCTGCGGCAGGCGGTCGCGAGGCTCCGCTTTGTCACCCCGGGCGGCGCCGCCGCCATCGACCGCTGGTGCAACCGCATTCCGGCTTTGCGGGAGGGCCGGCTGGCGCGGCGCGCGCGAACCCTCGCCGCCGCGATGCAATTGGTTGCCGGAAAGCCGAGCGAGGCCGCGCTGCCGCTCGCCTATTGGCGAACCGGTGTCGGGCTGCGGCCGGAGGGCGCCGTGCTTGACCCGGCGGCCGACGGCTGCGGCCTGATCTGGTACTCCCCGCTGGTCCCGATGGCGGCGCCGCGCGTCACCCGCTACGTCGCGATGGTCGACGAAATTTGCGTCCGGCATGGGATCGAGCCGCTGATCACCCTGACCAGCCTGTCGGACCGGTGCTTTGACAGCTCGGTGCCGCTGCTCTTCGACTTGCACGACGCCGAGGCGCGCCGGCGCGCGCACGCCTGCTATATGGCGCTGCTCGAGGCTGGCAGAGATGAAGGATTTCTGCCGTATCGGGTCGGCCTCCAGGCGATGGACTGGCTGGTGCGGCCCGGCCTGCCGTGCTGGGATCTTGTCGCGGCGCTGAAATCGGCCGTCGACCCGCGCGGCATCATCGCTCCCGGCCGCTACGGACCCTGAGCCCGGTCGATTTCGCGGCGCTTGCGGAACTGCGCTAGCAAATTTTTTACCCGGCGCCGCCAACATCGCGACGGGGGCCACGGCTCGCTCGCGAGCCGCAAGTCACGACAGGGCTGGGCAATGCCTGATTTCGTCGGCTCCTACCACGACCATTTCGCGGTGCTGCGCGCGGATACCCCGGAACGGCTCGACGAGGCCTATCGCCTTCGCTACCGGGTGTATTGCGTCGAGAACCAGTTCGAGGACCCTGAGCGCTGCCCGGACGGGCGCGAAGTCGACGAGGACGACGACCGCGCGGTCCATACGTTGCTGGTACATCGTCGCAGCGGGGCCGCGGTCGGGACCGCGCGGCTGATCCTGCCGCAACCGGGCGGCGGCCGGCCGTTGCCGGTCCACCGGACGGTGCGACCGCGCGCGCTGGCGGCGTTCCGGCGGCTGTCACCCCGCCACACCGCGGAAGTGTCGCGCTTTGCGGTCTCCAAGGAGTTTCGCCGCCGGCGCGGCGAGGAACGCCACGCGGACGCCGGCTTCCCCGGCGGCGGCCATGGTCCTGCCGCGAGCGAGCGACGGCTCCTGCCGCACATCACGTTGGGCCTGGTTCGCGGCATTCTTGGCATCTGCCTCGAGTACGAGATCACGATACTGGCGGCGATGATGGAGCCGGCGTTGCTGCGCGTTCTGCGCCGGCTCGGCCTCGAATTCGAGCCGCTGGGTCCGCTCGTCGAGCATCACGGGCTTCGCCAGCCCTGCGTCGCGCACATCGCTGAGTTGATCCGCAGCACGCGCGACCGCGATGGCCCGCTGTGGTGGTATGTCGAGGCGGACGTGTGCGCCATCGCCGCCCGTCCCGCGACGCTCAACGCCGCGCGCGGCACCGACGCAGGCCGGTTGAGCGCGGCGGAAATCAGCTCTGCTCGCGGGTTTCGCTAAAGCGCAGCTTTGGCCATTCCTCGATCGTCGTGCGCAGGTCCCAGGCGTTGCGTGCGAGAAACACCGGCACGCCGTCATGGTCCTCGGCGCTCGCCGACGGATTGCGCGCCTGGAAGCGTTCGAGCTCGGCCGGGTCGTCGCTGTCGAGCCAACGCGCCGCCTGGAAGGGCGCGCCGTCGAGCCGCGTCGAAAGCCCGTACTCGGCTTCGAGCCGGGCGCTCAGCACGTCAAGCTGCAGCGCGCCGACAACCCCGATGATCCAGTCGCCGCCGCTTTTCGGCTTGAAGACGCGGGTCACCCCCTCGTCCGCCAGCTGCTCGAGGGCGTGGCGCAGGTGCTTCGACTTCATCGGGTCGTCGACCTTGACCCGGCGCAGGATTTCGGGGGCAAAGCTCGGGATCCCGGTCACCCGGATGTCGCCGCCCTCGGCCAAGGTGTCGCCGATCCGCAAGCTGCCGTGGTTCGGGATGCCGATGATGTCGCCGGGCCACGCCTCCTCGGCGAGGTTGCGCTCGCGCGCCAGAAAAAACACCGGCGCCTGCACCGACATGACCCGCCCGGTGCGGATGTTCTTCAGCTTCATACCGCGCTGGAAACGACCCGATGCGAGGCGCACAAAGGCGATGCGGTCGCGGTGCTGCGGATCGATGTTGGCCTGGACCTTGAAGACGAAACCCGCGACCTCGGGCTCTTCCGGCCGGATCGCGCGCGGCCCGCTGGCATCGACGGCCGGCTGCGGCCGCGGCGACGGCGCCAGTTCGGCGATGCCGTGCAACAACTCGCGCACCCCGAAATTGTTCAAGGCGCTGCCGAAATAGACCGGCGTCTGATGCCCCGCGCGAAACGCTTGCGCGTCGAATTCCGGGCACAGCCCGCGCGCCATCTCGACCTCCTCGCGCAGTCTCGCGAGGGCCGCGGCCGGCAGCCGGCGCGCCAATTCGGGGTCGTCGAGCCCGCGGCACTGCAGCGGCTCGACGACTTGGTTGTGGGCGCCACGCTCGAACAGCAGCAGCTTGTCGTCGAACAAATCCCAGGTGCCGAGAAAGTCGCGGCCCATGCCGATCGGCCACGAGGCCGGGGTCACGTCGAGCGCGAGAGACTGCTCGATCTCGTCCAGCAGGTCGAACGGGTCGCGGCTCTCGCGGTCGAGCTTGTTGATAAAGGTCACGATCGGCACGTCGCGCAGCCGGCACACCTCGAAGAGCTTGCGGGTCTGCTCCTCGATGCCCTTGGCGGCGTCGAGCACCATGACGGCGCTGTCGACCGCGGTCAGCGTGCGGTAAGTGTCCTCGCTGAAATCCTGGTGGCCTGGCGTGTCCAAGAGGTTGAAGGTCAGCCCGCTATGCTCGAAGGTCATGACCGCGGCACTGACCGAAATGCCGCGCTCGCGCTCGATCGCCATCCAGTCGGAGCGCGCGCGCCGCCGGTCGCCGCGCGCCTTGACCTCGCCCGCAAGCTGGATCGCCCCGCCAAACAACAACAACTTTTCGGTCAAGGTGGTCTTGCCTGCGTCCGGATGCGAGATGATCGCAAACGTCCGCCGGCGCGCGATTTCGTCGGTAAGAGTACTCATTAGTTCGCTTCAACTATTCGGGGAATGCCGCTGGCCGCCGGCGCGCCCGCCAGCCGCTCTCGATCGGCCTTGCATATGAGCAGCGCGCCCCTCTTTGCCAACCGCCGCCGGCCCGTCTCTTGACCGGCGCAAGCAGCCCGAAGGAGAAGTCCAGGCTCGAGCAGATCGTATCCCAAAACGTGACCACGGCATGGCTGGCCTTTATCACGACGATCGGATTCTTTTTGCTGATCACGGCTTTATTGTATGTCTCTTGGTCTAACGCGGGATCCGCATCGGCCGCCCCAGGCACGCTGCCGGCTGCGTTGAAAGAGGGCCCCTTCCATGACCTGCTGAACACCACGGTCGGCATCGTCGGCACGGCCTGGGCCACCATAATCAGCTTTTATTTTGGTTCGAGCACCGGCTCGAAGCAAAAGACCGAGACGCTTTCGCAAGTCGCTCTGAGCCAAGCACCGATCCCCAGGTAAATCACCCGATAGTAATACCGCCAAAGCCACAGGTTGTATCGGGCGCACCAAAGGATCGCCCCGGCAAACAGCAGCAACTTTTCGGTCAAGGCGGTCTTGCCGGCGTCCGGATGCGAGATGATCGCAAACGTCCGCCGGCGCGCGATTTCGTCGGCAAAGCCGGTCATCGCTTCCTTCGGGCGTCGCGGCACATCGAGGCATGGTCGGCAGCCCCAGCCGCCGGCGCTTGACATGATCACAGCACGGCATTTTGCCAACCGGCGGATTGGCGCGGGGCGGGTGCGCACCCAGCGCCGGCGACATTCGGGCGATGTTTGGCGAGCCCGCCGGGGTATAGTCGGCTGGGCGGTATTTCGGCGAGAGGAGAGGGCTCGATGACACTGACATTGGACGACGCCAACCGCATTCTGCGCGGTGCCGTGAAAAAGGCCGAGGAGCTCGACATCAAGGTGAGCGCCGCGGTGTGCGACGCCGGCGGCCGGCTCGTCGCGTTGCAGCGCATGGACGGCGCGATCTGGGCGAGCGCCTATGGCTGCCAGGGCAAGGCCGTGGCCTCGGCGGCGTTTGGCCGGCCGAGCGGCGAGATGGCGGCGCGCGCCGACCAGCCGACGCCGCGCGGCATCGCCCTTGCCGAGGGCGGCCACATGATCATGGGCCAGGGGGCGGTGCCGATCATCCGCAACGGCGTCGTCGAGGGCGCCTGCGGGGTCGGCGGCGGCACCTCGCAACAGGACGAAGACTGCGCCCGCGCCGGCGTCGAGCAGCTGTAGGGAACGGGCGCCCGGTCGGCCGAGCCTCGGTCGCCCATCAGGTTCCGCGGCTCCGGCGAGGGCGGCGCCCGCCGCCGGCTCACGCAGCGCGGTAGAAGACCGCGAGCCACACGGTCGGCACTGCCGGGTCGGTCCACTCGACCCGGTGCCGGCAATGGGGGGCGATGTCGAGGCAGTCGCCGGGGCCGAGCATCCGGGCTTCTACCTCGCCTTCGAGGTGCAGTCGCGCGGCGCCCGACAGCAGCACGACCCATTCCCCCTCGTCCTCGTCGTACCAGAAGCCGGGCGGGCTCGCCTGCCCCGCCGAGACGATGCGCTCGACGCGGACGCCCGGCCGTTCGAACACGGTGTCCACCGCCTCGGCGGCGCCGGCATCGGGAAGTGCTGCGAACAGGTTCACGACGCTGCCCCGCGCTCCAGCCCGGCGCGGTCCCAATGCGCGAGTGTCGCCGCGGCGTCGTAAGTGCTCTGCAAAAAGGCAAGCAGCGCCGCATCGGGTGCCGCCGCCTGCCGCACCGCGTCATAAGGCAGCAGAAACTCGCCGAGCTCGCGGCTGAAAAAGCCGGCGGCCGGACGAACCGGCGCGTCGGCAAATCCCGATGGCGACGGGTAGGCGTAGGAATAGAATACCGGCCGCTCAAAGCCGGGGGCGCCCGGCCAGAACCCGCAGCTGCTGACTTCGTGCGAATAGGCTTCGCGGGTCACCTTGTCGGCGACGTTGGGTGCGCCCGGATGTTGCGGCGCAGGGCGGCCCGAAAACCGCGTCACCGCCAGGTCGAAGCTGCCCCAAAAGAAATGCACCGGGCTTGCCTTGCCGAGGAAGCGGCCGCGAAACGCCGTGAGCACCCGGTCGGCCTGCACCAGGATCCGCCAGAAGCGATTGGCATAATCGGGGTCGTAGGCGGCGTGGACGGTGTCCTTTTCAAACGGGATCGGGTCGGGGACTTCGACCGGCGTCGTCCAGATGCAGATGTCGAGGCCCAAGCCCCGCAGCCGCTTCATCAAATCCTCGTGAAACTCGGCCACCGTCATCGGCCGCAACGCGAACCCGTCGGCGGCGCCCTCGCCGGTCTCGATCGTCAGTCGATGGTCGATCAAGTCGAAGCCGATCTGGAAGACGCGCTCTCCATAGGGGACCGGCGAGGTCGTCAGCCCGCGGCTCGTCACGTAGAGCGGGACCTGCCACCAGTGGTTGACCCACGGCGCCTGGGCGAGCCGGATCTTGCCGACGACCTGCGTCCACATGTGCAAGGTGGCGCAGCTCTCGCGCCACTCCGCGAAAGGCAGGCTGGGCCAGGTTTCAGCGTTGGGCATCGTCATCTCCGGATCGAAAAGGGGCCGCCGCCGTCAGCACGCCGGCAACGGCGCGGCGCCAGCCGGCATAGCGATCCTCGCGCTCGTCATCGGGCATCCGCGGCGAGAAGACCCGCTCGGGCCGCCAGCCCGCCGCCATCGTGTCGGGGTCGGGATAGAGGCCGCGCGTCAGCCCGGCGGCATAGGCCGCACCCCAGGCAGTGGTTTCGACAATCGCCGGGCGCTCGACGACAGCGGGCAGGATGTCGGCGAGGAACTGCATCGTCCAGTCGCTGACCGTCATCCCGCCATCGACGCGCAGCGCGGCGATCTCGACGCCAGCGTCCGCCGTCATCGCCGCGACAAGGTCGCGGGTCTGGTAGCCGACGGCTTCGAGCGCCGCGCGGGCGATCTCGGCGGGCCCGCATTCCGCGGTCAACCCGATCAGCGCGCCGCGCGCCGCGGGCGACCAATAGGGCGCGCCGAGGCCGGCAAAGCCCGGCACCAGATAAAGACGCTGCCGCGGGTCCGCCCGCATCGCGAGGGCGTTGACCTCGGCCGCGGTCGCGATGATGCCGAGCCGGTCGCGCAGCCACTGCACCGCGGCGCCGGCGACGAAAATGCTGCCTTCGAGGGCGTAGGCGGTGCGGCCGGCCAGCCGATAGGCGAGCGTGGTCAGCAGGCGATGCCGCGACACAACCGGGGCGGCGCCGACGTTGACGAGGGCAAAAGCGCCGGTGCCGTAGGTCGACTTGACCATGCCGGGGCGGAAGCAGCCCTGGCCGACCAGCGCCGCCTGCTGGTCGCCGGCGAGTGCGGCGATCGGGACCGGGCGCCCGAGAAAGCCCGTGCCCGTCATCCCGAAATCGGCGCCGGTGTCGAGCACCTCGGGCAATATCTCGCGCGGGATCGCAAACGCATCGAGCAATTCCGCGTCCCATTCGAGCCGCCCGATGTCGAACAGC
Organism: Allostellaceae bacterium; assembly: GCA_035570595.1. Taxonomy (GTDB): domain Bacteria; phylum Pseudomonadota; class Alphaproteobacteria; order ATCC43930; family CGMCC-115725; genus AP-15. Next base: position 28,938 of record DATMLF010000016.1, read on the forward strand.
ATCGTGCGCGCCGCGTTGGTGACGTCGGTCGCATGGCGGCGGCCCCCGGTCAGCCGCCACAGCAAAAAGCTGTCGACGGTGCCGAACGCGATCTCGCCGTTCTCGGCGCGCCGGCGCAACCCGGCAACCCGGTCGAGCAGCCAGCGGATCTTCGATGCCGCGAAGTACGGGTCGATGACGAGCCCGGTGCGCCGCGCCACGGTTTCGCCCAGCCCGTCGCGCTGCCAGCCGGCGCACAGGTCGGCGGTGCGCCGGTCCTGCCAGACGATCGCCTTATGGACCGGCCGCCCGTCGGCGCGGTCCCACAGCACCGTCGTCTCGCGCTGGTTGGCGATCCCGAGCGCGGCAATCGGACCGTCGGCCGCCGCCGCGGCCTCGCGGCAGGTCGTGGCGACGCCGCGCCAGATCTCTTCGGGGTCGTGCTCGACCCAGCCGGGCCGCGGATAGTGCTGGGCAAGCTCGACCTGCGCGCTCGACCGCACCCGGCCCGCGGCGTCGAACAGGATCGCGCGGGTGCTCGTCGTACCCTGGTCGATCGCCAGGGCGTAGGCTCGTTCGGTCATCGCGCGGCTCCCGCCGTCGGCCCGCGGCGCCCAAGGGCTCCTGTCCCAGTCTAGCCGTTTGCAGCCGCGCCCCGGTCTTCGATTCTGGGGGGCGGCTCGATTGCGAGCGCGCGGGGGCGCAGCAGCACGGTAAAGACAGAGCCTTCGCCGGGCTTGCTGTCAATCTCGAGAAACCCGCGGTGGCGGTTGACGATGTGCTTGACGATCGCGAGCCCCAATCCGGTGCCGCCCATCTCGCGCGAGCGCGCGGTGTCGACGCGGTAAAAGCGCTCGGTCAGCCGCGGCACATGCTCGCGCGCGATGCCTTCGCCGCGATCGCGCACCGCGACCGAGACGAAGCTGCCGGCGGCCCGCCGGGAGGTCTCGGCGCCGACGTCGATCTCGGTCCCGGCGCGGCCGTATTTGATCGCGTTGTCGAGCAGGTTCTGGAACAGCTGGGCGAGCTCGTCGCGGTCGCCCTGCACGTCGGGCAGATCGGACGGCAACGACAGCGCGATGCGCATCGCGCGCTCGCCCGCCCGCAACTCGAGGGTCTCGGCGAGATGTTGCAAAAGCGCCGGGAGGGCGACCCGGCCCAGCGGCGCCACGTGCTCGTTCAGCTCGATGCGCGACAGCGACAGCAGATCCTCGACCAGCCGGCTCATGCGCGTCGCTTGTCCACCCATGATCGCGAGAAAGCGCTCGCGCGCCTCGACGTCGTGGCGCGCCGGCCCGCGCAGGGTTTCGATAAAGCCGGTCAGGGTCGCGAGCGGGGTGCGCAGCTCATGGCTCGCATTGGCGATAAAGTCGGCGCGCATCTGCTCGGCCCGCTTCAACTCGGTGACGTCGTGCAAGGTAAGCACCGCGACCGCACCGTCCGGCGCCGGGCGGCCAACGCGCGCAAACCGCGCCCGCAACTGGCGCTCCACCGGTGCCGCCAGGGCAAATTCGACGATGCGCGCCGCCTCTCCGCGCAGCACCGCGTCGGCCGCGGTCAGAACCGCCGGGTTGCGCAGCACCGCGGCGAGGTCGCACAGCGGCAGGAGCAAGCCGACGAGCGCGGTCGCGGCGGTGTTGGCGCGCACGATCCGGCGTCTCTGGTCGAGCAGGATCAGCGGGTCGGGAACCGCCGCGATGATCGCCTCGGCGGCGGCGAGGCGGCCCTCGGCGTCCTCCGCGCGGGCCCGCCAGCCGCGCCCGGCGCGCTGGACCTCAAGCCGCATCTCGTCGACCGCGTGCCGCGCGCCGATTGGCGGGCGCCGCGGGCTCGCCGCGGCGGGCAAGCCATCGGCCAGTTGCGCAACGGTCTCGTCAAGCGCCCCGACCGCGAGCGCCAACCGGGTGGCGACGAGCGCCGTCGCGGCGAAGGCGGCGACCGCCAGGGCCAACGCCGGCCCGGGCGCGAGAACGCCGGCCAGCCAGAGCCCCGCGAGGATCACCAGACCGGGTGCGGCGGCGGGTGCGGCGAGCGCCACGGCGCGCGCCGGCCCGATCGTGCGGCGCCGGATCATGCCGCGCTGCGAGCCGCGCGCGGGCATGCCCGAAATCAGCGGATCGCGTCGTGCGCCGAGAGCGCCGCCAAGTTGACGAGGTCCGAGACCGTGGCGCCGATATTGACGATCTGAACCGGCCGGGCGAGCCCCATCAGGAGCGGCCCGACGACGGTCCCGCCGCCGAGATGCGGCAGCAGCTTTGCCGTGATGTTGGCGCTGTTGAGGCCCGGCATGACCAGAATGTTGGCAGGGCCGCCCAGCCGGCAGAACGGGTAGAGCTGCCGCATCAGGCGGGCGTCGAGCGCCACGTCGGGGCTCATCTCGCCATCGTACTCGAAATCCGGACGGCGCCCGTCCAACAGCGCCACCGCCTGGCGCACACGCTCGCAATCGGGCCCCGTCGGGTTGCCGAAATTCGCGTAGGACAGCAGCGCCACGCGCGGTGCGAGGCCGATCTCGCGTGCCTTGGCCGCCGCCTGCATCGCGATGTCGGCGAGCTGCGCCGGGCTCGGCGTCTCGTGAACCAGCGTGTCGGCGAGCAGCAGCGGCCGCTCGCGCCCCAACAGGATGGTCAGCCCGAACATCACGCAATCGGGCTTGACCTCGATCACCCGCGAGACCTCGTCGAGAACGTCGAACGAATTGCGGGTGACGCCGCTGACCATCGCGTCGGCGTCGCCGCACGCGACCATGCAGGCGGCGAAGACGTTGCGGTCAAGGTTCACCTGACGCTGGCAGTCGCGGTGGAGCATGCCGTCGCGCTGGCGCCGCGCGTAGAGGAAATCGGTGTAGCGCTTGTTGTGCTGCGAGAGGCGCGCATTGTGGATTTCGAGCCCGTCGGCGGAGTTCAGGCCCATCGCCGCCATGGTCGCCTTGATCCGCTCCTCGCGGCCGACCAGCACCGGCGTGCCATAGCCGCTGCCGGCGAATTGCAATGCCGCGCGGATGGTCTTTTCCTCCTCGCCCTCGGCAAAGACGACGCGCTTCGGGTTCGCTCGCACCGCGGCGAAAATCATCTCGAGACCGGCCGCCGTCGGGTCGAGCCGGCCGCGCAGGCTGCGCTGGTAGGCGGCCATGTCGGTGATCGGCTTGCGCGCAACCCCGGAATCCATCGCGGCCCGCGCGACCGCCGCCGGCACCGCCCAGATCAGCCGCGGGTCGAAGGGTGCCGGGATGATGTAGGCGGGGCCATAGGTCAGCCGCTCCCCCGAATATGCGGCGGCAACCTCGTCGGGCACGTCCTCGCGGGCGAGCTCGGCCAACGCCTCGGCGGCGGCGATCTTCATTGCGTCGTTGATTGTCGAGGCCCGCACGTCGAGCGCCCCGCGGAAGATGTAGGGAAAGCCGAGGACGTTGTTGACCTGGTTGGGGTAATCCGACCGGCCGGTGGCGATGATCGCATCCGAGCGCACGGCGCGCACGTCCTCGGGCGTGATCTCCGGGTCGGGATTGGCCATCGCAAAGACGATCGGCTTGTCCGCCATCGAGCGGACCATCGCCCGGTCGACCGCGTCCTTGACCGAAAGCCCGAAGAACACGTCGGTGCCCTCCATCGCCTCGGCCAGGGTGCGCGCCTTGGTCTCGACGGCGTGCGCCGACTTCCACTGGTTCATGCCGTCGGTCCGGCCGCGGTAGATGACGCCGCGGGTGTCGCACAAGACGACGTTCGCCGCCGGGAGCCCCATCGTCTTTAACAGTTCGACGCAGGCGATCGAGGCGGCGCCGGCGCCGTTGATGACCATCTTGACCTGGTCGAGCGAGCGGCCGGTCAGCTGCAACGCGTTGATCAGCCCGGCCGCGGCGATGATCGCCGTGCCGTGCTGGTCGTCGTGAAACACCGGGATGTCGAGCAATTCGCGCAGCCGCTCCTCGATGATGAAGCACTCCGGCGCCTTGATGTCTTCGAGGTTGATGCCGCCAAAGGCCGGGTGCAGATAGCGCACGCAGTTGACGAACGCATCGACGTCTCGGGTGTCGATTTCGAGGTCGATCGAATCGATGTCGGCAAAGCGCTTGAACAATGCCGCCTTGCCCTCCATGACCGGCTTTGCCGCGAGCGCGCCAAGGTCGCCGAGCCCCAGCACCGCGGTGCCGTTCGAGACCACGGCGACAAAATTGCCCTTTGAGGTGTAGTCGTAGGCGGCGCTCGCGTCGCGCTCGATGTGCAGGCACGGAAACGCGACACCCGGCGAATAGGCGAGCGAAAGGTCGCGCTGCGTCGTCAACGGTTTGGTGGGTGCGATGGCGAGCTTGCCGGGGCGACCGCTCGAATGAAACGACAGCGCCTCTTCCTCGGTCGTGCGAATGGTGCCGGTGTCCATGCTTTTCGACGCTCCTCGCCATATCAGCCCGCTCGGCGGCGGCCGACGGTGCGCTGGCGGCCGTTAATCCGCGCAGGTTAATCTAAGGACCGCATTCGGCAGCGTCAAAGCAGCACTCGGCGGCTGGCCGCCGCCGCGGGCCGACGCGCTTGAATTAACCCGCGGGATCGCGGTTACTTGTCGGCAATGACCCGCGGCGACCCCATTCCCTCAGCCGGCGCGGCGCCCTTCGCGTTCGCCCGGCGCACATCCTTGTGCGCCGCCGGCAAGGGGCGCGGCCGCGGCTCGGACGAGCGGCTCGTTTGCCGATGATCACGGAATTCGGCGAGGACCGCCAACGCCGGCTCGTCCTCGACTATTTCGGCGGCGACGCGCGGCTGCGCCTGCTGCGGCGAACCCAGACCTTCGGCTCGCCGGTGTTTGTCGTCGATTTCGACCGCGGCGCGCGGCATTTCCGCACCCTCGGCTCGTTTGGCAGCAGCATCCAGGTGACCGAGCAGTCGAGCATGGACCTGCTTTACCCGGCGCGGCTGGTGTTTCACTACGAACGGCTGATGTCGCTGTCGTTTGCGATGGCGCGGCAGGCGGTGACGGCGCTGCTGCTCGGCGTTGGCGGGGCGGCGATGTGGCGCTTTATGCGCGCTTACCTGCCGGATTGCGCACCCACCCTGGTCGACGCCGACGAGGCCATCGTCGCGATGGCGCGGCGCTGGTTCTACCTGACCCAGCGGGTCACGATCGAGCTGGCGCAGCAATTCGTCGCCGCGACGACCGCCCGCTTCGACGTGATCCTCGTCGACCTCTACAACTCCGCCGGGCCGGCCGAAAGCAACGAGCTGTTCTGGACGCGGTGCCTCGACGCGCTCAGCCCCGGCGGGGTCCTCGCCAACAACTGGGCCGATTTCTCGGTCAACCCGGCGGTCCGGCCGATGGCGGACGCGCTCGCCGTAGTCGCCGAGGCGCGCGGTCTCGCACCGATCTATGTGACGCGGCGCGGCTTCCGCGACAATCTCGTGCAGTACGTGGCGACCGAGCCCGGCATCGGCGCCGAGGCCATGACCGACGTGCACGCCCGCTTTGTCGCGCAGCACCGCCCGCCCGACCGTGGCCGCGGCATCCTCGAAAACTGCATCGTGGCGACCCGCTTCCCGATCGACTAACCTTGGTTTTTTGATCACGAGAGGACACCGGCATGCCAAGCATCGACCATCATGGCGCGCACATTCATTATGAGGAGTTCGGCCGGGGTTTCCCGATCCTGACGTTTGCGCCCGCCGGCTTGCAGTCGGTGATCGCGGTATGGAGCCAGCCCTCGGCGCCGATCAACCCGACGACCGAGTTCGCGGACAAGTACCGCGTCATTGCGATGGACCAGCGCAATGCCGGCGGCGAAAGCCGAGCGCCGATCACCGCGGCGGACGGGTGGGACGCCTACACCGCCGACCACATCGCGCTGCTCGACCATCTCCGCGTCGACAAGTGCCATCTTTACGGCCAGTGCATCGGCGGGTCGTTCATCATCAACATGCTGAAGCATCACCCCGAGCGGGTGCAGTCGGCGGTGCTGGCGCAGCCGATCGGCCGCGTCGGCGCGATGGCGCCCGGCCGCCCCGCGCGCTTCGACAGCTGGGCCGAGACGTTGCAGGACCACCCGGAGGCGACCTCGCAGGCGCTCGACGCGTTTTGCCGGAACCTCTATGCGCCTGGGTTTGTCTACTGCGCCGACCGCGACTTTGTGAAGACGATCAAGACTCCGTGCCTGGTGCTGGCCGGCAATGACGAAGCGCACCCGTGGCCGATCTCGGAAGAGCTCTCGAAGCTGATCCCGAACTGCGCGTTCGTCGCGGAGTGGAAGACCGAGCCGGCGCTCACCGCCGCCAAGGTGCGGGTCAAGGAATTTCTGTCAAAGCACACCCCGGCGCATGCCTAGCCGGACGGTTTCTCGTTTCAGGGTTCGGCCGGCGGGGTGAATGCCGCGCGCCAGCGGGTCAGCGCGTCGCGGATCGTGACGGCGAGCTCGCGGCGGGCGGCGGGCGGCAGAAAATCGCCGACCGCCAGATACCGCCCGTGCGAGGCGACAAACAGCCGGTTGCGGTCGGCATCGCGCTCCTCGAGGACGACCCGCAGCCAAAACGGCTGAAACCGCCACACCCGACGGCTGCCGCGCACGCTGATCCGTTCGACCGTAAAGGCGTCGCCCGCCAGGCGGAGAATTTCGCTGCGCCGGGCGCTGCGGTAATTCAGCCGAAAGGCGAGATAGATCAGCGCCACGTCGAGGCCGAAAAAGCCGGTCACCGGCCACGCCCCGACCGAGACAAAGCCGATCCCGACGGCGAGGCTGATCAGGCCCAGCACCAGCATCATCGCGTGAAAACCGCGCGGCGGCAGGCTGCGGTGCGGCAGCAGCACGCGCTCGAAAAACGGGTGTCGCAGGGTAGCCGCGGGCGCGGCGCAGGCGGGCGGCGAAGGCATGGTCGGCCAAACATTACGGTGCCGGCAAAGTTGCGTAAAGCGCTGGCGATGGGCGCGGCGCCGCTTGGCGATGGTCGCGGGGTTTGCCGCGAGCGGGCGGCGCTTCTACACTGACCCCCGATGCGGCTGATGTCGAAACGTGAAATCGGCGAGTTCTACCGGCGCTTGGCGGAGACCCGGCCGATCCCGCAGACCGAACTCGAGTTCATCAACCCGTTCACGTTGCTGATCGCGGTCGTGCTGTCGGCGCAGGCGACCGATGTCGGCGTCAACAAGGCGACCCCCGCCCTCTTCGCGTTGGCGGACGCACCGCAACAGATGCTGGCGCTCGGCGAGGAACGGGTGATCGAGCTGATTCGCACGATCGGGCTCTTTCGCACCAAAGCGAAGAACGTCATCGCGCTGAGCCGAATCCTGGTCGAGCGGCACAATGGCGAGGTGCCGCGCGACCGCGCCGCGCTCGAAGCGCTGCCGGGGGTCGGGCGCAAGACCGCGAACGTCGTGCTGAACGTGGCCTTTGGCGAGCCGACGATCGCGGTCGACACGCATATCTTTCGCGTCGGCAACCGCACTGGGCTCGCACCCGGAAAGAGGCCGCTAGAGGTCGAGACCGCGCTCAACCGGCGCACCCCGGCCAAATTCAAACCCTACGCCCATCACTGGCTGATCCTGCACGGGCGCTATGTGTGCAAGGCCCGCCAGCCGGACTGCCCGACCTGCGTCGTCGCCGATCTGTGCCACTATCCGGCAAAGACCGGCCCCGCCGAGCTGATCGCGGCACGCGCCGCCGCGGGCGAGCCCGCGGCGCTGACCGAGCCGCAGCCCGCGCGAGCCCGGCGCCGAGCCGCGCCGGCGGTCGAGAAAACCGCGGTCAGCCCGCGACGCGCACGAGCGCCGCGTCCGGCGTAGCCTCGCCCGCTTCGCCGGCCGGCTGCGCCTGGATGTCGCCCGAAATCTGCCCGCCGCATTCGATTTCGATCTGGCCGTAGCGGATCGTCCCCGAGACCCGGCCGGTGGCCTTGATCAAGAGCCGCTTGCGGACCACGAGGTTGCCCTCGAACCGGCCCTTTACCTCGGCCTCCTCGATCGAGGCGGAGCCCTTGAAGAGACCGCCCTCGGCAATGTCGACATCGCGGCAGTTGGTCAGGTTGGCCTCGACGCTGCCCTCGATAAAGAGCTTGTCGCAGGAGTTGATCTCGCCCGACAAGGTGATCTCGCGGCCGACGCTCAGCCGGCGCATGTCGCCCTCGGTTCGCGACTGGCCAAACCCCTCGCCGGGCCGGCGCAACGGATCGGGCGGGCGCACCGCGTCGGCCGCGCGCGCCAAGTCCGGCGTTCGCGGCGGCATCGTCGGCGGCGGCCGGACCGGGGTGCTGGCCGGCACTCCCGCCGGCCGCACGGGTTTTGTCGGAATCCCCAGATCGTCAGACGACTCTGCCATTTTGCGGTCCTCTGCTTCGCTTCGCTTGCGGCTGAACATGGGTCGGACATCCGCTCGAGATTGTTCCGGAAAGGCCTACGCCGCTGACCCGGCCGCCGGCAGCGGCGCGGTCGGCGGCAACGCTTCGAACCCGCGCACCAAAACGCCCGCGGCAGGCGCCGGCGCAAACCTGCCGGAAAGCGCCGCACGGCTGGCAAGGATGCGTCCGGCGCGGTTGCGCAGTCTCCGCGCCGCCGCGTCGAGCCGTCTTGGTGCCATCACGTCGAAGTACCCCCGCGTCAAAAGATATCCGCTCGGCGGCAAAAAGAGAACGAGATTTATCCCGGCAACGGGCAGATCGCGCGATCGGCCCGTAAGACCGGACCGCGGCCGGTGGCGCGTGCTCATACGACCCCTCATACGACCCGCCATCCCCGGCGCTCCAAAACCCGCTCGGCGGCGTGCCGGCAGCGGCGGGCGGGCCCGCGAAACCAATCCGCGAACGGCGACGTTCGTCATCTGCCCGCGCGTCCCAGCGGGCTCATCAGGGTACCAAAATGTCGAAAGAGACGCATACCAAGGCCGCCGAACATCACGACAACGCGGCCAAGGCGCATCGCACCGCGGCCGAGCATCACGAAAAAGGCGACCACGAGACCGCGCACCGGCATTCGACAGCGGCGCACGAGCATTCGGCGCAGGCGCACCGGCATTCGACCGAGGCGCACCGGAGCAGTGGCGAACACCGCGCTGCTAAGAAATAATCGGCGACTCTCCGGGACGGGCGCCGCCTCGTCCCGGGGAGCATCGCGTCAACCGCGCCGGCCTGTTGGTTCCGGCGCAACAAGACACAGGGGAACCATGGCCGCGCAAAACGCCCCCACTCGGGTCAGGGAAGGCCTGCCGCATCCGTTGGGCGCAACCTGGGATGGAGACGGAGTCAATTTCGCGCTGTTTTCGGCAAACGCGACCCGCGTCGAGCTTTGTCTCTTCGACAATTCCGGCGAGCGTGAGACCGCGCGGATCGAGCTCCCCGAATACACCGACGAGATCTGGCACGGCTATTTGCCCGGCGTGCAGCCCGGGACGATCTACGGCTACCGGGTGCACGGCCCCTACGATCCCGACGGCGGGCATCGCTTCAACCCCAACAAGCTGGTGCTCGACCCCTATGCCCGCGGGCATTTTGGCGACCTGAAATGGGATCCGGCGATATTCGGATACCAGCTCGAGTCGGAGGACGACACGACGTTCGACGAGCGCGACAGCGCGCCATTCATGCCGAAATCCGTCGTCGTCGACCCGAATTTCGATTGGAAGGGGGAGCCCGAGCGAAGGTTTGTGCCGTGGGAGCACACCGTCGTCTACGAGATGCACCTGCGCGGCTACACCAAGCTTCACCCGAAGCTGCCAAAAGAATGGCGCGGCACCTACAAGGGGCTGTCGAATGAAGTCGTCGACTACATAAAGTCGCTCGGCGTGACCTCGGTCGAGCTGTTGCCGATCCACACATTCATCAACGACAGCCAACTGCTCGACAAGGGGCTGACCAATTACTGGGGGTACAACTCGATCGGGTTCTTTGCCCCAGATCCGCGCTATGCTCACGAGCGCGAGCAGACCTTGCGCGAATTCAAGGAAATGGTGGCGCGGCTGCACGATGCCGGGCTCGAGGTCATCCTCGACGTCGTCTACAACCACACCGCCGAAGGCAACGAACGCGGCCCGACCCTGTCGTTCAAGGGGATCGACAACGCCTCCTACTATCGGCTGATCCCCGACCAGCCGCGCTACTACATCAACGACACCGGCACCGGGAACACCCTCAACCTCAGCCATATGCGGGTCATCCAGATGGTCGCCGACAGCCTGCGCTACTGGGCGGGCGAAACCCATGTCGACGGCTTCCGGTTCGACCTTGGCACCATTCTCGCGCGTGAGCCCAACGGCTTTGACAATCAAAGCGGGTTTTTGAAGGCGTGCTGCCAGGACCCCGAGCTGCGCACCGTCAAGCTGATCGCCGAGCCTTGGGATTGCGGCCCAGGCGGCTATCAGGTCGGCGCCTTTCCACCCGGCTGGGCCGAGTGGAACGACAAATTTCGCGACGTTGTCCGCGACTATTGGCGCGGCGCGACGCCGGCGAGCGCGCTGGCCCCGCGCCTCAGCGCCTCGGGCGACCTGTTCGACCATCGCGGCCGCAAGCCCTGGGCCAGCGTCAATTTTGTCACCGCGCACGACGGGTTCACCTTGAACGACCTCGTCTCGTACAACGACAAGCACAACGAGGCGAACGGCGAAGACAATCGCGACGGCAGCTCCGACAACCGCTCATGGAATTGCGGCGATGAAGGCCCGACCGACGACCCTGAGATCGCGGCGATACGTGCCCGCCAGATGCGCAACATCCTCGGCACCCTTCTGCTCTCGCAAGGGACGCCGATGCTGCTCGCCGGCGACGAGTTCGCCCGCACCCAGAACGGCAACAACAACGCCTACTGCCAGGACAACGAGATCAGCTGGGTCGATTGGGACAATGGGGAAAACGGGGGGGAAAACGGGGCGTCGCTGATCCGCTTTGTGCAAAAGCTGACGGCGCTACGCCACAAATACCCGATCCTGCGCCGCAGCCGGTTTCTCAGCGGCACCTACAACGAGGAGCTCGGGGTCAAGGACGTGGCCTGGATCAACGCCTCGGGCGACGAGATGAAGCCCGAGGACTGGGGCGACATGAGCATGGAATGCTTCGGAATGCTGATGGATGGTCGTGCCCAGCCGACCGGCATCCGCCGGCGCGGTGAGGACGCGACCCTGTTGATGGTGCTGAACGCCTACCACGATCTCGTCGGGTTCACGTTGCCGGAGACCGCGGGCGGCTCGCAGTGGTCGTTGCTGATCGACACCAACCTTGCCGACGACGCGGAGCTCGGCACCTTCGCGACCGGCGATGTGTACGGCGTCACCGGCCGTTCGCTGCTGCTGTTCGCGTGGGAGGCCGGCTGACCGCCCGCCGCCCGCGCCCCGGCTCGCTCCGCCACGAAACGTCAAAGCGCGAGCGCCGGCGACTAGCGCGCCGGCTGATCGCGGCCGAAGACCCCTTCCCTGCCCTGCCGCAGGACCGCTTGCGCGTCGAGCTTGCCCAGCATCTCGATCAAGCCGGCAACAAGACCGGTCCACCCCGTTTGATGGCTGGCGCCGATGCCGGCGCCGTTGTCGCCATGAAAGTATTCATAGAACAGCAGGTGGTCGCGCCAATAAGGGTCGCACTGGAACTTTTCGGCTCCCCCGTACACCGGCCGCCGCCCCGCGTCGTCGCGCAAAAAGATCCGGGTCAGCCGGGTGGCGATTTCCTGCGCAACCTCGAACAAATTCATCAGTCGCCCGGAGCCGGTCGGGCATTCGATTTTGAAGTTGTCGCCGTAATAGGCGAAGTAATGCATCAGCGCGCGGATGATCAGCGCGTTGACCGGCATCCAGACCGGCCCTCGCCAGTTCGAGTTGCCGCCGAACATGCCGCCGTCCGATTCCGCCGGCAGGTAGCCGACGCGGTATTCGCGGCCGCCGGCGCAGAACACGTAGGGATGCTCGGCGTGGCGGCGCGACAGCGAGCGGATCCCGTAAGGGCTCAGAAACTCGTCCTCGTCGAGCATCCGCGTCAGGATCCGGCGCAGCCGGTCGCGGTTGACGAGGCCCATGATCCCGCGCTCGGCCACGCCGAGATGGCCGGGGCCGGTCGGATGGATCGCTTCGAGCAGCTCCGGCATGCGCCGGACCCGCTCGGCCATCCGGCGCGTCAGCTCGGGAACCTGCTCGCGCTGGCGTTTGTCGACCGCGGTCACCGCGCAGAGCGGCAACAGCCCCACCAGCGAGCGGACCTTGAGCCGGGTGGCGGTGCCGTCGGGCAGGCGCAGCACGTCGTAGTAAAAGCCGTCCTCCTCGTCCCACATGCCGTCCGGGCCGATATTGTTGATCGCCCGCGCGATCAGCAGGAACTCGATCGCGTAGGTCGCCGCCAAATCCTGGTAGGTCGGGTCGTGCGCCGCCAGCTCATAGGCGATTTCCAGCATGTTCTGACAAAAGAGCGCGACCCAGGCGGTGCCGTCGGCCTGCTCCAGGTGGCCGCCGGTCGGCAGCGGCGCGCTGCGGTCGAACACCCCGATATTGTCAAGCCCGAGAAATCCGCCCTCGAACAGGCTGCGGCCGAAGCGGTCCTTGCGGTTGACCCACCAGCCGAAATTGGCCGCGAGCTTGCCGAACATCCGCTTCAGGAAGTCGAGCTCGGTGTTGCCGCGCAGCGCCTCTTCCATGCGATAGGCAAAGATCGTCGCCCAGGCCTGGACCGGCGGGTTCACGTCGCTGAAATTCCATTCGTAGGCCGGGATCTGGCCCGTCGGATGCAGGTATTGCTGGTCGAGCAACAGCTCCAGTTGCTGCTTGGCGAAGTCGATGTCGACGGTCGCCAGCGCCAGCGCGTGAAACCCGAGGTCCCAGGCGGCGAACCACGGATATTCCCATTTGTCGGGCATCGAGATCACGTGCTCGCCGATCAAGTGGAACCACTCATGGTTGCGCACCAGGCGGGTTGGCGACCGCATCGGGTCGGCGCCGTGCTCGGCGAGCCATTTGTCGGCGTCGAGAAAAAAATACTGCTTGCTCCACAACATCCCGGCGAGCGCCTGCCGCATCACCCGGGCGGCATCCGCGCCGACGCGGGCCGGGGTAATCGCGCGGTAAAACGCGTCGGCCTCGCCGCGGCGCTGCGCTATCGTTTGGTCGAAAGCGCAAAACGGCCCGGCGAGCATGGCCCCGCTCAACCGCAGCCGGATCGTGCCGGTCGCCCCGGCAGCGAGCTCGACCCGGTAATGGGCGGCCGCCTTGGTTCCGGTCCGGGCCGGGTTGACGGCATCGCCGCGGCCGGCCACCACATAGTCGTGGATCGCGTCCTTGACGTAGGGCGTGGCGTTGGGCGTGTCGAAAATCCGCTCGTTGTTGGTCTCGTTCTCGGTAAAGAGCAGCGGCGGGTTGTCGCCGCAGAAAAGAAAATAGTCGCCAAGCTCGGCGTGGGAGGCCCCGATCACGCCGGCGCCGTCCTGCGGCGGCAGCGCGCGCAGCGCCGGCTTGGGCGGGTCGGGCCACCACGCCCAGCTGTTGCGAAACCACAAGGTCGGCAGGACGTGCAGGGCCGCCGGGTCGGGTCCGCGGTTCACCAGGTCGACCCGGATCAGCAAGTCGGTCGGCCCCGTCTTTGCGTATTCGACGAATACGTCGAAGTAGCGGTCCTCGTCGAAAACGCCGGTGTCTAGCAGCTCATACTCCGGGTGCCCGGGGCCGCGCCGCCGGTTGGTTTCGACGAGATCGCCATACGGGTAAGCATCCTGCGGATACTTATACAAATACTTCATATACGAGTGAGTCGGCGTGTTATCGAGGTAGAAATAGTATTCCTTTACGTCTTCGCCATGATTGCCTTCGGCATTGGTCAGCCCGAACAGGCGCTCTTTCAGGATCGGGTCCCTGCCGTTCCACAGCGCGAGTGCAAAGCACAGCCGCTGACGGTCGTCGCTGATCCCGGCAAGGCCGTCCTCACCCCAGTGATAGGCGCGCGAGCGGGCCTGGTCGTGGGTGAAATAATTCCACGCGTCGCCGTGCTCGCTGTAGTCCTCGCGGACCGTGCCCCATTGGCGCTCGCTGAGGTACGGCCCCCAGAGCCGCCAGGCCACCCGCCCGCCGCGCGCTTCGTCGAGCCGCCCCTCCTCCGCCGTCCTCTTCTCCCGCCCCCCTGTCTGCGTCGGCATCTTTCCTCCGCGCTCCAAGTCGGCAACCGACGTGTACATTTGTGACTTCTTGTTCAGCCATTTGGGGTGATCGGGCAATCGTAAATTTGCAGCATAACGGGCGAGAGATCGTCTTGGCGACGAACTTCCGGTTTCTCAACGGGTAACACGCAATGGTTAATTCGAGATTGGCAGGATCGAGTAACGGCCCGGACGGCGCCACCTGAGCGGACTGTTTCTGCCAACGGCGCGCGGTTTTTCGGCTCAGCAAGAACCGCCCCTCATGACGCCCGGGGCGTTCGAGCACCTCGGCGTCAGCGTGCCACGAGCGCGCGGGTGTGGCGCGCGATCATCAGGTTTTCGTCGGTCTTGACGACATAGGCGCCGACGCGGCTCTCGGGCGTGCTGATGCGCTCCTTGTGCTCCCGGTTCGCCCCTTCGTCGAGACCGAGACCCAGCCAAGCGCACGCCCGGCAGATCGCGGCGCGCACCGGGGCGGCGTTCTCGCCGACCCCGGCCGTGAACACGACGGCGTCGAGCCCGCCCAAAGCCGCGGCGAGCGAAGCAATGTGCCGCGCCGTGCGATAGCAGAACAGCTCGACCGCGAACCGCGCGCGCGGCTCCTCGCTCGCCAGCAATTCGCGGAAATCGGACGAAACCCCGGAGAGCCCGAGCATACCCGAGCGGCGGTAGAGCAGGTCGACCAGCGCGTCCGCCGCCATCTTCTTCTGCTGGATCAGGTGCAGCACGACCCCCGGGTCAAGCTCGCCGCAGCGCGTCCCCATCGGCAGCCCGTCGAGCGCGGTGAAGCCCATTGTCGTCGCGACCGACACGCCCGCGCGCATCGCGCAGGCCGAGCAGCCGTTGCCGAGATGGGCGACGACGACCCGGCCGTTGGCGATCTCGGGCGCGCGCTGCGGCAGCACCGAGGCGATGTACTCGTAGGAGAGGCCGTGAAAGCCGTAGCGCCGCACGCCTTCGTCAAACAGCGAATAGGGCAACGCAAAGGCCTGCTCGACCTCGGGCGCGGTGCGGTGAAACGCCGTGTCGAAGCACGCGACCTGCGGCAAGTCGGGCCTCAGCCGCAGCGCCGCCTTGATCGGCTCGAGATTGTGCGGCTCGTGCAACGGCGCGAGCGGCACCAGCGCCTCGAGCTCGGCCATGAGCTCCGCGGTGACGCGGGCCGGGCGCGAATGGCGCAGGCCGCCGTGGACGACCCGGTGGCCGAGCCCGGCCAGGTCCCGCCCGCCGAGCTGCTGCCGCGCCCACGGGATCAGCGCGGGCAGCAGGTCGCTCGGGGCCGTCGCCGGTGTCCCGCCCGGCTCCGGGGGGTCGATCGCCTCGCCCCGCGCGCCGGCGGCGGTCGCCGTGGGATGCACGCCGATCCCGTCCACCTGCCCCGACAGCAGGCGGCGTTCGCCCTCGTAAAAGCTGAATTTGAGCGAGGACGAGCCGGCGTTGACGACGCCGATCAGCGGCTCGGTTGCTGGCGCCATAACAAGGACCTCCTTCGCAGAAGACGCCGCTGCCTCCATCCCGCCTGCGGTCCGGGAGAAGCCTTCCGGCGGCAGCAAAAGTCATGCGCGGGTCAACACCCCGCACCAGGCATGCGCTCCCGCCATGGCTGGCCGGCCGAGCCGACCGCGTGCGCCCGGCAGAGCCGCGGCATCCTCACTGAGCCGGCCCCTGGATCAAGTCGCGCAGCGCGGTCGTGGCTGGCGCTGCCCATCCTGAGCCGCGGTCGGCGGCATGGTTGCTCGGCGAAATCGCCGCGCCAGGCTACCATCAGCTTTGACGCGGCCTGCACCAAATGCCACCGCAAGGACGGGTGAGCGGGCGCGGCCTAGCGCGGAGGAAGCAGGGTCGCCAACAAAGCCGGCTTTTTTTATTGGTGATAGAGGCCAAGACCGTGCAACTTGCGGGAGCCAGCCATTCTTCATTAGCTGCGGCGGGCTCGCTTGCTAGTGGTGAGAAGCTGACACTTGGTACCCTCGCGATACGGTCGAAACCCGCGGAAACGCTGGCTTGTTCGCGGTAGCATCTGTTGCGTTCGCACCACTAGGCTTGGTAAATTGGGAATGGGAGGAGGTACATGAAGCATCTCAGCACAGCTACTTTGGCCATCATCTTAGGAGTCCTGTGTTCTCCTAATGTAGCCAATGCTTACACAACCTATACCGGAACGTTAACATTAAATATTACTGTATCAGTAGTGTCAAATATATCCACATCTACTGATATCTCGTGCACGTTTAACGCCAGCGTATCCGGCCCAAGTGACAACGCGGAAGAGGACGACACCGTAACAGCTACTCGCTCCGGATCGACCGCGACCTGTACTCTCGTAATCCCGTACTCGTGGCATCTATACGATGCAGCGCATGATTCGGTCGGTCTTTCCTATACAATCAGTGGATTCGGCAACACCAATGGCCGATCCACCTCAAATGGTATCGGGTCGATTCCGATACCCGCCAATGGCGCTAACCACAGCTATAGCGTTAGTGGGGTGCGACTATAGACGAGGCCAAGACCGGGTAAACCCCCCGGTCGTGACTTCTCGATCCGGGCTTTGATCTCAGCCGTCCGAAGGCGCTAGCCCGGGTCGGCCGCCTTGGCGCGTTCGCGCGGCCCGGCAAAGGCGGTGACGACGCCGTGCAGGGTGCGCAATTCCTGCTCGGTGCAATGCGCGCGCTGAAACAGGCTGCGCAGGTTGCGCACCATGCTCGGCCGGCTCTCGGGGTGGCGCAGAAAGCCGTTTTTGACGAGCTCCTCTTCCAGGTGCTCGATAAAGTTCGACAGCTCGGCCTTGGTCGCCGGCCGGCTGAGCCCGGTGTGCAGGGTTTCGGGAGCAGCCTCGGCAGCCGCGGTAAACCACTCGTAGCCGACGAGCAGCACCGCCTGGGCGAGGTTCAGCGACGAAAAGCCGGGGTTGAGCGGCACCGTCAGCACCGTGTCGGCCAAGGTCAGGTCGTCGTTCAACAACCCGGTGCGCTCCGGCCCGAACAGCACGCCGCAGGGCTCGCCGGCGGCGATATGGCCGCGCATTTCGGCCGCCGCCCGGCGCGGCGTCACCTCGCGCCGGACCATGCCGCGGTCGCGCGCGGTCGAGGCGTAGACATGGACGAGGTCGGCGGTCGCCCCCTCGATCGACGGGTAGAGCCGCGCCCGGTCGAGCACCGCGTCGGCACCGCTCGCCGCCGCCACCGCCCGCTCGGACGGCCAGCCGTCGCGCGGCCGCACCAGCCGCAGGTCGTCAAGCGCGCAGTTCATCATCGCGCGCGCCGCGGTGCCGATGTTCTCGCCGAGCTGCGGCTCGACCAGGATGACCGCCGGCCCGCCGCCGGCGAGGTTGCGGCGATGATCGGTGCCGGCCATGCTCAGTCCTTGCGCCACCAGG
>DATMLF010000017.1:0-4826 GCA_035570595.1 Allostellaceae bacterium
GCCGGCGACAACAGTGAGCCCGAGGTCTCGGTGCCGATCGCCGCCGCCGCCAACCCCGCCGCGACCGCGGCTGCCGACCCCGAGCTCGACCCGCCGGGCGGAACAATCGGAACGCCCCGCTCGTCGAGCTGCGGCGCATAAGGGTTGCGGACCTGCCCGCCGAGCGAGCTGTAGCCGGCGGGCATGTCGACCGCGAGGATGTTCGCGAACTCGGTCAAATTGGCCTTGCCGAGAATGACCGCACCCGCCTCGCGCAGCAGCCGCACGACGGTCGCGTCATGCGCCGCCCGCGCATCGGCCAAGGCCAGCGAGCCCGCGGTCGTGTGCTGGCGGTCGGCGGTCGCGATGTTGTCCTTGAGGAGGGTCGGGACGCCGGCGAGCGGGCGGCGCGCGGCCGGCGCCGCGCTGTCGAGGCCGGCGGCAATCGCGCCCGCGTCCGGGTTGACCTCGCGCACCGCATTGATCGAGGGGTCTGCCCCGTCATAGGCCGCGATGCGCGCGAGATAGGCATGGACCAGCGCCGCGGCGGTGACGGCGCCCGCCGACCGCGCCTGCCGCAAGTCGCCGATCGTCGCGTTCTCGAGGTCCAGCTTCGCCATCAGCAGGCCCAAAGATTGGCAGAAAGGGTACTCGGGCGCAGATTAGCACCAGTCATCATCAGGCGGCGCATGTTCGATCTGGTCTTTCTCGGAACTTCGGCGGCGGTGCCCTCGGCGGAGCGCAGCTCGCCGGCCCTCTATGTCAGCCGCGGCCCCGACCGCCTGCTGGTCGACTGCGGGGAAGGAACGCAGCGCCAGCTGATGCGCGCGCGGCTCGGTTTTCGCGGGCTGCGCCACGTGCTGCTGACCCACGCCCATCTCGACCACATCGCCGGCCTCGCCGGGTTTGTCGCTACCCGCGCCCTCTACGGCATCGAGGAGCCGATCGACATCGTCGGCAGCGCCGAGACGGTCGGCTATGTCGGCCACTATCTGGCGCTGACGGTCGGCCGGGAGCGTGCGGCCGGCTGTCGGCTGCGCGCGGTCGAGCCTGGCCCGGTGCGATCATGGCCGGGGTGGCGGCTCTCCGCCTTTGCCGTGCAGCATCGCGGGACGCAGAGCCTCGGCTACCGCTTCGAGGAGAGCGCGCGGGCGCCGCTGCTGCCCGACCGTCTGATGGCGCTCGGCGTGCCCGACGGCCCGGACCGCCGCGAATTGGCCGAGGGCCGGCCGGTGACCCTCGCCGACGGCCGTCTGATCACGCCCGAACTAGTGCGCGGCCCGCCGATCGCCGGCGCCAGGCTCATCGTCGTCGGAGACGTTGAGGACGCCGCCCCGCTGACGCCGCAGGTGGCGAACGCCGACGCGCTGGTGATCGAGGCGACCTATCTCGACCGCGACGCCGCCCTCGCCCGTTCGCACGGCCATCTGACCGCGGGCGCCGGGGCGCGGCTGGCGCGCGATGCCGGGGTCGGCGAGTTGCTGCTGACCCACATCTCCGGCCGCTACCGCCCCGAGGAAATCCTGACCGAGGCCGCCGCCCTGTTCCCAAAGACGCGGGTCGTCGCCGATTTCGACCATATCCCGGTGCGCGCCGGGTAGCATCCGAATCGGAAAGGCTTCACCTCACCGACTGGAGGGACCACTGTTCCAGTTCGGCGCATGCCGCAGAACGGATGTTATGTCAAATGCGGCACCGCGGTAGGGCAGCCGCCGGGGGTTGGCTTCGATATTTTCGCTACCTGTATATGGCAAATGCGAGTGCGAGTAATCGCGAGATGAAAAACAATGCGAGTCCTATCGGAAACATATGTCTTCCCAACGTAATTATCAGAGCGAAAAAAAAGGTCATAACCGTCTTGCGTCGAAGAACATATAGCATTACATATGGAAACAAGATCGTAAAAAATAGAATCCATGGAATTACAACCCAATCTGTAGTCTGTAAAGACAAGCAATAAATTATATCTATACTAATAATAACGAGTACGTAGAAAATACAGAAGATAATACCAGAAAATACAAATGAACCGATGAGCGCATTAGTTGCGTTCGCGAGCTTTAGAAGTTGCGGCGTCACAAAGATGAAACTGATTATATCGAGTATATTGGTTATGACGTCTGGATGAGTTTCAATGTAAGCCCACATCGATCATCCTAACCCGCCTCCCTATTCATGGACGGTATGCCCTGCGCGCCCCGGTGAACGGGATGAGGGACTGTGACGCTTTGCGAAAGTTAAAGAATCTGCATCACTGGAATCGCCTCACAAAAAGGAGGAGTTTTAAGAGACGGCGGGCTCACGGGCGTTATTGCAACCTTCCACCCTCTTCGGATAGGCCACTCGCCGCGAGATATGTGTCCCAGAACAGCTTGACGCTCGCATCGGTCTTGCGCCGCATCTCGACGAAATGCGGTTTAGGCATCGCCAGTCCCTCGTAGAGCAAACGGACTAGCCGCTCGGCTTCGTCGGCCAACCAAAAGACTTCGGCGTGCTCGCTGGTTGGGGTATCTTCATTGCGCAGCAGCAGGTGTCCGATCTCATCGTGCCGAAGTTTCACCACGCGCTTGAAGCTGTCGCTGTCGATGACCTTGGAATATTGGTCCCGCATCTCTGAGAGCTTCCGGCGCATTACGGCGGCGTGGCTGCCTTGCCCGCGCTTTTCCATAAAGTAGTTCTCCAGCATCGCGTCGCCGAGGAGCTTGAGCATTTGCCCAATGCTCGCCCGGTCGTCTCTCTTGCCGTCGAGGATCGCGATGATGAGTGCAATGGTCGAGCGGAGGCTCGCCGCACGTACGATCCTGATTGGGCCTAGATGTGGGCTAAACGGGATCGGGCCGCGGCGATCCAGCTCCTCCACCAGGCTACGAAAGGCGCGGAGGTTAGCAACGGCATCGTCAAGCTTGCCGGCTCGGTCGATCAAGTCGTCGGCTCTCTTCAGCATCCCCGAGCCTTTTCCCGTAGGTCGCATTAATCAAGACTTTTGGGAAATTCGCTTGCCACTTGCAGATCAAGGGGTTGCGTTAGGCGGAAGATGTGGCCGAAGCTCGGCGAAAACACGGCTGATCGGCTCGGTGCACGTCTGCGCCACGCACGGGCTTAGTTTAGTGGATCCGTTCTGACGTTTAGCACCCATCCCCCTACCCCTTCGTCATTCCCGCGAAAGCGGGAACCCAGGGCGGCGGGCACTGAGCGCTTGCCCCCTGTTCTAGCCAGGGGCGGGCTCTGGACCCCCGCCTGCGCGGGGGCGCGGGTAGGAGGTGATCGGAGCCTTTTGTTAGGTTAAGACTTACCAGCTCTGAGTCGGTCCTTAGGCTGGCAGGGCGCAGCGAACTCGACTGCGGCGACGATTTGGACGACAATCCCGCCACGGCAATCCTGCGGAATTTTTCCGGCGGAGCGCGCTCGCGATGAACTCGACCGACCCTACGCCGCTGATCCCGGTCACCTTGCTGACCGGGTTTCTCGGCAGCGGCAAGACGACCGTGCTGAACCATATCCTCAAAGAGCCGGGCATGGCCGAGACCGCGGTCATCGTCAACGAGTTCGGCGAGATCGGCATCGACCATCTGCTGGTCGAACGGGCGACCGACGAGGTCGTGCTGCTGAACAGCGGGTGTCTGTGCTGCACGGTGCGCAGCGACATCGCCGACACCTTGCTCGACCTCTTTGTCGGCCGCGCCAACGCCAAGCTGCCGCAGTTCCGCCGCGTCGTGATCGAGACGACCGGTCTTGCCGACCCCGCCCCGATCCTGCACACCTTGATCTCCGACCCGCTCGTCGCCGCGCGCTATTCGCTCGACGGCGTCGTGACCACGGTCGACGCGGTCAACGGCGCCGGCACGCTCGACCGCCAGCCCGAGGCGGTCAAGCAGGCGGCGGTCGCCGACCGGCTGTTGCTGACCAAGGCCGATCTCGCCGATCCGGAACAGGCGGCGGCGTTGACCGCGCGGCTCGCCGCCCTCAATCCGAGCGCCCCGATCGTGCGGGTGGCACAGGGCGAGGTAGACCCGGCCTTGCTGTTCAATCTCGGGTTTTACGATCCCCAGACCAAAAGTGTCGACGTCCAGCGCTGGCTGCGCGACGAAGCCTTCGAGGCCGCGCACGACCACGGGCACGACGACGACCACCACCACGGCGGCGAGCCGGTTGACGTGAACCGTCACGACGCGCGCATCAGCACCTTTTGCATCACCCGCGACGAGCCGATCTCGTGGGCGGCATTGTCGACCTGGCTCGACGCGCTGGCGACGATGCGCGGCGACGACCTGTTGCGGCTGAAGGCGATCGTGGCGCTCAGCGACCGGCCGGGCGAGCCGGTCGTCGTCCACGGCGTGCAGCACCTCTTTCACCCGCCGGTGCTGCTGCCGCAATGGCCGAGCGACGACCATCGCACGCGTATGGTCTTTATCACCCGCGACCTGCCGCGCGAGGCGATCGAAAAAACCCTCGCCGCGTTCGAGGAGGCGGTCGCCGAGGCGGGATAGGTCCGGCGGCCATCTGCTTAAAAGAACCACAGGCGCCGCGAGCGGGCTGAGCGGCCGGCCGATTGGAGGCAAACATGCTGTCGGACGCGCGCATTCAACAGCGGCTGGCGCGCCAGGCGCTGGCCCTCGTGCTCGCCGGCGGGCGCGGCAGCCGCCTCAAGCAGCTGACCGACCGGCGCGCCAAGCCCGCGGTGTTTTTTGGCGGCAAGTTTCGCATCGTCGACTTCGCGCTGTCGAACTGCCTGAATTCGGGGGTGCGCCGGATTGCCGTGCTGACCCAGTACAAGGCGCACAGCCTGTTGCGTCATCTCCAGATGGGCTGGTCGTTTCTGCGCCCTGAGATGGGCGAGTTTCTCGACC
>DATMLF010000018.1:0-2370 GCA_035570595.1 Allostellaceae bacterium
CTTACCGCAGCGCCGGCCGGCCCGAGGCGATCTTTGTCACCGAGCGGCTGGTGGATTTGGCGGCCGACCGGCTCGGGCTCGACCCGGCGGCGCTGCGCCGGCGCAACCTGATCCCGCCCGAGGCCCAGCCCTATGCCAACCCGCTCGGCGTCACCTATGACAGCGGCCGCTACGCGGAAGCGATGGACACAGCACTGGCGCTCGCCGGTTGGAGCGGGTTTCCGGCCCGCCGCGCGGAGGCTCGGCAACGCGGCCGGTGGCGCGGCATCGGTGTGGCCAATTATGTCGAGATCACCTCGGGAGCGCCACGCGAGCGCGCCGAAATCACCATACTTCCCGAAGGCGGGGTCGAGCTGGTCATGGGTACGATGTCCTCGGGACAGGGCCACGAGACAAGTTTCGCGCAGCTCGTCACCGAATGGCTCGGCGTGCCGTTCGACAGTATCGTCTACATCGCCCACGACACCGCGCGGGTCGCGGCCGGCGGCGGCTCGCATTCCGGCCGCTCGATGAAATTGGCGGCGACGATCATCGGCCAGGCGACCGACGACATCATCGCCAAGGGCCGCAAGATCGCGAGCTTTCTGCTCGAAACCGGCGAGATCGACATCGAGTTCGACCGCGGCCGGTTCCGCGTCGCCGGCACCGATCGCGAGATCAGCCTGTTCGAGATCGTGGCTGCGGCTACCGCGCGCACCGACCTGCCGGCGGCGTTGCAAGGGCCGCTCGCCGGCATTTCCGACCAGACCTTGCCGGTCGCGAGCTTTCCCTATGGCACGCAAATCTGTGAGGTCGAGGTCGATATCGAGACCGGTGCCGTCGAGATCGTCGGCTATGCCGCGGTCGATGATGTCGGCCGTGCTGTCAACCCGATGATCCTGCACGGTCAGACGCATGGCGGCATTGCCCAGGGGGTGGGTCAGGCGTTGCTCGAAAACTGCCATTACGACCGTGAGAGCGGGCAGGTGCTCTTAGCGAGCTTTATGGATTACGCGATGCCGCGCGCCGCGACCTTCCCGTTCTTGGAGACGGCGCTCAGCGAAGTGCCGGCACCCACCAATCGGCTCGGCGTCCGCTCCGGCGGCGAGGGCGGCACCACCCCGGCATTGGCGGCGGTCGTCAACGCCATCGCCGACGCGCTCGCCGAGCTCGGCGTGCGGCACGTCGAGATGCCGGCAACCCCCGAGCGGGTGTGGCGCGCCCTCCAGGCGGCGCGTCGTGGCGCCGACGAAGCGCAGCCGGTATCGTAATGTTCCGCTCCGAAGGCTGGTACGGGAAATCCAGGCTTGTCATGTATGGAGCCTAAAGGCGACGAAGCAATCTCGGCGTTCCCGGTACGGGATTGCTTCGCTTCGCTCGCGATGACAGAGATCTTTGATCCAATGAACTTTTGATCCGGCACAGTGGGCGCTGATGGGATGAGACAGGATATGAACGGCGAAGTGCGGCCCGAAGACGATCCCGGCCTCGCCGGCAAGGTGGCGATCGTCACCGGCGGCGGCGCGCCCGATTCCGGCATCGGCAACGGCCGGGCCGCGGCATTGCTGCTGGCGCGCTCGGGCGCCAAGGTGGTGGTTGTCGATATCCTGCGCGAGGCCGCCGAAGAGACCGTCTCGATGATCGCTGGCGAGGGCGGTGCGGCGATCCCGTTTGTCGCCGACGTTGCCGACGAAAGCCAATGCAAGGCGCTCGTCCAGGCGGCGGTCAAGAATTCGGCCGGCTCGACCTGCTCGACAACAATGTCGGCATCGGCGGGCGCGGCAGCGTCGTCGACACGCCGGTCGAGTTGTGGCATCGGGTCATGCGGGTCAACGTCGACAGCATGTTCTTTGTCTCGCGCCATGCGATCCCGGCAATGGTCGAGACCGCGGGCGGCGGCGCCATCGTCAACGTGTCGTCGATCTCGGCGTTGCGCCCGCGCGGGCTGACCGCCTATTCGACCTCAAAGGGCGCGGTGATCGCGCTGACCCGGGCGATGGCGGTCGATCACGGGCCGCAAAATATCCGCGTCAATTGCGTGGCGCCGGGGCCGATCTACACACCACGGATGTATACCGGCCAGATGACCCCGGCCGGCCGCGAGGCGCGCCGCAAGGCCTCGGTGCTCGGCATCGAGGGCCTCGGCTGGGATATCGGGCATGCAGTGCGGTTTCTGCTGTCGGCGCAGGCGCGCTACATCACCGGGCAGACCTTGGTCGTCGATGGCGGCGCCAGCCTCGTCGGCCCCGCCCGTGCCCCCGGCACCTGACGCCGCGACGCTCTATTTGCCTCGGGGAGATGACGTAGGAGAGGGCGACGAGCGCGCCGTCGCTGCAGTCGCCGATGCGGCGCCGGCGCTTGCGGCGTCACCGCTCGACACGGTGGTTGCGG
>DATMLF010000019.1:0-2256 GCA_035570595.1 Allostellaceae bacterium
CACGCCTTTTTATTGAAGGGCGACGTCTTCACCCGCGACCAGATCGAGGCCTACATCGAATTGAAATGGGAGGAGGTGTACAATTTCGAGCACACCCCCCACCCGATCGAGTTCCAGATGTACTACTCGGTCTGACCCCCCCGGCGTGCCGCGCCACGCGGGCGTCAGGCGTGGCCGGCTTCGCTCGACAGGATCGTCGGGTCGACGCCGAGTTTGGCCATCGCGCGCTGCCATTTGCCGTCGTGGTCGGCATCGAACAGGATGGCTTCGTCAGCGGCGACCGACAGCCATCCGTTGGCCTGGATTTCGGCGTCGAGCTGGCCCGGCGCCCAGCCCGCATAGCCGAGCGCGAACAGGCTGAGGCGCGGGCCCTCTCCCTTGCCGATCGCCCGCATGATGTCGAGGGTCGCGGTCACCGCGATGTCACCGCTGACCCGCAATGTCGCTTCCTCGCGGTAATCGCCGGTGTGCAAGACAGAACCGCGGCCCGGCTCGACCGGACCGCCGAAATGCACCGGGCGTTTTTTGGCGAAGCCGCCGGACTCGATCTGCAATTGGGCGAACAGCTCGCCCAAGGTCAGCGCGCCGAGCACCTTGTTGACCACCAGCCCCATCGCCCCGGCGTCGCCGCTGTGCGTGCACAGATAGATGACCGAGCGGGCAAAGCGCGGGTCTCCCATCTGCGGCATCGCCACCAAAAGCTGGCCCGCCAGCGAGCTCAACCCGCCCTCCGCTGCGATCTCTCGGTCATCGCCGCACTCCTCGCCCGACCCGCAGCCTATACGCAGATCATAGGAGTTTTGTTGCCTCCCGGCGCACAAAAAAACGGCGGTTCGGTCGGGCGCCGTCCAGTTTGCCCGCCGGTCGATGCTGTGGTATCGCTCCCGCATCCGATCACCCGCCGGCCAGGCGCCGTGCCGGCCAGGCTTTCGACATTTTCGACAACACGGAGGAATTCCATGACGATCAATGTCGGCGACAGGCTGCCTTCCGTGGTCTTGCGGCAGGTGACCCCGGAAGGGCCGAAAGAGGTCAAGACCGACGATTTTTTCCGCGGCAAAAGGGTGGCGCTGTTCGCCGTACCCGGGGCGTTCACCCCGGCCTGCTCGCAGCGCCACCTGCCCGGATATGTCGACAAGGCGGCCGACATCCGGGCCAAGAGGATTGACGAGATCGCCTGTGTCGCGGTCAACGACGCCGCGGTGATGGGTGCGTGGGGCCGCGACCAGAAGACCGACGGCAAGGTCACGATGCTGGCCGACGGCAGCGGCGACTTTGTACGCGCGCTCGGGCTCGAGCTCGACCTGACAAAGGGCGGTCTCGGCATCCGCTCAAAGCGCTATTCGATGCTGGTCGAGGACGGCGTCGTCAAGTCGCTGAACGTCGAGCAGCAACCCGGCCAAGTCGACGCCTCCAGCGCCGAGGCGATGCTAAAGGCGCTGGTTTAAACCGCGAGCTGCGCGGGCCGATCGCCGGCCGGACACGGGGTTATCGCGCGGAGCACGGCGGCCAGCGATCCCGCGGCGGCAGGCTCGCCCCGTGGCTACTGTTTCGCTGCCGGCGCCAGCGCGCGGCTCACACCGGCGGGGCGCGCAACGGCTTGAGGTCGGGGGCGGGGCGCAGCGCCGCCTCGGTCTTCGACTGCAGCGCGGCGAAGTCGATGTCCTCGGCAATCTCGCGGACGACGAGACCGTCAGGGGTCACGTCGATGACCGCGAGGTCGGTGTAGATGCGGCGCACCGCGGCGGCCGCGGTCAGCGGGTATTCGCAGCGGCGGCGGATGCGGGGCATGCCCGACTTGGTGGTGTGCTCGACGAGGACGCGGATTTCCTTGGCACCGACGGCGAGGTCCATCGCCCCGCCGACACCCGGCGGAAACCCCGGGTCGTCGGTCGTCCAGTTGGCGAGATCGCCGTTTTCGGCGACCTCGAACGCCCCGAGCAGAGCCAGGTCGAGATGGCCGCCGCGGATCATCAGAAAAGAGTCGGTGTGGTGGACATAGCTGCCGCCGGTCACCAAGGTGACCGGCTGCTTGCCGGCGTTGATCAGGTCGGGGTCGGCCTCGTTGGCGCCAGGCGCGGGACCCACGCCGAGAATGCCGTTCTCGCTGTGCAGGACGATTTCGCGGTCGGCTGGAATGAAGTCCGACACCAGGGTCGGCAGACCGATCCCGAGGTTGACATAGGCGCCGTCGACGAGGTCCTGGGCGGCCCGCCACGCGATTTGGCGACGTTTCAATGGCATCGGTGCCCTCTA
>DATMLF010000020.1:0-35625 GCA_035570595.1 Allostellaceae bacterium
CACTGCACCATAGTGACCGCGGTGCCCAAGCTGCCGCTGCTCAACCCGGCGCAGGTCGAGGTCGCCGCCGAGCCGCCCGACAGGCTGACCTGAGACCCGATCAGCTCCAGGCAACCACCCGAGGAGTTGATGGCGGCGGCGCCGCTCATGCTGACGGCGCCAGTCGGAAAATAGAATGCCCCGCTCAGATTTGTGCCAGTGGAGCCGCCGGTGAAGAGGGCGCCCGCGCTGGAATTGGCGGACGAAGAAGAAGGGCCGACGACGACAAGGTCTTCGGTCGCTCCCGAAGAGGGTGCGGTCAGGGTAACATCGCTAAACCCGTTCGCGATGCAGAAGGCCAATCCGTTGCAGCTGCCCGAAGATGGCACTGAAGCAGCTCCGATCACCATAGTGACATTACCGCCGGTGACGGTGCCGCCGCCACCGTTTCCGCCGAGAGTGAAGTACCCGGTAATTGTGTAGACGCCGGCGCCCAGAGTGGCGCCGCAGGAAAGCGATACATATCCGTGGATGTCGTGCGCCGCAGCGGCTGGGAGCGTCAGGCAGGTGCTGCTGCTGCCGCCATTTACGATATTCCCGGCGGTCTCGAACAGGTCGCCCGCGCCAGTCGCGTCATAGAGGGTGGTCGTGGCCCCGCCGCCGGCCGCGATCGAACTGCCGTCGTTCGCAGCACCGATATCATAGCTGTTGGTGCTGCCGTTGCCCATGCTCAAGGTCGAGCCGCCGCTGACATATATCCCGCCGGAGAGCACGAAAGTACTGGCACCCCCGAGCGTTAGCGTGGAGCTGTCGCAGATGCTATAGCCGCTAGACGAATTACAGGAGCCTGTGCCTTGGCCGATGTTGAACGTGCCGGCGGTGAAAGTCATTGGCGCATTGCCTCCGGTGACGATACCTTTCGCCAAGTTGTAGGTGGCGCCGCTCCCGCCGTTGAAGGTCAACCCGTTCGAGGAGGTGGCGTCGACGACGCCGTTAAAGTTATAGGTGGCTCCTGAAGTTGTATTGGTGAACGTCACCGCGAGCCCGCCGCTGATCGAAATCGCCCCGAAATCGAATGGTCCGGTGCCGCTGCACGTCACCGACCACGTACTGCCGGACTTGCTCGCCGAACACCCATCTGCCGACACTTCGCTTATCGTCGTGCTTTGGGTATATCCGAACGAGATGGCCGTCCCGGAATAGGTTGCGGGCGCGCCGGGCGAGGCGATCGCGCAGACCGTGCCAGCGGTGCCCGCGCAACCACCTGTCGCGTTGAAGCCCAGATGGTTGATGGCGTTGGTGACCTCGGTGCTGCCGGGGCTGCCGCTGCTCGGAGCGAGCGGATCAGTGGTCAGCACCTTGGAGTAGCTGACTGCACCGGAGAGAGCCACAATGCTGCTGCCGCCGCTGACATTGTACTTCGTGCCGTAGTCGATATTTTTCGTCGTGATCTTCGTGCCACCGGTCAGCGTTACCGCATTGTTCGAAGCGACGGCGCAGTTGGTAGGGGGCGGACCCGAGCTTTCAGCGGTGATCTGGGTGCCGCCGCTGAGAGATACGCCGCTGCCGCTGCCGCTGAGCGCGATGACGCAGGCGGGGGCATTCGACTTGATCTCGGCATAGGCGGTGGCGCTGACCGGCAACGTCGTGCTGGTGGTCAGCACGCGGGCCAGCATCAGCGGCACGTTGGTCGTCACCGTGACCTTGACGGCGTTGTTGCCGTCGCCGGTCGGTGAGCTGACGACCGACGGGCTGGCGCCGCTCGCAATGCCGTTCAACCCGGCGATGTTGGCGGCGGCCGCGGTGGCGCTGGTCGTCGAGCTGGTCGAGCCGTAGACAATCGCCCCGCCATAGGCAGCGAGGTCGGCGACCCGCTGGTTTTCGACTTTCTGCAACAGCCCGTGGCCGTATTCGAGCGCCAGCGCCGACACGCCCACCACCCCGACCAGCACGAGCGCGCCGAGGACGCCGATCGCACCCCGCCGATCCTCCCGAAATCTCCGTAACAAGCGAAATCCGCCACGCATCTGCCGGGCTCCGTCGACCCGACGAAGCTAGGCGTGCGATCTAAACAAAAAATTAAAAAGGCGCCCTGCCGTCGGGCCACGATCGCGGTGCGGGGGGCTCGGCCGCGTTAAGCAGAAGCCGAATGGCGCGAGCGGGCTTGACGCCGGCGACGCGCCGCCCGTCACTCCGCCGCGACGGTCATTTCGCCGAGATAGGCGTGGCGGATCTGCTCGTTCTGGCGCAATTCGGCGGACGGGCCGCTCAGCACGACCTCCCCGGTCTGCAGGACATAGGCGCGGTCGGCGATCGACAGCGCCATGTTGGCGTTCTGCTCGACCATGAAGATCGTCGTGCCCTGACGGTTGATCTCGCGGATGATGTCGAACACCTGCTCGACGTAAGCCGGCGACAGCCCCATCGACGGCTCGTCCATGCACAGCAGTTTGGGGTGCGCCATCAACGCGCGGCCGATCGCGACCATCTGCTGCTCGCCCCCCGACAACGTCCCGGCGAGCTGGCGCCTCCGCTCCTCGACGCGCGGGAAGAGCGTGAACACGCGTTCGAGATCCTCGGCGAATTCCGGTCCGCGCGGCCGGGTGTAGGCGCCCATTTCGAGGTTTTCGTAGACCGTCATTCGCGGGAACAACCGCCGCGCCTCGAGCACCGGGGCGATGCCGCGGCGCACCCGCTCGGCGGTGCTGACGCCATGCAGCGAGCGGCCTTCGTAGACGACCTCGCCGCGGCTTGGCCGGACGATCCCCATGATCGCCTTCATCGTCGTCGACTTGCCGGAGGCGTTGCCGCCCAACAGGCAGACGATCTCACCCGCGTCGATCCGATAGTCGACCGACTTCAGCACATGGAGGTCGCCGTAATGGGTGTCGACCGCCTTGAACTCGAGGAGGGACGCGGTCACGCGAACGCCGCGCTGCGGCCGAGATAGGCGCGGATCACCTCGTCGTCGCGGCGCACCAGTTCGGGCGGCCCCTCGGCGATCTTTTCGCCATGGTCGAGCACGACGACCTTGTCGGCCAGGCTGACGACGACGTCGAGCTTGTGCTCGATCAGCACGATCGCAAGCCCATAGCGGTGGAGGCTTTTGATCTGCTCGGCGAGCTCGAGGGTCTCGGCAGGGTTCATCCCGGCGGTCGGCTCGTCGAGCAGCAACAGCTTGGGCCGCGAGGCGAGCGCGCGAGCGATCTCGGTGCGCCGGCGGTTGGCGTAGGACAGGC
This sequence comes from Allostellaceae bacterium, assembly GCA_035570595.1. Taxonomy (GTDB): domain Bacteria; phylum Pseudomonadota; class Alphaproteobacteria; order ATCC43930; family CGMCC-115725; genus AP-15. The sequence goes on from DATMLF010000020.1 coordinate 3,219, forward strand.
TCGACGCGACATGCCCGGCGCGCGGCAAGAGCCGGTTGCCGAAGAGGGCCAGGATTTCGAGCGCGCGCTCGCGCGCCGCCTCCTCCTCGCGGCGCGTCTTGGGCAGCCGCAGCAGCGCGCCGGCGGCTCCGGTGGAGAGCCGCGCATGCATGCCGATCATGACGTTTTCGAGGACCGTCAGGTTCGGGAACAGGCGGATGTTCTGGAACGTGCGCGCGATGCCGCGGTCGAGCACGCGGTGCGACGGCAGCCGCCCGATCTCCCGCCCGGCAAACCGCACGTTGCCGCTGTCGGGTGTCACAAGCCCGGTCACCGCGTTGAACAACGTCGACTTGCCCGAGCCGTTGGGCCCGATCACCGCGACGACCGAATGGGCCGGGACACTCAGCGACACCGAGCGCAACGCGACGAGCCCGCCAAAGCTGACGGTCAGCCCGTCGATCTCAAGCAGCGGCCCGCTCGGGGCGGCATCCTCGGCCGCGACCGCGCGCAAGCCCTCGAAGCCGCCGCGCGCCACCTGTGCGGACTGCTCGTCGAGGCTGAGCGGCGGCGTCCGCCGCGTCGCCGGGATCAGGCCCTCGCGGCGGTAAAGCATCATCACGACCAGGATCAGCCCGAAAATCAGCTCGATCGACGAGGCGAGCTCGACATGCTGGAGCCAGTCGACGTCGACGAGGCGGCCGAGCGCGTGCAGCCACTGCGACAGGTCCTCGAGAAACCACGATTGCAGCAGCTGCAGCAACAGCGCGCCGAGGACGACGCCCCACACGCTGCCGATCCCGCCGAACACGATCATGACGAGGATCATGACCGAGACCGGGAACATGAACATTTCCGGGGTCGCGGTCTGCAATTTCGCGACGTAGAACGTGCCGGTGGCGCCGGCGAACGCCGCCCCGGTGGCGAACGCGAGGAGCTTGAAGCGCACCCGGTTGACGCCCATCGCCGAGGCCGCGATCTCGTCCTCGCGGATCGCCATCCAGGCGCGCCCGATGCGCGAATCCTTGAGCCGCAGGCTGGTCGCGATCAGGAGCGCGACGAGCCCTAGGCCGACATAATAATAGGGGGTGGCGCTGATCCCGAAGCTGTGGCCGAAGAGCTGCGGTGCGGCGACCCCGTTCAGCCCCATCGCGCCGTTGGTGACGCTCGGAATATTGCGCGCGACGATCGGCACGATCTCGCCAAAGCCCAACGTCACGATCGCCAGGTAGTCGCCCTTGAGGCGCAAGGTCGGGGCGCCGAACAAGATGCCGAAAAACGCCGCGATCGCCGCCGAGACCGGCAGCATCAGCCAGAACGACACCTGGAAATGGACGACGTCGCCGGTGGCACCCGGCATTCGCGCGACGAGGTCGAGCCAGCGGAACGGCTCCCAAAAGCTCGACCATTCCGGCTGCAGCTGAAACGAGCTCGCGACCCCGTAGGCGTAGGCGCCGATCGCGAAGAACGCGGCGTAGCCGAGATCCAACAGCCCGGCAAAGCCGACGACGATGTTGAGGCCGAGCGCCAGGGCCGCGAAGGCGAGCGCGTTTGCCGCCGAGTCGACGTCGGCGTCGTTGCGGTGCAACAGCGGGAACGACAGCGCCGCCACGGTGATCAGCAGGATCGCGAGGCGGCTGCGCGCGCGCGGCGAAAAGGCCGCGGCGCGGCGCGGTGCTGTGGCCTCGGCGCGCGACCCAGTCCGCAATACCGCGGCGGTGGCGGCAGGCCGCTCGTCGATCTCCGCCATGCTACGACTTGGTCGGTGTGGCGCGGCCGAAGAGGCCCGCCGGGACAAACACCAGCACCAGCACCAGAATCGAGAAGATGATCACGTCGGTCCAGCGCACCGCGATCAGTTGGCCCCCCAGGGTCTCGATCAGCCCGATCAGCAGCCCGCCGACCATCGCGCCCGGAATGCTGCCGATCCCGCCCAGGACCGCGGCGGTGAAGGCGCGGAGCCCTGCCGTGTAGCCGATGATAAAGCTCGTGTAATTGTAGTAGAGGCCAAAGATCAGCGCCGCCGCCCCGGCGAGCGCCGAGCCGAGAAAGAATGCGGTGACGATGACCCGGTCGACGTTGACGCCCATCATGCGGGCGGCTTCGGCGTCCTGGGCGGTGGCGCGCATCGCCTTGCCGAGGCGGGTGCGGCTGACGAACAGGTGCAGCGCCGTCATCAGCGCGATCGCCACGACCCAGATCAGCACCTCCTTCAGCTCCACGACCACCTGGCCGAATTGCCAGCGCACGACCGGCAACGGGTTGGGGTAGTTCTCCGACCCGGCGCCGACCGTCAACAGGATGACGTTGAACAGGATGTAGGAGACGCCGATCGTCGTGATCATCGCCGCGGTGCCGCGCACCCCGCGCAACGGCCGCAGCGACAGCCGCTCGATCGCAACACCGATCACGCCGGCCGCCACCATCGTGACAAAAAACGCAAAGGCAAGCGCACCCGCCAGCGCCGCCCCGGTCAGGACCTCGCTCTGCCCCGATATGCCGAGCAGCTGCAACGCCCACATGCCGATAAACGACGCGACCATGAACACGTTGAAATGCGCGAAGTTGATCAGCTCGAGGATGCCGTAGACCAGCGTGAAGCCGAGCGCCAGCAACGCGTACATAGCGCCGAGGCTCAGCCCGTTGACCACCTGCTGCAAAAGGACGCCGGTGTCAGTCATGGCGCGGCCGCGGTCCGCTTACGGGTTGCCCGCCGCAACCCGAGGCTCACGAGCTCGCCGGCGCCACCCCCATGTACTTGTATTGGTGAAGCACGTCGTCGAGCGGGTATTTGTCGTTCTTGGTGATTTGGAAGACGCTGATCACCCGGTTCTCGACATCGCCGTTGGCGTCAAAGCTGACCTCGCCTTGCAGGGTTTTGACGTGGCCCTGCTGGATCGCGTCGCGGACCGCGGCCCGGGTCACGTCCTTGCCCGAAGCGGCGACCGTCTTGACCGCGGCGAGAATGACGAGTGCCGCGTCATAGGCGGTGATCGAGTAGTTGTCGGGCTGCTCGCCGTATTTCTTGACAAAGCGCCCGATCATCGGCGCCGCGTCGGGGTTTTCGAGGACGTTCGGCGCGGCGATCGTCGCGTACCATCCCTGCGCCGCCGGGAAGCCGGCGCCCTTCAGGATCTCGGCGCCGTAGACGCCGTCGCCGCCCGCCTTGATCGCGTTCGGGATGATGTCGAACGACTCCTTGACGACCTTGACCCCGGCCTGAGCCACGCCGCCGTAATAGAGCGCCTGCGGGTTCAGTGCCTTTATTTTGGTCAACGTGGTCGTGTAGTCGGCCTCCTTCGGGTTCAGCTGGTCGCGGCCGAGCACGTCGATGCCGCGCTTTTTGGCCTGCGCCTGAAACGCGTCGGCGAGCCCGACGCCGTAGGCGCCGCTGTCGTCGAGCACGTAAACCGACTTCACCTTCAAGGTGTCGGCGAAATAATTCGCCATGTTCGGCCCTTGAAACGCGTCGGTGGTGACGGTGCGGAAATAGACTGCCTTGCCCGCCGGCCGGTATTGCGCCGCGAATTTCGGGCTGGTGATGTCGGGGTTGGTCGAGGAGGGGGTGATCGTCGCGAGCCCGCCTTCGCTCAGAATCGGCGACATCGCCTTGCCCGAGCCGCTCATCTGCGGGCCGATCGCGGCGACGACCGAATCGTCGCCGACCATCTTGCGGGCGTTGGTGGCGGCCTGGGCCGGGTCGTATTGCCCGGCGGTCGCGGTGCCGTCGTCGAGCTGCAGCACGTTGACCTTGTAACCGCCCACACCGCCTGCCGCATTGGCCTCGTCGATCGCCAGCATCGCGCCGTCCTTGATCAGCTCGGCGTCGTGCGCGTCGGCGCCGGTAAACGGCAGGTTGATCCCGACCGTGACCGACTTGTCGGCGGCAAAGACCCGGCTCGCGCGCAGGGCCAGAGGCCCGATCAGGGCGGTTGTCGACAGGCTGATGATGACAGAACGGCGCGACGGCATCTTCGACCCTCCCCGTTTCGAGGCTTCTCTATGTTCAGCAAATGTCGTGCCGACCCCCGGCGCGACGGCGGAGCGGCGAACCTACACGATCTTGGCGCGCGGATCAGCTTTCTCGATCGCGCCGCCGCCGCCCTTCAGCAACCCGGCGACGAGCGCGCCCAATGTCGGCGCCTCGCCCGGGCGGAACGCGACCGGGCGGCACATCGCCATCGCCACGAGGCCGATGCGCGCCATCTTTTGCGCCGCGTACGCGCTTTCGGCGGCGTTGGCGCTGATCCGCTCGACGAGCGCGCCGCCGAGCTGCTGGACGAGCACACCGCCGACCAGGTCGACCGCGCCGACGAGGCCCGCCCCGCCGGCGAGCCGGCGCAACAGGTGCACGGTGCCGGCAAGCCCCGGCCGCTGACCGTAGATCCCGGCCACCTCGCGGACGAGCCGCAGCGCGCGCGCGGCAAAAAACAACGTGTCGGTCAACAGGGTCGGGCTGATCGAGTTGATCGCAAAGGCCTGCGCCGCGGCTCGCCGGATCGCGCCCTGCGCCAAGCGGTCGGCCGGCGTCAGCACAAAGCGCGAAAACAGCTCGATTGCGTCGCCGCCGGTGTGGTGCCCTTCGAGGACCGCGCGGTAATTGCCGACCGGCCCGGCGAGCAGCGGGTCGCGGGCAAGGATCGCCGCCGCCTCGGCAAGCTCGCGCTTGAGCTCGCCGGCGAGTGCCGAGGGGATCATCCGCCGCAGCCGTTCGGCCGAGCGCAGGCGCAACAACCCGCGCAGCTCGGCCGCGAGCCAGTAAAGCGCCCCACCGGCGCCCACCGCCACCGCCGCCACCGCGACCCCGCCCCAGGCAGCGCCGCGCGCGAAAGCGCCGCCGACAAACTCCGCAAGGTCGATCCCGACGACGCCCAGCACCATCAGGCAAATCCCGGCGGCGGCGACGGCCAGCGGCGAGACGGCCCGGCGGCGCACCAGCACCGCGGGCGGCGCCGGCTGCGGCGGCAGGCTCAGCTCGATCCGCCCGGTCTCCTCGGTGGCGATGATGCGCGGCCGCGTCCAGGCGGCCCGCGGGTCAGCCTCGCTCTCGGTGCTCACGACAACCGGACATCTTCGTCAGTGTCCCGAAGCAGAAAGCTCGCAGGCGTGCCGCCGCGGAAGTCATCGGCCTTGTCCCATGCTGCATGGCGGGCTTGCCTGCCCATATCTGGGATTGATCTCGCCCACGCCAGGGCGGGCGGATAAGCTGGAGCAGGGTGGCTCATCCCAGGGAGGATCGCAATGCCCGAGGCAAAGACCGGATCTCGCGCGGCGGCCCCGCGCTTTGAAGAGCTGCTGGCGCGCGCCGAGGCGCTGGTTCCGGTGCTGCGCGAACGCGCCCAGCATGCCGAGGAGCTGCGCCGGCTCCCCGACGAGACGATCGCCGACCTGCATGCGAGCGGGTTGTTCCGCATGCTGCAGCCGGCGCGGGTCGGCGGCAGCGAGCTGCCGTACCGCGCGCTGTTCGAGCTAACCGCGGCGGTCGGGCAGGGTTGCGGCTCGACCGCCTGGGTGCTCGCCAACCTTGCCGCCCATCATTGGCTGTTGGGCATGTGGCACCCCGAGGCGCAGGAAGAGATCTGGGGCGAATCGCCCGACAGCCTGATCAGCTCGGCGCTGATTTTTGCGCGCGGGCGGGCGCTCCGGGTCCCCGGCGGCTACCGCCTGAGCGGCCGCTGGCCGTTTTCGAGCGGGATCGACGCGTCGCGCTGGAACATGTTCGGCGCCATCGTCAGCGACGAGGAAAGCGGCGAGAGCGAGCCGCGCATGTTTCTGCTGCCGGCCGGCGACTACAAGATCATCGACACCTGGCAGGTGATCGGCCTCGCCGGCACCGGCAGCAAGGATGTCGAGGTTGTCGACGTCTTTGTTCCGGCCTACCGCACGCTCGCGACCGAACGGATCAAGGGCGGCCCGAACCGCGGCAGCGAGCTGAACCCCGGCGCGCTTTACAAGCTTCCGGCGGTCAGCCTCTTCGGCTTTGCGATCGCCGGCGTCTCGCTCGGCATCGCGCGCGGCGCGATCCGCCATTTCACCGAGACGACGCGCACCCGGCTGAGCGCCTACACCGGCAGAAACATCGCCGATTTCACCAACACCCAGGTCCACCTCGCCGAAGCCGCCGCCTTGGCCGACGCCGCCGAGGCGGTCGCGCTGCGCGATTGCGACGAGGCGATGCTGGTCACCGAGGCCGGCATCGTGCCGAGCCTCGAGCAGCGCGCGCGCTACAAGCGCGACGGCGCCTTTGCCGCCACCTTGTGCACGCGGGCGGTCGACCTGCTGTTCTCGGCGACCGGCGGCGGCGCGATTTATGCACGCAACCCGATCCAGCGCGCCTTTCGTGACGTTCACGCCGCCAATGCCCATTATAACCTGAATTGGGACGTGAACGGCGCGATCTATGGCCGGGTGGCGCTGGGGCTGCCGCCGGACGCGCCGCTGTGAGGCGATAATCGAGGGGATCGAGCGTGCCGAACAACAAGCCGCAACCCGCAGCGCTCGCGACGGCGCCGGTCGAGGCGGAGCATCCCGGCAGCCACGCGGCGCCGGTCAGGGCGACCTCGGGCGAGGGCTTCGACTCGCGCGACTTCCGCAGCGCGCTTGGGACCTTCGCCACCGGGGTCACGATCGTCACCGCGCGCGCCAAGGACGGCGGGCTCTACGGGATGACCGCGAACTCGTTCACCTCGGTGTCGCTGACCCCGCCGTTGGTGCTGTGGAGCGCCTCGCTTTATGCGCAGAGCCTGCCGGCGTTTCAGGAAGGCTCGCACTTCGTCGTCAACATCCTCGCCTACGACCAGATCGACCTGTCGAACAAGTTCGCCCGCACCCACGAGAACAAGTTCGCCGAGATCGACCACATGATCCCGGAATGCGGCGCCCCGGTGCTGATCGGCGCCGCCGCGCATTTCGAATGCCGCAACGAGTACCGCCACTATGGCGGCGACCACATCATTTTTATCGGCCACGTCGAGCGCTACGCTTACACCAACCGGCCGACCCTGTTGTTCTGCCGCGGCAAATACATGCGTGGCGAGCCGCTGCTGCCGCCCTGAACCGCTCCTGGAGCGTCGGCACGAATCGCCATTTCGGCGAGTGACGGGGCTTAGCCGTGTCGTAGCGGATGGCGCCGGGGGAGGAGTTCCGACATTCGGGCTGCCCAGCCGCACGAAGAGGCGGATTGCACCCGCTGCGTAAGCACGGAAACCCCAATACGTGTGCCGCGTCGCGTGGATGGTCGGGCCAAACCCGGCCATGATGATTGAGCGAATCGTCTGTCTGGGTCTGACCACTAGCGGCGCCGCAATTATTCCGTCGCGCGACCCCGTCGGTGTAAGCCAGCCGCTGCCAACGAGGCGCGCGCGTGCTCGGCCGGGGCGGGTTTTCCCATCGTAAGGTAGAGCAGGCGACGGCTAATCGCGTAGCGATGGGCACGGTTCGTGTTTCTATCGTCGCCGTCCGAGTTTCTTAACCCGACAATAGTTTGTGGTTAAGATTCGCGTAAGGCGTCAGTAATTCGTCTGAAACTTGTTGACAATGTGTCGGGGCTCAGGAATTTTCGCGGCAGGGCATCTTTGTTGCTTGCCCTTTTGTAAATGAATTGTAACGGGAGGACTCTCTATGTTTCAGCGCATTACATTCTGTAGTCGTCTCCTCTGGAGACACTGGGGGCGTTCGGCGGCCACAGCCGCGGTTTCCTCGGCGCTGCTGCTGGTCGGCGGCCATGCATGGGCAGCGTCGCCAGAGAGCAACGGGCCCGTTACCTTGCAGTTCACGATCCCGGTGCCGCCGTCCGTCGGCAACGCAACCGGCGGGATGTACGGCTTTGACATCAGCTGGGTCGACCAGACGACGCAAACCTATTTCCTCGGCGACCGCTCGAACGCCTCGGTCGACGTTGTCAACGCCGCCACCGGCGTCTTCGTCGCGCACATCAAGGCCTCGCCGGCTTTTGCCGGGGCCACCGGGAACAACTCTACGTCAGGCCCCAACGGCGTGGTGACCGGCGTCGTCGGCACGCAAGACTGCCTCTTTGCTGGCGACGGCCCGAGCCGCGTCGTGTCGTTCGCCCTTCCCGCCGGCAAGCAGGTCAGCAGTGTCAGTACGGGTGGATCGTTTCGGGCCGACGAGATGGCGTTCGACCCGAAGGACGACCTCCTTTTCGTCGTGAACAATGCTGATTCGCCACCTTTTGGCACGCTGATCAGCGTCAGCAAGACGTGCGCGCTCACCATCGGCAAGAGAATCACGTACACGACCGCCGACAGCGGCGTCAACGCCACCAACGGCGCAGAGCAATCGGTATGGGACCCGACGACCCAACGCTTTTATGAATCGATCCCGTCGATTTCCGGAACGACGACGACACCGGGCATCATCGGGGCAGTCGCGCGCATCAACCCGCTGACCGCCAAGGTCGAAACCCTGTTCGCGGTGCCGTTCTGCATGCCGGCCGGTCTTGCCCTCGGGCCGAACCAGACATTCCTCGCCGGCTGCAGCGTCGTCTACGACACGATGGGCAACGCGTGGTTTGGCGCCGACACCGACAGCGCGAACCCGTCGCAGGTGGTGATCGACACCAACGGCGTCTACATGTTCGTGTCGGGCATCGGCTCGTCGGACGAGGTTTGGTATAATTCCGGCGACAACCACTGGTACACCGGCTCGCAAAACACCCCGTACTCGCCGCATCCGGTGGCCGGGACGACAGGTGCCTTGTCGACGACGGACCAGGGCGCCGGCCTTCTCGGGGTGGTCGACGGCACCAGCCAAACCCTTGACCAGGTGGTGCCGACGTTTGACGTGCCGGCGGTGGCGGCGACCAAGACCACGACCGGCCATGTCTCGGGAAGCTCGCACTCGGTCGCGGCCAACGCCGCCAACAATTGGGTCTTTGTGCCGCAGCCGGCGAACAACGCCGTCCTCGGCTGCCTGACCGGGTGCATCGGCGTCTACTACCGCAACGACGTCGACAAAGCCGGTGCCACCGACTAGACCCCGTAACCTCGCCGGTCGCGGCCCCCGGGCCGCGGCAGGCGAACCAGACGGAAACGCGGGCGATTGGCCCGCGTTTTCTTTGTCTTCGCCAGGCTTACCGGCTTAGCAAACGCCGGCGATGCTGCTCTAATGAAGGGGGAGATAACAAACACCGCCAGGGGTTCGGAAATGCCGCGTCTGCCCGCGACCGCCGGCGGCGAGCCCGGCAAAGCACGGCCGGCGCACTGAACGATGCAGATCTCCCTCGAGCTCGCGCTTAACGCGATCGTCGCCGGCCTTCTGCTGGGCGGCTTTTATGCCGCCGTCACGGTGGGGGTGACGATCTCGTTCGGCATGCTCGACATCGTCAACATCGCTCATCCCGCCTTCATCATGCTGGGCTCGTTTGTCGCCTACGCCGTCAATTCGACCTGGCACCTCGACCCGGTGCTGGTCGGCGTCGCGATGATGCCGGTGTTTTTTGTGCTCGGCATGGCGGTCTACCAAATCTATTACTACGCGTTCGAACGGCGCGGCGAGGAGTCGATCCAGGGCCTCGCGTTTTTCTTTGGCCTCTTGTTTGTCGGCGAGGTTGCGCTGATCCTGGTGTTCGGCGTCGACTACCGCTTTGTCGAGGCGGGGTATATCGGGCCGAGCCTGCATCTCGGCTTTGTCGAGTTGCCGCTGCGCATGCTGGTCCCGTTTGTCGTGTCGCTGGCGATGGTGGCCTCGCTGCAACTCTTTCTCGGCCGCAGCTTTATCGGGCGGGCGATCCTCGCGGTCTCGCAGGACCGGCTGGCGTTGCAGCTGATGGCCGCCAACCCGACCCGGGTCAAGCGCATTGCCTTTGGCGTGTCGATCGCGACGGCCTCGCTCGCCGGCGCCTTGTTGATCATCATCCAGCCGGTCGAGCCCTCGGTCGGCCGCGACTACATCGGCCGCATCTTTGCGATTTGCGTTCTCGGCGGGATGACGAGCTTCCCGGGAATGGTGGCGGGGGCGATGCTGGTCGGCGTCGCCGAAAGCGTGACCTCGACCTTTTACGGCCCGTCCTGGGCGCCGGCGGTGGCGTTTGGGTTTCTGCTGCTGACCCTGGCGGTCCGGCCCGCCGGCATCCTCGGCCGCTGACGATGAATCGAGAATCGGAAGAAGAACGCTTCTACCAGCCCCTCGCCCGCACCGCGGGAGAGGGTGGCGAGCGCAGCGAGCCGGGTGAGGGTCACCGTCATCGCTACTGCCGCCTTTTCCTCTCAACGGGCGAGATATCGATCGATGTCAAATCAGCAAGCCCGCCGGCTCCGACAATCCGCAACCGAAGCCGAGCAACGATTGTGGGCAGCTTTGCGAGATCGGCGCCTGGAGAAATACAAGTTCCGCCGGCAGCACCCAATCGACCCCTATGTAGTCGATTTCGCGTGCACGGAGCATGGATTGGTAATCGAAATCGATGGCGGCCAGCACGCCGACAGCACTGCCGACGGGCGACGAACAGCCTGGTTGGAGAGCAAAGGGTGGCGGGTGGTCCGATTCTGGAACAGCGATGTCCTGACCAATACCCGCGGCGTCATCGAAGCCATTATGCAAGCTCTGGGCGCCTAATAAACCCTCACCCCCCCATCGCTGCGCGACGGGTCCCTCCCTCTCCCGCGATGCGAGAGAGGGGCTGTCGCAGCGCCCAACGTTGATCTCATGAGCACAGGCAAGTTCTGGGGCGTGTCGTTCGCGGTCGCGGCAGCGCTGTTGGCGCTGACCCGCTGGCAGATCCACAACGAGTATTTCTATTTCGCGGGCTACGTCGTGCTGCAATACGTCGTGCTGGCGACGGCGTGGAACATCCTCGGCGGCTATACCGGCTACACCAATTTCGGGGTCGGCGCGTTTTTCGCCGGCGGCGCCTATACCTCGGTCGTCCTGCACAAGCTGACTGCGGTGCCGGTGCCGGTCATGATCGTCGCGGCCGGGCTGGTCGCGGGGGTCATCGGTTTTGGCATGGGCTACCTGACCCTGCGGCTGAAAGGGGTGTTTTTCGCGATCGCGACCCTCGCGATGGCGATCGTGGCGCAGACCCTGATCGTCAACTGGGACTATGTCGGCGGCTCGCGCGGCATCTACATCATCCGCCCGCAGCAGGCGCCGGTCTTCGGCGGCTACATTGAGTACCTGTTCTCGCTGATGCTGGCCGTGAGCTGGGTCGCGGTCGCGATCGCGCGCACCGTCGAGCGCTCGCGGCTCGGCCTCGGGCTCGCAGCGATCCGCGACGACGAGCAGGCGGCCGAGGCGGCGGGGGTGCCGACATTGCGGCTCAAGCTGGTCGCCACCACCTTGAGCGGTGCGCTGATGGGCATGGCGGGGGCGCCGTTGCCCTATTACGTGACCTATCTCGACCCGGCCTCGAGCTTCAACCTGTCCTATGCGGTCAACAGCGTCGCGATGCCGCTGATCGGCGGCATGACGAGCTGGATCGGCCCGATCGTCGGGGCGGTGCTGCTCGGCACGATCCAGCAGGTGGCGACGGTGACGATCTCCTCGGCCTTGAACCTCTTGATCGTGGGGTTGCTGCTGATCGGCTTTGTGATCGTGGCGCCAAACGGCATCGTCGGCCTGGTCGCGGCGCGCCGCCGCGCGCGCGAGGGGCGGTGATGCCGCCGACGGCAAAACCGCTGCTCGCCGCCAGCAGATTGGCCAAGCATTTCGGCGGGTTCGTGGCCCTCGAAAACATCGACCTCACGGTGATGCCCGGCGAACGGCTCGGGCTGATCGGCCCAAACGGCTCGGGCAAGAGCACCCTGGTCAACTGCCTGTGCGGCACCTTGCATCACGACAGCGGCACGATCGCCTTCGACGGCCGCCGGCTCGACCGCGTCCCGGCCTACCGGCGCACCCGGCTCGGCCTCGCCCGCAGCTTTCAGTTGCCCAAGCCGTTCCGCACGATGAGCCTCGTCGACAATCTGCGCATCCCGCTGCTCTACGCGGTCAACGCCCGGCCGGGCGTGCATCTCGCCGCCGCCGCGATCGAGGAGCGGGCTCTGGCACTGCTCGCCGAGGTCGGGCTTGCCGACCGGGCGCGCCGCCTGCCCCGCGACCTGACGCAGGTCGAGATGCGCAAGCTCGAGCTTGCCCGCGCCGTCGCGAGCGCCCCGCGCCTGTTGTTCGCCGACGAGGCGATGGCCGGCCTGTCGCCGTCCGAGGTCGAGGAAATCCTCGGCGTGCTGTTCCGCCTCAACGAAGGCGGCATCACGATCGTCTTGATCGAGCACATCATGCGCGCGGTCATGAGCTTTTCGACCCGGCTCGTCGTGCTCGTCGCCGGGCACAAGATCGCCGACGGCGCCCCCGACGAGGCAATCCGAAACCCCGAGGTCGAGAGGGCCTATCTTGGCGAGTAGCCTCAGCCTCGCCGGGGTCGACGCTGGCTATGGCGCCGTGCGCGTGCTCGACGGCGTGACGATCGAGGTCGCGGCGGGCGAGACCGTGGCGCTGCTCGGCACCAACGGCAACGGCAAGAGCACCGTCATGAAATGCGTGATGGGGATCGTGCGGCCGATGGCGGGCGTCATCAGCGCCGAGATCGACGGCGAGCGGGTCGACCTGGTCGGCCGCTCGACCGAGGAGATCGTCGACCTCGGCATCACACTGGTGCCCGAGGGGCGGCGGCTCTTCCCCAAACTCACGGTCGAGGAGAACCTGCTGCTGGGGGCTTTTCGCCCGACCGCGCGGGCCGCGATCGCGCGCAACCTCGACCAGTGCTACGCCACCTTCCCGGTGCTGCGCGAGCGCCGCCGCCAGCTCTCGGGCAGCATGAGCGGCGGCGAGCAGCAGATGCTGGCGTTGGCCCGCGCGCTGATGTCGGCGCCCAAGATCCTGCTGGTCGACGAGCCGTCGGTCGGGCTCGCCCCGGTGCTGGTCAAGCGCACGATCGACAAGATCGCCGAGTTGAAGGAGCGCTACCAGCTGACCGTGCTGATGGCCGAGCAGAACTTCAATCAGGCGGTGCGCATCGCCGACCGCGGCTATGTCATCGTCCACGGCAAGATCGCGTTTGAGGGCCGCTCGGCCGACGAGCTCAACAACAACGAGCTCGTGCGCAAATTCTACCTCGGTCTTTGACCCCCAACCCGAGTCCGCCGGCTCGGGGCGCGCCGCCGGTTACCGCGAAGCACCGAAAAGCCCACTCCCCACGCCTCCCAATCGAACGGCCGAATTTTGCCACAACCCGGCAATCCGCTGCCTAATTTCGATTGACGATTTAATGACATTTCACCCGCTACAACGTACACGCTAATAGGCGCCGTCCGGCGGGAACCCCTTACAAGCGGGCTTCACCTTGGCCGGCATTGACAGGGGAAAAAACATGCGCGTGCGTTTTTCTTTGTTGGCGCTGACGACCGGGCTCGGGGTATTTGCCGCGGCGGCCGCGGCGGAGGCCGGCACGGTCGTTCTGACGGTGGGGCCGGGCGGCCAGTACAAGACAATCGCGGCGGCAGTCGCGGCGGCCGACACCCATGCCAACACTTCCGACTATTACGACATCGAGGTGGCCCCCGGCACCTATACGAACGATTTTCCCAATGTGACGCGGCCAATGACAATTGCGGTCAGCTCCAGCAGCGGGCAAACCGCGGTGCTGAAGGCGACGAAGGCGCTGCCGAACGAGAAGGGCATCATCGTGACGGTCGCAAGCCTGACGGTGAACGGCCTGACCTTTACCGGGGCGCAGATCGCCAACAGCCTCGGCGGCAACGGTGCGGGCATTCGCGATCAGAATACCGCCCCGGCGACGCTTACTGTCGAGAACAGTGTCTTTACCGGCAACCAGGAGGGGATCCTGACCGGCAACGACGCCAACGAGACGATCACTGTCGTCAACTCGAAATTTATCAATAACGGCAACCCCAACGAGAACTACTTTCAGCACGGGTTGTATGTAAATTACGCTGGCAGCGTGACGGTCAGCAACAGCCTGTTCTGCGGCCAGCTGATCGGTCACGACATCAAGAGCCGCGCCGCGGTGACGACGGTCGAGAACAACCAGCTCTACGACGGCGCCGCCAACGCGGCACTCGGCTGCAACGCCGGCTCGACCAGCCTCGCGGTCGATGCGCCGAACGGCGGCGCGGTCACGATCTCGGGCAACCAAGTCACCCAGGCGGCAACGACACAAAACTACAAGATGGTCGACTACGGCGAGGAAGGCTTGCTCTACGGCAACAACAACTTCCTGGTTACGGCCAACAGCTTCACCAGCTCCGGGACGCCGAGCGCCACTGCCGTCTACGATCCCGATTGCGTGACCGTTCAGCTGAGCGGCAACACGTTTGCCGGGATCACCACGGTGGTCAACCCGGCGAGCTGTGCCGCCTATCAGTAAAACCCGCGGACGCGACGCCGCCGTCGGCCGCCGCGACCCGTCTCCCTGCCCAGCGACGGACATCGATGCCCCGCTGAGCCTCGGGTGTCGCTCGAATTAAACGAGCGTCTGCCTCGCTAATGACGACGGCGCCGTCGCCGGGAAAGCGAAATTGCCGAGGCGGATCCGGACGCGATCGAGCTCTTCCTGGCCGAACGGGGTATCCACCTTAAATGCGCGATGCCGTGACTCCGCCATTGGCGACCGTGCCGACAACGCGACCATATCGCCGGTCGCGCCAAGCACCGGCCGGCCCGCAGTCGTCCGGCCCGCGCTCGTAGCGCGTGCACCGATTACGTGGCCCGCAGCCGAGCGCGCACAAGCAGAACACGGTTCACGGGCCGAGGTCAGTATGACGGGGCGATGCGCCGCAAAAGCGAAAAATCTTCTTCCCCTTGCCACGCCTACTATTGCCACGCCTAGCCGGGGGCGGAGCCATACTGCCCGGCCGGCCCAAGTTGCGCGGTTAGCCATCGAACCGAAAAGGGCCTAGCCATCTCTGGCTAAGCCCTTGCTTAATTGGTGGAGCCAACCGGGATCGAACCGGTGACCTCTACAATGCCATTGTAGCGCTCTCCCAGCTGAGCTATGGCCCCGCGCTGTCAGGCGGCAGCGCCGCCGCCCGCGCGAAAGTTAGAAACGCGCACGCCCCCGGGCAAGCGAAAAACGCATGCTGATCCCGGGCGGCGCTCAGCGCTCGTCCTCTTCGACGTTCTCGATGACCTCGGCCATGTCGTCTTCGTCTTCGCCGAGCTCGGAGGCGTCTTCGAGCAGCTCCTCGTCCTCCTCTTCGGCCTCCTCGAGCGGAAGGGCCTCCTCCTCTTCGGCGGCGGCGTCCTCGCCTTCCTCGGTCTCGGCATCGGCGTCAAGCTCGTCGCCGCCCACCGGCTCGAGCTCCTTCTCGACCGGGGCCGCCGGTCGCGCCCGGCGCGACTTCAGGAACGCCTCGGGATCGAAGGGGGTGCTGCATTTCGGGCAGATCACGGGCTTGCGCAGCAGGTCGTAGTAGCGTGTCCCGCAGCTCGGACAAATCCGCTTTGTGCCCCATTCGGGCTTCGCCACGTTAAACTCCACTTATAGAGGGATGGCTCGGCGCGCCATTGCCACAGGGGCGCCAGCCTGTCAAAAGCAAACGCGTTCGGCGGCGCTGCCGGCCTGCCCATATGGGCTGCGGACGGCGGCGGCGCAACCGCCCAGGCGTTCTCTTTCCGAGCCCAGGCTCTCTCTTTCAGAGGCTTGCCGCGTTATGGTCCAACCCTCTTCCTCTCACGGGCCCGCGCCGCTCGAATCGCGGCGGCCGGCCGCCCCGCTCGCCGGCGCGATCCGGGTTCCCGGCGACAAGTCGATCTCGCACCGGGCGTTGATGCTGGGCGCGCTCGCGGTCGGCCGAACCGAAATCTCCGGGCTGCTCGAAGGCGAGGACGTGCTCGCGACCGCCGCGGCGCTGAACGCGCTCGGCGCCCATGCCGCGCGGGTCGGCGACGGCAAGTGGGCGGTCGACGGGGTCGGCGTCGGCGGCCTCGCCGAGCCGGACGACCTGCTCGACCTCGGCAATTCGGGCACGTCGGCGCGCCTGTTGCTCGGCATTCTGGCGACCCACCCGCTGACCGCGTTTGTCACCGGCGACGCGTCGCTGCGGCGCCGCCCGATGGGCCGCGTCACCGAGCCTCTCGGCCGCTTCGGCGCGCAGTTCCTGACCCGCGACGGCGCCCGCCTGCCGCTCGCGGTGACCGGCGCGCACCGCCCGATCCCGGTCGAATACCGCCTGCCAGTGCCGTCGGCGCAGGTCAAGTCGGCGGTGCTCCTCGCCGGGCTCAACACGCCGGGCGAGACGACCGTCGTCGAGCCGCAGGCGACGCGCGACCATACCGAGCGGATGCTGCGCCATTTCGGCGGCACCGTCGCGACCGAGCCGGCGGAAGGCGGCGGCCTGCGCATCACGGTCCACGGCTTTCCCGAGCTCACGGCGGCGCCGATCATCGTGCCGGGCGATATTTCCTCGGCCGCGTTTGCACTTGTCGCAGCACTGATCGTGCCGGGGTCGGAGGTCACGGTCGAAGGGGTCGGGATCAACCCGCTGCGCGCCGGGCTGCTCGACTGCCTGCGCGACATGGGCGCCGACATCGCCCTGCTAAACGAGCGCGAGGAGGGCGGCGAGCCGGTTGCCGACCTGCGGGCGCGCGCCGGCGCCTTGACCGGCGCCGACATCCCGGCCGAGCGGGCGCCCAAGATGATCGACGAATATCCGATCCTGGCGATGGCCGCCGCCTGCGCGCAAGGCCGCACCGTCATGCGCGGGCTCGCTGAGCTTCGGGTCAAGGAGAGCGACCGCCTTGCCGCCATCGCCGCGGGTCTCGGCGATTGCGGGGTGCGGGTCGCTGTCGACGGCGACGACCTGGTCGTCGAGGGCGACGGCCGCCCGCCGCAACGCGGGGCGATGATCGCCGCCCGGCTCGACCACCGCATCGCGATGGCGTTTTTGGTGCTGGGGCTCGCCGCCAACGAGGCGGTGCGCGTCGACGACGGCCGGCCGATCGCGACCAGCTTCCCCGACTTTGTTCCGCTGGTCAACCGGCTCGGCGGCGCTGTGACGGCCGCCGCCTGATCCCGCGATGGGCGTCGACCGAACGGCCTCGCGGCGCTCCTTTGTCGTCGCGATCGACGGCCCGGCGGCCTCGGGGAAAGGGACCCTGGCGCGCCGGCTCGCTGAGCGTTTCGGCCTCGCCCATCTCGACACCGGGACGCTGTACCGGGCAACGGCGCTCGTCGTGCTCGACGGCGGCGGCGACCCAGCCGACCCGGCCGCGGCCGCGGCTGCGGCGCGCCGGGTCGACGCGCGGGCGCTGGCGGATCCGGGGCTGCGCGGCGAAGCCGTCGCGCGAGCCTCCTCGGTCGTAGCCGCCCATCCGCAGGTCCGCCGGGCCTTGCTCGAATTTCAGCGCGCGTTCGCGGCCGCCCCGCCGGGCTCGCCGCGCGGCGCGGTCTTGGATGGGCGCGATGTCGGCACCGCGGTGTGCCCCAACGCCGACGTCAAGCTGTTTGTCACCGCCAATGTCGACGTGCGCGCCCGACGCCGCCTCGACGAGTTGCGGGCGGGCGGGGCCGCCGCTATATACGAGACAGTCCTGCAGGAATTGAGGGAACGCGACGCGCGCGACGCCGGCCGTCGGGCGGCTCCGCTGATGGCGGCGCCCGACGCGATCGTCATCGACACGACAGCGCTCGACCCCGACGCCGTGCTGGCGGCGGCTTGCGAGGTCGTCGCGCACGCTCTCGCCGGTTCGCGCTGACGCTGCGCCAGGAATTCGTGTAGAGTTGTCTGCCGAGCGGGCCGGCGCTCCTCAAAAACCGCGGGACCGGGCTTATGCGGCCGCGCCCGAAGCGCCGGCGGCCGCGGGCTCCGCGCCGATCCCGGCGGGGCCAAACCAGCGATGCGGGGTCGAGGAGAAGGAATGGCACTGGCAACCCAAACCGCGGAAGCACCGGCGAGAGAAAGCTTCGCCGCGCTTCTCGACGAATCCATAGGCATGGCTCACGGGCTCGAAGGCACGGTCGTCAAAGGCCGCGTCATCGCCGTCGAAAACGACGCCGTGCTGATCGATGTCGGCCTCAAATCGGAAGGCCGCGTCCCACTGAAAGAATTCGCCGCCGGCGGCGGCGAGCCGAGCCTCAATATCGGCGACACCGTCGAGGTCTTCCTCGAGCGGATGGAGGACAAGAACGGCGAGGCCCAGCTGTCGCGCGAAAAGGCGCGGCGCGAGGAGGCCTGGACCCTGCTCGAAAAAAGCTTTCAGGCAAACGAGCGGGTGACCGGTGTCATCTTTGGCCGGGTGAAGGGCGGCTTCACGGTGGATCTGAACGGCGCGGTCGCGTTTCTGCCCGGCAGCCAGGTCGACATCCGCCCGGTGCGCGACATCACCCCGCTGTTGGGGTCGCAGCAGCCGTTTCAGATTCTGAAGATGGACCGCTCGCGCGGCAACATCGTCGTGTCGCGGCGCGCCGTCCTCGAGGAGAGCCGCGCCGAGCAGCGCTCGGAGCTGGTCGCCAGCCTCAAGGAGGGCCAGATCCTCAACGGCGTCGTCAAAAACATCACCGACTACGGCGCCTTTGTCGATCTCGGCGGGGTCGACGGGCTGCTGCACGTCACCGACATTGCCTGGCGGCGCATCAACCATCCGTCCGAGGCGCTCAACATCGGCCAGAACGTCAAGGTTCAGGTCATCCGCTTCAACCCCGAGACGCAGCGCATCTCGCTCGGCATGAAGCAGCTCGAGGCCGACCCGTGGGAAGGTGTCGAGCTCAAATACCCGGCCGGCGCCAAGTTCAAGGGCCGCGTCACCAACATCACCGACTACGGCGCCTTTGTCGAGCTCGAGCCGGGGGTCGAGGGGCTGGTCCACGTCTCCGAGATGAGCTGGACCAAAAAGAACGTGCATCCGGGCAAGATCGTCTCGACCAGCCAGGAGGTCGAGGTCATGGTGCTCGATGTCGACCCGCAAAAGCGGCGCATCAGCCTCGGCCTCAAGCAGACCCTGGCAAACCCATGGGACAGCTTTGCCGAGGAGCACCCGGTCGGCAGCGAGCTCGAAGGCGAGGTCCGCAACATCACCGAGTTCGGGCTGTTCATCGGCCTGCCCGGCGAGATCGACGGCATGGTCCACCTGTCGGACATCGACTGGAACCGTCCCGGCGAGGACGCGCTCGACGCCTATCACAAGGGCGAGGCGGTCCGCGTCAAGGTGCTCGACGTCGATGTCGAGAAGGAGCGCATCAGCCTCGGCATCAAGCAGCTCGAGGCCGACCCGTTCGAGTCCGGCATGACCAAGCTGCGCAAAGGCGAGGTCGTCACCGGCACGGTCGCCGGGATTACCGAGGGCGGCGTCGAGGTCACGGTCGGCGACGGTCTGCTCGGCTTTATCCGCAAGTCCGAATTGTCGCGCGACCGCAGCGAGCAGCGCCCGGACCGTTTCGCCGTCGGCGAGAAGGTCGATGCCAAGATCACGACGATCGACCGCGCTACCCGCAAGGTGACCCTGTCGATCAAGGCTCGCGAGGTCGACGAGGAGAAGCGCGCGATGGCCGAATTCGGCTCGTCCGATTCGGGTGCCAGCCTCGGCGACATTCTCGGCGCGGCGATCAACCGTGCGCGCCGCCAGGATGCCGAGCGGCAGACCGAGACCGAGGACAAGTCGTAAGTAGCAACCCCGGCCTTTCCGGCAGTCGCCGGAGGGGCCGGGGCCGGGTGCTGTGCGGTTGGGGGTCGGCGGACCCGACAGCCGTCGGGAGCGCGACCTTGACCCGCCGCACTCGCTTTGGCAGGCTCGCCATTCGTTTGCTCGCTGTGCCGTGGGGGCGGGGTTCGCGATGACGAAATCGGAACTCGTGCAAAAGCTGTCCGAAGCCAACCCGCATCTTTACCAGCGCGATGTCGAGGTCATCGTCACCGCGATTTTCGACGAGATCTCGGCGGCGCTGGCGCGCGGCGACCGGGTTGAGCTGCGCGGCTTTGGCGCGTTCTCGGTCAAGCGGCGCGACGCCCGCGTGGGCCGCAACCCGAGGACCGGCGACAGCGTTCGCGTCGCCGAAAAGCACATTCCGTTTTTCAAAACCGGAAAGCAGCTGCGCGACCGATTGAACCAGGACGCGCCGTAGGCCCGCGGCCGCGCGAGGCCAGGCGGGTGCGGCTCGTCTATTGGGCGGGCGTCCTCGTCATAGCCGGCCTGGTCGCCCTGTTTGCCGCCTCCAACCGCGAAATGGTGGCGCTGGGCTTGTGGCCGCTGCCGTTTGTGGCGCAGGCGCCGCTCTATCTGGTGGTCGTGGTCGCGCTGTTTTTCGGCTTCGTCACCGGAGCTCTGGCCGGGTGGATCAGGGGGCTGCGCCGCCGCCGCCAGCTGCGCGAGTGCCGCCGGCAAAATGAGGCGCTGGCCCGCGAGCTGGCCGCCACCCAGTCGCAGCTCGCGGACGGGTCGCAGCCAACCGGCAGCGGGCCAACCCGCATCGGGCTGACGCCGCCGCGCTGATCGGGCTCTTCTCGACACAAACCGGCCTTGTCGCCTATCCCGGCACGATGCCGCGGCGGTCGGCGGCGATCTGACGTGGGCATCGACCCAATGATTGAAACCCGCATCGCCAAAGCGGTCATGGTCGGCTGCCTCGCGCTGTTCGCGCTGCTGGTCGCCTTTGACAACCTGACCGACTATGACGCCAACTACGCGTTCGTGCGCCATGTCATGAGCATGGACACGACCTATCCGGCAAACGCGTTGCTCTACCGACGGGTCACCTCGCCCGCGTTGTGGCAGGCCGGGTATGCGCTGATCATCGCCGGCGAGGGTCTGACCGGCATCGCTTTCGCGGCCGCCGCCATTGCTCTCGCCCGCCGTCTGCATGCCGCGGCTGCCCGCTTTAATCAGGCCAAACGCTTTGCTGTCGTCGGCGCGACGCTTGGCTTTCTCGTGTGGTTTTTCGGTTTTATGGTGATTGGCGGCGAGTGGTTTTCGATGTGGCAATCGCCGACCTGGAACGGCCAGCAGGCGGCGTTTCGCTTTTACCTGACGATCCTCGCGGTGCTGGTTTTTGTCAACCAGGCGGACGGCGACCTCGCCGAGCGGCCCCCTCCCTAGGGGACGTGGCGCCGCGCGAGCGCGCTCAGCACCGGCACCGCGATACGCTGCGCGCGCGGGCCCAGACCCAGCGGCTTCAGCAGCATCCGCACGCTCATCTCGAGCGGGAAATACGGGCGCATCAACGCCCGGCACTGGTTCTGGACAGAGCGGTGGACCTGTGCGTCGAACCTGATGCCCGGCCGGTGCGCGGCGTGGACGTGCTTTAGGACGACGAGCCGGTCCTCGCCGCCGGTCATCCGCAAGCGCCGCCACAGGGCCGGCCCCACGGCACTTCGGCCAGGGCGCTCGATCTCGCGGTATTTGCGGAAAAATCGGTAGAAATGCTTGTAGTGGTTGACCTCGTCCTCGGCGATCCGTCGGGTCACGAGCGCCAGCACCGGGTCGGGGCTGACGCGCGACAGACAGGTATAAAAGCTCGCGGTTCCCATTTCGACGACGCAGCGCGAAGCCATCTCCAGACCGCGGGCCGCCTCCAGCGCCTCGTCGCAAAACGGTCGGAACTCCTCGATAAACCCCGCGCGGACCCGCTCCCAGGGGAAATCCGGCCAGGCGCTCTCGACGTAACGGCGCAAGGCTCGGCCATGCTGCAGCTCCTCCGGCAGCCAGGAATCCTTGAGCCACGACGTGATCTCCTCGTCGCCGGCAAAGTATTCGATCAGATTTTCGGTGTAGAGGCCAGTGGCGCTCTCCATCAGCGACGCCGCCGCGAGCATGTAAAACAGCGCCTCGCTGCGGGTCACCGCGTCGCGGCGGATCGCCTGCCAGGGAATGTCGGCGAGCGACCAGTGCCGGCGCGCGGCCCGGCGTCCGGTCGCGGCACCCGCTGTCTCGGCGGCAGAGGTCGATAGCTGCATGGCCGTTTGGCGCCGGTAATGCCCGTCAGAAAGTGAACATCGTGCTTTCGGGGCCGAGCCCCAGCAGGACCTGGCCCACCGTCTCGAAATGAGCCTGGCGGCCCTGGTACTGCTGCACCACGGTGTGGATGTCGCGGAAGCGCCGCTCGAACGGGTTCTCCTCGAAGATCGCGGTGGCTCCGGCGGCGTGGTAAAGCGTGTCGACAGCGTCGCGCGCCTGGTGGATTGCCCAGGTCGAGGCGAGCCGGATCGTCGTGTTGTGATCGAGGCTGAGCCGGCCGGCGCCGGCGGCCTCGCGCCATATCTCGTCGAGCGAGCGCAGCAGAAACGCCCGCGCCGCCCCGACGCGCGCCTCGGATTGGGCCACCTGCGCCTGGATCATGTTGTTGTCGCGCAGGGTGCGCTTGGCGCCCCGCGCGATCTTGTCGCGAGCGAGCTCGACAAAGGCGTCGAGCACGCCGCGCGCGACACCGAGCGCCACCCCCGCAAAGCCCGCCGAGTAGACGTTGCTGCTGCTGAACAGGTAGAGCAGCCCCGGCTCGCGCGGCTTCGCCTCGGCGCTGCGTTCGACGCTGTGGTCTTCCGGCACGAACAGGTCGGCGACGGTGTAGGTGTCGCTGCCGGTGCCGCGCAGACCGACGACATGCCAGGTGTCGGTCATGACCGTGCTCGTCTTGGGGAACAGCAAGGTGCGGAACACCGGGCTGCCGTCCGGGCGCAGCCGCGGCGCGCCGTCCTCGGCAAAGACTGCGACGTGGGCGCCGAGCCAGCCGGCATGATGGCTGCCGCTGGCAAAGCTCCAGGTACCGGTCAGCCGGTAACCGCCGGGCGCCGTACGCGCTTCGGCCGGGCCGGGCGGCCCCCATGCGACGATGCCGCGCGGGCCGCCAAAGATTTCGCGCGCCACCTCCGGCTTGAGGTAGGCGGCCGTCATCGAGCACCCGCAGGCTTGGCCGATGCACCACGCCGCGCTGGCGTCGTGCCTGGCGATTTCCTCGATCACCGGTACATAAGCCGCCGGCGGCAGCTCGGCGCCGCCCAGGGATCGCGGCAGCAGCAGACGGAACAGGCCACGCCGGGCGAGGGCGTCGACCACCGCCTCGGGCAGCTCGCGCCGGCGCTCGATCTCCTCCGCGGCAGCGGCGAGCTGCGGCCCGAGCTCGCGCGCGCAAGCGAAATGGGCCGCACCCCGCCCCCCGCCGGTATCCGTCGCCGGAACCGTAGCCTGCATCCCCGCTCCTGCCGTCCTCGCGCATCGTCGCGCAGCCGATTCATATTAGCGCATGCGGGCCGGCGCCAGCATTTCCCTTTGACCGGCGCGCCGGGCGCGTGTCGCCGACCGGCAAAAACGCCGAATCGGCGGGTTCGGTCAGATCGTGGGGGTCAAGGTGCACACGGCATTCGGCTCGTCGATGCGCAGCACGATGCTCTCGCTGACGTAGAGCTGGTAGTGCACGCCGTCGCGGCTGACATAGCCCGAGTGCAGGTCCTGGCCGACGACCAGCACGCCGGCGCGCGGGTCGACCATCAGCCCGCCCGCGATGCTCGCCTTGTAGATGCCGCCGGTGCACAGGCGCCGCAAATGCTCGAGCTGCAGCACGTCGGTGCCGGGATAGAGGCGGAACAGCGCATTGTAGAGCGCCGGCGCCAGCACCAGGCTGTAGGGGCCGCGAAAGCCGCGCTCGTCGAGCTTTGTCGCCGCGGCGAGCGCGTCCTGCAGCGCGCGGTCGAGCGCCGTCCAGTCGCCGCCGTCGACTTGTTGGCGACCCTCGACCGTCAACAGGCCCGGCAGCCCGAATTCGGGCCGGCCGAAATAGACGATCCGCTCCTCGCTGTTGGCGACCGCTTCGGCCGCTTCCTGCACTGGGCTCAGGTTGATCGCCTGCGCGTTTTCGACGTGCGCGGCGATCCGGCGGATGCTGAGCTGAAAGCTCTGGCGCAGCATCGGCACCGGCACGGTCCGGCTGATCACGGTGCCAGCCTGCCCGGAATCGGGCTCGCGGTACTCGTCGTTGCCCGCCTCGATCGCGGTCAGGCCAACGCCGAACGGCCCCTCGACATCGAGAAAGCGGCGCGCCGTCAACAGCTCGCGCGCGGCCTTGGCGGCGGCCTCGTCGATCGCGGTCCACAAAGCCTCGGGGAATTGCGCTTGCTCGCGGTTAAAGTAATCCATCGCTATTTCCCCCGCATCGGGCCGATCGTAAACCCGAGGTCGTCGCGCCGCCGCCCGCCGGGCGCAGCGCCGCCGCCGCTTTCCTCCGCCGTCTCGATCGCGGTCAGCGGCGCCTCGGTGAACAGGTACGTCTTGAAGGTCCGCGCGAAGTCCGCGTTGTTGCGGCGCAGCCACTCCATCAGCATTGCGGCGTGCTCGATCTCCTCGCGCATATTGTGCAGCAGCACGGCCTTCAGCGCGTCGTCCTCGCTGTCGTCGGCGCGCTGGCGGTACCAGTCGACGGCGTCCAGCTCCTCCTGCAAGGAGACGATCGCGTAATGCAGCAGGCGTGCTTCCGCGGAGAGATTTTCGCGCGGTATGTGAAGGGTTTCGCTCGACATCCTCGGTCAATGCCTCTGGTTGGGAAATCGCCGCCGCCGGACAACACAGCGCCTTTCGGGCACATCCGAATTGCACGGCCGCGGCTCCGGTGGGAGACTTGCCGCCGGCGAAAGCCGACCGCCGTGGAGCTAACGCCGAGGGCGCGAAATCGGCAGGCGGCAATCGCCCGCGGGGTGCTGCCGCCGGCAAATCCCGAGGGCCGCTGCCCCGATCCGCCAAAAAAGGAGCTTGAGGATGGCCGAGGAAGCGATCGCGAACACCGCGCAGCGTGAGTATTGGAACACGGTGGCGGGGCCGCGCTGGGTCGGGCTCGAAGGCTTTGTCGAGCGCCGCGTGCGCGCCGTCAACGAGCTGCTGCTGGCGCGCTCCGGGGCCACGACCGGCGAGCGCGCGCTCGAAATCGGCTGCGGGACCGGCGCCTTTACCGTGCCGTTGGCCGAGGCGGTCGGCGCGCCGGGCGCCGTGACGGGCGCCGACATTTCCTCGGCGATGCTTGCGGGCGCGAGGAAACGTCTCGCGTCGGCCGGCCTGCGCAACGTCTCGCTGGTCGAGGCCGACGCCCAGACCCACAGGTTCGAGCCCGGCGGGTTCGACCTCGTGACCTCGCGCTTTGGCGTCATGTTCTTTGCCGACCCGGCGGCGGCGTTCACGAACCTCTTTGCCGCGGCGCGGCCCGGCGGCCGGCTGTGTTTTGCCTGCTGGGGACCGCTCGACGAAAACGAGCACTGGCTCGTGCCTTACCGGGTGGCGCTGCGCCATCTCGGGCCCCCCGAGCCGAAACCGCCGCGCGCCCCCGGCCCGATGGCGTTCGCCAACCCGGGTTATGTGCGGGAATTTCTCGGCAAGGCCGGCTTCGCCGCCGTCGCGGTCGACCGCGAGCACCCGGAGATTTCGGTGTCGAGCCCACATGAGGAAGCCGAGCACGCCTGCATCATGGGTCCTTCCGGCCGGCTGATCGACGAGAAGAAACCCGACGAAGCGACCCGCGCGACGATCCGGCGCGAAATCGAGGAAGCCTTTGCCGAGCACGCCACGGGTGGGAGGACGACGTTGCCGTCGACCGTTTTCGTGGTGACGGCGCGCCGCGCTCCATAGCAGCGCCGGTGCCGACCCTCGCCAGGATCGTCGCAGCCGCGGTTGCGATCCTCTGGTGCGCCGCCGCGGCGGCCCAGCAACACGTGACGTTCGCGTCGCTCGACGACAACGGGCCGGGGCGCCAGCCGACGGTGCTCGACGGCCACCTGTTTCGGCCGGCCGGCGATCTGCCGCGCCCCGCGGTCGTTTTTTTGCACGGCTGCGGCGGGCTGATCGGGCGCAGCGGCATGATCAACCTGCGCGAGCGCGTTTGGGCGGCGTTGCTCAATCAGCGCGGCTACGTCGTGCTGATGGTCGACAGCTTTACCTCGCGCCATCAGGGGTCGATGTGCGCGCATCTCGACTTCAATTCCGAAATCTATCGAAAGCGGCCGCGCGACGCCTACGGCGCATTGGTGTTCCTGCAGGCGCAGCCGTTTGTCCGGCCCGACCGGATCGGCGTCATCGGCTGGTCGCAAGGCGGCGGGGTTGTGCTCTTTTCGATCCGCGAACCGAGCCTCGGCCGGCCGGCGCAATTGCCGCACGGCGATTTCCGGGCCGCGGTCGCGTTCTACCCGGGTTCGTGCGACGAGAAAAAACAACAGGTGGCGTGGACCAGCACGATCCCGCTTTTGGTGCTGCTCGGCGCCGGCGACGTCTGGTCGCCGGCAGCGCCTTGCCAGCAGCTTGTCGATGGCGCCGTCGCCCGCGGCTCGCCGATCGAGACGCGGATCTACCCCGGCGCCTACCATGATTTCGACTGGCCCGACATGCGGGTGCACGAGGCGCCCAGATTCCGCACCGCCGCCGGAGTGGTCCCGATCCAGGGGACCGACCCGGCCGCACGCCAGGACGCGCTGGTGCGGGTCCCCGCTTTTCTCGACCGTCACCTGATGCAATGACCACTCGACGCCGCTCAGCCGGGAAAATGACCCGCCGGGGCACACCGTCGCGCTCGCCAAACGCCGTCGAGGCGGCTAAAAGGCGCTGTCCCATAGCCGCCGAGCCGCCATGCCCGAGGATTTTTACCGCATCAAGCGCCTGCCGCCCTACGTCTTCAGCGAGGTCAACGCGCTAAAGGCGAAGGCCCGCGCCGCCGGCCGCGACGTGATCGACCTCGGCATGGGCAACCCCGACGGCCCGACCCCGCCGCACATCGTCGCCAAGCTCGTCGAGGCGGTGCAGAACCCGAAAACCCACGGCTATTCCGTGTCGCGCGGCATCGCCGGGCTGCGCCGCGCCTGTGCGGGCTATTATGCCCGCCGCTTTGATGTCGAGCTTGATCCCGAGCGCGAGGTCATCGTCACCCTCGGGTCGAAAGAGGGGTTGGCGAACCTGGCGCAGGCGATCACCGGGCCAGGCGACATCGTGCTGGTGCCGAACCCATGCTATCCGATCCATGCTTTCGGCTTTATCATGGCGGGCGCCTCGGTGCGCCACGTCCCGGTCGGCCCCGAGTTCGACTTTCTCGCCGAATTGAAAAAAGCGGTGCGGCACAGCATTCCCGCACCGCTCGCGATTGTGCTGAACTTTCCGGCCAATCCGACCGCGCAGACCGTCGACCTCGACTTCTACGGCGAGATCATCGACTTCTGCCGGCATCACGACATCGTCGTGTTGTCGGACCTCGCATATGCCGAAATCTATTTCGACGGCAAGCCGCCGCCGTCGATCCTCGAAGTGCCGGGGGCGCGCGACATCGCGGTCGAGTTCACCTCGCTCAGCAAGACCTATTCGATGGCCGGCTGGCGCATCGGCTTCGCCGTCGGCAACGAGCGGCTGATCGCCGCCCTGTCGCGGGTCAAGTCCTATCTCGACTACGGCGCCTTCACGCCGATCCAGGTGGCGGCGACCGCGGCCTTGAACGGCCCGCAGGAGTGCATCGCCGAGACCCGCGCGCGCTACCAGGCGCGCCGCGACGTGATGGTGGACGGGTTGCGCCAAGCGGGCTGGGAAATCCCCGAGCCGGAGGCGACGATGTTCGCCTGGGCCCCGATCCCGCCGCAGTTCCGCGCGGTCGGCAGCCTCGCTTTTTCCAAGCTGCTGCTCGAGCGCGCCAATGTCGCGGTGTCGCCAGGCATCGGCTTTGGCGAGTACGGCGAAGGCTTTGTGCGCATCGCCCTCGTCGAGAACCGCCAGCGGCTGCGCCAGGCCGCCCGCAACATCAAGGCGTTCCTCTCCGGCCGCAACGACACCACCGACCTGCGCCGCGACACGCAAGGCCTCGCCGCGGCGTCGTAAATTCCGGCCCTGCGTTCAGGTCGCAGGCTGGTTGCCCGGCGGGCGCCGTGGGGTTGCTGCCCTACGGGCGCGTCGGGGAGGCGAAAGCGAACCCTCGGGTTCGGGGGGCAGTGGCACGCCCGCCGCTTCGAGGGCGGCGTGCTGGCGTCGGGCGAGGGCGGCCTCGTCGAAATCCTCGATCAGCTCGTGGAACAGCCGGTGCCAGTTGACCTCGGCTTTGAGGTGCAGGAACACCGAGCCGAGCCCGACCGCGGCGCGGTCCATAAAGACGAACTCGCGCGGCGGCTTCACGCCGCCCAGCCGGCGGATGTCGCTGTGCACGCTCTCAACGACCGCAGCACCGTCGGCGCCGTTCCCCTTTTCCTGGATCCGCCGCGCACGGTCGTCGAGCAACGGGCCGTAGACGTAAAGCGCCCAGCGGTTCAGCACGTCGATCATGTCGCTCGACAGGTTGCCAAAGCCCCAGCGCTGATACGCGCTGACCGCGAGGTCGCGGTCGCCGCGCTCGAGCGCGTGGTAGAGGTCGATGACGCCGCGCACGAACGAGGCGCGGAACACGCGGATGCAGCCGAAATCGAGGAGGTTGACGGTCCCGTCCGGCGTCACCGTGTAGTTGCCGAGATGCGGGTCGCCGTGGATGACGCCGTAACGGTAGAACGGCACGTACCAGATGCGGAACATGCGCAATGCGACCGCGTTGCGCCGCGCGACCGGCGCCTTGGCCGCCTCCAGGAACGGCGCCCCGTCGAGCCAGGTCATCGTCAAAAGCCGCCTCGTCGACAGCTCGGGGATCGGGGACGGCACCGCGACCCCGGTCTCGCCACCCAGGATCTGGCCGTAAAGCCGCATGTGCGCGGCCTCGCGCTCGTAGTCGAGCTCCTCGCGCAGCCGCTCCGCGATCTCGGCGTGGATCTCGGCGGTGCTGACGGCGCGGTCGTAGCGCTCGTAGAGCCCCATCGCGAGCTTCAGCTGTGCGAGGTCGGCCTCGACCGCCGAGGCCATGTCCGGGTATTGCAATTTGCACGCAAGTGCGGTGCCGTCGAGTGCTGTCGCCCGGTGCACCTGGCCGAGCGAGGCCGCGCGCGCGGCGGCCCGCTCGAACTCGCGGAAACGGCTCTGCCAGCCGGGCCCGAGCTCGCCCATCATGCGCCGCTTGACAAACGGCCACCCCATCGCCGGCGCGTTCGCCTGGAGCTGGATCAGCTCGTTCACATATTCCTTCGGCAGCGCGTCGGGGATCGTGGCGAGCAGCTGCGCCACCTTCATCAGCGGGCCTTTGATCCCGCCGAGCGCCGCCTTCAGGTCGGCGGCGTGGCGCTCGCGGTTGACCGATATGCCGAGATAGCGTTCGCCCGCGAGCCGTGCCGCAAGCCCGCCCATCGCGGTCGACACCTGCGCATAGCGGCGCACCCGTCCAGTAAAGGAAGCGTCGTCGCTCATGCCCGATGTGCCGACCTCGTCCAGCGCGCCGGCACCCCCGCAGCGCCGTACCTTCCCTATTTGGCGGCGGCGACGCCGGTTTTCTACGGGTCAAACGGGGCGGGTGCCCTTGAACTGGGTGCGGTGCATCAGCCGGCGGGCCGACGGGTCAAACGCGTCGCGGCGATGCATCGCACAGCGGTTGTCCCACCAAACGAGGTCGCCGACCCGCCAACCCTGACGCCAGGTGAATTTTTCCTGGGTGGTGTGGTCCCACAACCGGTCGAGCAATTCCTCGCTCTGCGCGATCGGCAGACCCATGACATAGGCGTTGATGCGGCGGCCGAGAAACAGCGCCTTCTTGCCCGTTTCGGGATGGGTGCGCACCACCGGCTGGCGCGCGCCGGGCACCTGCGACACGTCGGCGATGGTTTCGAACCCCTTATGCGCCTTGCCGCCGCTCGAATGCGTCGCGGCGTGGATCATCGTCAGCCCGTCGACCCGGCGTTTGGTTTCCTCGGGCAGAGTGTCGTAGGCCGCGTACATGTTGAGAAAATAGGTCGACCCGCCGGCGCTCGGCGGTGGGGCTTCCAAAGCACGCAACAGGCTCGCCGCCGGCGGCACGTCGACGAACGAGCTGTCGGTGTGCCAGAACGCCTCGCCGTCGCCGAGCCCGCCGATCGCCTTGCCGTCCTCGACGATGTTCGAGATCACCGAGATTTCTGGCGGGATTTCGCGGCGCCGCCCGGCCGTCTGGGTCTCGACGCCATATTGCCTGGCGATCAGTGCGGCCGGGTTGAATTCGAGCTCGCCGAACTGGCGGGTGAACGCCATGTGCTGCGCGTCGGTCATCGGCTGGCCGCGAAAGCGCAGCACGAGGTGTTCGAGCCAGGCCCCGCGGATCGCGTCGCGGTCGTCGGCGGACAACGGCT
This sequence comes from Allostellaceae bacterium, assembly GCA_035570595.1. Lineage (GTDB taxonomy): Bacteria > Pseudomonadota > Alphaproteobacteria > ATCC43930 > CGMCC-115725 > AP-15. Next base: position 33,281 of record DATMLF010000020.1, read on the forward strand.
CGCGGATGTCGACGCCGCGGATTTCGGCGCCGAGCCCGGCCTCGAACGGGACGATTTCGATGGTCATCGCCGCTACTCCGCCGCCAGGGCTTCGACCCCGAAATCGTTGATCGACACCCGCCAGTGGATGCGGTCCTCCTCGGGCGGGTAGTCGCCAGCCGCCTTGTGGTACGAGCAGCGGTTGTCCCAGATCACGATGTCGCCCTTGCGCCAGACATGATGGTATTCGGCGTCGGGGCTGATCATGCGCTCCTTCAATTCGGCGATCAGCGCATCGCCTTCGGCGTCGTCGATCCCGACAAAGCCGACGATCTTGCCGGGGTCGAAATAGAGCGACTTGCGCCCGGTTTCGGGATGGGTGCGGACGACCGGGTGGTAGACCGGGGTCCAGTCCTGGTCCTCCGGGTTCAGCAGGCGCGACTTGCCGCGGCGCCCGCCATAGGAAAAGGCGCCGATCACCCCGTCGAGCCGGTCCTTCAGCCGCTGCGGCAGCGCGTCATAGGCGGCGTAGCCGTTGGCGAACAGCGTGTTGCCGCCCCGGCTCGGCACCGCCAGCGCATAGAGCTGGGTTGCCTTGAACGGCGCCTCGTTGTAGGCCCCGTCGGTGTGCCAGCCCTCGGCGCCGCGGCGGTAGATCTCGTCGCGCAACTTGCCGTCGGCGTCGAACTTATTTACGCCGAGCATCGTGATCTCGGGATGCTCGGGGTTGCGCGTCGATTTCGACGGATGCGGCACCACCGGGCCAAAGCGGCGGCTGTAGCGCAGGAAATCCGGGATCGTCAAATCCTGGTCGCGCACCACCATGACGTTGCAGTCGAGCCAGGCCGGGTAGATCGGGGCAAAACCCCTGTCGTCGAGCGTCTTTACGTCGACCCCGGTCACCTCGACGCCGATTTGCGGCCCCATCCGGCGAATTTGCATCGCTCATTTCCTTTCAACGCCATCAGCGCAGCGTCCGCCCCGGCTTTGCACTCTGTCAAACCGAGAATCGCGATGGTTGCCATGCGCCGAATCCAAGGAGCGCCGTAATTTCGACGGCCCGAAAGGGCGCTCCGCCTTCGCCGGGTCAATTCGCGCCGGAAAAGATTTTCAGACCGACTACTCCGGCGACGATCAGCGCCAGCGAGGTTACGCGACCGAAACTCATGCTTTCGCCGAAAACCACCATGCCAATGACCGCGGTTCCCGCCATCGCGATCCCGGCAAAAGTCGCATAGACCGTTGCTGCCGGCAGCCGCTTAACCGACACGTCCAATAGAAACATGATCGGGATGCCGACCTGAGCGACCCATATTGGCGACCATCGCGAATATTCCCGCGCCGACTTCAAAAGAAAGGGCCATGACATTTCGAACACGTCCGCGAACAGAATGAACAACCAAGGCATATTTGTCTCCGGTGCGAGAACGACTGACCCGCCGGCTTCTGCCGCCGGTGTTTCGGTGCTGGGGAAGCGGGGTAACGGGGGATTAAGCGGCAACGCTGCGGCCACTGTTATCGTAGCGCGCGCCGGTCGTGTGCTCTGAAGGAAAATGCCGGTATTGGGTCGCCGAAAACATCACACTCGGCTGGCGGCCGCGAGGCGCGGCAGCTACCATCGCCGGCAGGTTTGGGAGGCGGGCATGAAGCTGGTGATGTACGAGACGGGCGGGCACAGCGAGGCGGCGCCGGGATTGCTGACCGAGCGCGGGGTGGTCGGCCTCGCCGGGATCGTCGAGCGCGGCCACAGTCCACAACTCACGATGCAGAATTTGATCGATGGCTTCGACCGGCTGCGGCCGGCGCTCGAAAAGCTCGCGACGGAGGGTGAAGCGGCGCCGCTCGACCGGGTGCGGCTGCGCCCGCCATTGCCGCGGCCCGGCAAGATCCTGTGCTGCATCGCCAATTACTGGGAGCATGCTCAGCGCGAGGCGCGGCCGCTCAACATGTTCCTGAAAAACCCCGAGGCGGTGGTCGGGCCCGACGACACGATCCAATTGCCCGAAATGACCGAGCCGTGGATCTTCATGCACGAGGCGGAGTTGGCGCTGGTCATCAAGGGGCCGGCCAAAAAAGTGAGCCAGGCGAATTGGCGCAGCGCGGTCTTCGGCTACACCGGGTTGATCGACGTGTCGGCGCGCGGCGAGGGGCGGCGCACCTGGAAGGCCGGCAGCTGGCTCGGCAAGTCGTTCGACACGTTCGCGCCGATCGGCCCGTGCATCGCAACCGCCGACGAGATCCCCGAGCCCAACGACGTGGTCGTGCGCTTTTGGAACGACGGCCAACTGCGCCACAACTACAACACCGACGACATGGAGCACCGGGTTCCCGAACTGGTCGAGTTCGCCTCGTCGGTGATGACCCTG
>DATMLF010000021.1:0-2518 GCA_035570595.1 Allostellaceae bacterium
AGGTGGTCAACACCGCCGGCCAGCAGGTGGTCGACACCTGGGCGTTCGCCGCCGGCGATATGGCTGAATTCATGTCGATGGAGCACAGCCGCGTCGCCATCGGCCGCATCATCCCAACCGTCGGCGACACCTTCGTCACCAACCGGCGGCGGCCGATCCTGACCCTGATCGAAGACAATTCGGGCGGCATTCACGACACCCTCTTTGCCGCCTGCGACCGCTGGCGCTACGAGACGCTAGGCTGCACCGAATATCACGACAATTGCGCCGACAACCTCGCCACGGCTCTGGCCGCGCTCGGGCTCGCCGCGCCGCACACGCCCTCGCCGCTCAATCTCTTCATGAACATCCCGGTCGTCGACGGCAACCGGGTTGAGGTGCGGCCGCCGGTCAGCACCCCCGGCAGCCATGTGGCACTGCGCGCCGAGATCGATTGCGTCGTCGCCTTTTCCGCCTGCCCGCAGGATCTGCTGCCGGTCAACGGCCGGGCGATGCAGCCGACCCATGCGCATTTCGCGATTTCCGACTGATTCACAGGATGATCGGCCGCGCCGGTGCGGCCGAATCGGGCGGCGGGGTGTTTACGGCTACCGAGGTCGCCGTGACCGACGCCGCCGCAGCCACGGTGAGGTGCTTAGGAACCCGCCAATGTCGCTCAAGCTGAAAGTCGGTCCGAACCTGCTGACGATCAATCAGGGGTACAGCTTGCTGGTGACGGCCCCCGACGGGCAGATCCCGTGGCCGAGCAAGTGCGGTTTTTTTGTCCGCGATACGAGGGTGATGAGCTCGTGGTCGCTCTATGCCAACGGCTATTCCTGGGACTTGCTTAACTCGGGGGCGATTACCTATTTCGCCGGGCAGGTGTTCATGACCAACCCCGGCATTGTCACCGAGGACGGCACCATCGCAGAGCGAACCCTGCTACTGCAACTCGGACGGTCGATCGACGAGGGCGGCATCCACGAAGACATCGACCTGACCAATCACGGCCGTAAACCAGTCAAATTCAACCTCGAGATCGCGATCCGCTGCGATTTTGCCGACATCCTCGAGATCAAGGGCGAGCATCTGGTGCGGCGCGGCCGGATCACCACGGTGTGGGCCGAGGACATGGCGACCTTGACGACCGAATACCGGGACCGGGACTTCGTGCGCGAGCTCGTCGTCTCGCGGCAGCGCAACACATCCCCTTGCGTCTACGCTAACGGCCGGATCAGCCTGGAGGTCGCGATCGAGCCCGGCGAGACTTGGCATACCTGCCTCGAATATTCGGTCACCGCCGGCGAGCATCGCCACACCGCACCCAAGGCCTGCATCGCCCACGCGCCGACCTCGCAGCTCGCCGAGCCGCTGGAAAAATGGCGAGCGGCCGTGCTGAAGCTCGCGTCGAGCAACGAGGAGTTCGAGAACCTCTATCGCCAGGCGGTCGAAGACATGGCCGGGCTGCGGCTGCCGGTCGACGGCACCCACCATCTCGAATTCACCCCGGCCGCGGGCATCCCTTGGTTCGTCGCGCTGTTCGGCCGCGACAGCCTGATCGCGGCATTGCAGAACGCCCATATCTATCCCGATTTTGTCCGCGGCGCGCTCGATGTGCTCGGCCGGTACCAGGCCACCGAGTGGGACGATTACCGCGACGCCGAACCCGGCAAGATCATGCACGAGCTGCGCACCGGCGAGCTCGCGCACTTCAAGCTGATCCCGCACACGCCCTATTACGGCACCGCCGATGCGACGCCGCTCTACCTGGTCGCACTGCACACCGCCTGGCGCTGCACCGGCGACCGGCAGCTGGTCGAGCGTCATCTCGGCACCGCCGAGCGCTGCCTCGACTGGATCGACCGTTACGGCGACCGCGACGGCGACGGGTTTCAGGAATACCAGACGCGCTCCTCGGCGGGCTATGAAAACCAGGGCTGGAAAGATGCCGGCGACGCCGTGCTCTATCCGGACGGCAGCCTGGTCAAGGGGCCGAAGGCGCTGTGCGAGCTGCAAGGCTATGTCTACGACGCCTGGACCCGAATGGCCGAGATTTACGCGGCGCTGGGGCAGGACGACAGGGCCGCGGAATTGCGCGCCAAGGCGAAAACCTTGTTCGCCCGGTTCAACGACGTGTTCTGGGACGAGGACAGCGGGTTCTACGCCTATTGCCTCGACGGCGACAAAAAGCCGGTGCTGACCGTGGCCTCGAACCCGGGCCATTGCCTGTGGAGCCGGATCGTGCCGAAGGCGCGCGCGCGCCTCGTCGTCGAGCGGCTGCTGCGGCCCGACATGTGGAGCGGCTGGGGGATCCGGACATTGTCGCGCGATCACCCGTCCTATAATCCAATGTCCTATCAGAACGGGTCGGTGTGGCCGCACGACAACGGCATCATCGCGATCGGCTTCAGGCAGTACGGCTTTACCGCGGAGGCCGCGCGGGTGGCGCACGCGGTCAGCGACGCCGGCGGCTATTTCGCGCTCTACCAGATGCCCGAGCTCTATGCGGGGATCGAGCGCGACGGCGCCAATTTCCCGG
>DATMLF010000022.1:0-21165 GCA_035570595.1 Allostellaceae bacterium
TCACCAGGCGGCGCTCGCCGCCGGCGGCAAGGACGAGGGTGCGGTCGGGCCGCGCGGCTGGAAGCCCGACGCCTATGCCGGCTATGTCCGCGACCTCGACGGCAACAAGCTCGCCGCCTATTGCTTCCACGCGGAATAGCCCGGGGTTTGGCGGCGGAGCGATCCGGCGCGCTCTTCAAACCCGGCACATTCTTCAACAATGAAGGGCGACCGCGGATTGGCGGGTCGTCCTCGCGCACATGAGGGACGAACATGAAAGCTCAGCATTGGCTCGTTTCAGCTGCAATTGGCGTTGGTGTCGCGCTGTCGGCAAATGCGGCGCTGGCGGACGGTTATTCAACGTCCTGCGCCGGCATGCCGAGCCAGGCCGCGCTCACCTCGGCTCTGCAAACCGCGGTCGCGGCGTCCGGGAACGGCGGGCTCGGCTTCAACATGTGGGCGACACTGGTCACCAATGACGGCACGGTTTGCGCGGTGGCTTTTTCCGGCCGGCGATACACCGACCAGTGGCTCGGCAGCCGGGTCATCTCCGCGCAAAAGGCCAACACCGCGAACGACTTCAGCCTGAGCAACGGGGCGACGCCCGGAACCAGCCTGTTTCCCACCGGTCTCGCCCTGTCGACCGCGAATTTGTACTCGGCGGTACAGCCCGGCGGCAGCCTTTACGGCTTGCAGCACAGCAATCCGGTTGACCCGGAAATCGCCTACCAGGGGAACGCGGCGTTGTTCGGCACCGCGCGAGATCCGCTGGTCGGCCAGCGGGTCGGCGGCGTGAACGTCTTCGGCGGCGGGCTCGGTCTGTACACCAGCGGCGGCAAGAAGGTCGGCGGGGTCGGGGTCAGCGGCGACCAGTCCTGCACCGACCATTTTGTCGCGTGGCGGGTGCGCAACCTGTTGAACCTCGACCATCTGGGAACCCTCGGTGTCGTGCCGGGCGCCGACGCCGCGCATCCCGACAACATCATCTTCGACATCAAGCCGACCGCCGAGGGGGGCTTGTTGAACCCGGTCGGAACCTTGAGCCAGAGCGCCAGCGGCTTTGGCCATCCGACCTGCGTCAATACCGCCGACCCGACCAAGCTGCCGGCGGTGCGCTCGTAAGGGGTCTTTTTACCGGCCGCCGGAACGCGCCCCGCCCGACATGCCTTAGATGCCATGGCCCAGTCCTCGACCGCGCGGCGCTCGACTTCTGCAAACCGGCGTTCGCTGTAAAGATGCAGGCGGCTCAGGTGCGGCGACCGCGAAAGCGGAAGGCGGTCACTCCTCGCCGGTGCGGCCGTGCCAGAAGTCCGGGCCCGGGTCGCGCCCGGCTGCGGCCTCGGCCAGCCGGCCGAGGTAATGGGCCCAGCCTTCGGCGTGGCCGGCACATTCCTCGGCATTGGGGAGGCCGGTGTGGGTCAGCCGCAGCAAGGTTCCATCCGGCCGCTCGATCAGGTCGATCTCGACCAGGCTCGACCCTGGCGGCACCGCCTCGCTGCCGTCCCAGCCGAAGCTGTAGGCCAGGCGATGCACCGGCACGACCTCGCGGAACGAGCCGCGGGCGCAGCGCGCCCCGGTGACATTGACGAGATAGAGCCCGTCCGGCCGCGGCTCGACCTGCGCCTCGGTTCCCATCCAACGCAGGATCTTCTCCGGATCGGTCAGCAGGGCGAACACCGCGGCGGGCGGCGCCGGGATGTGCGTCTCGCGGCGGACGACAAGGGGCTCTTGCATCGGTCTTCCCATGGTGGCGATGGCCTGCCACGCCCGCGGCGGAGGATGGAGCGGCGCCGAGGTCGGGCCTTGCCCCGAGAATAGACCGGCGGGGCCGGCAGCGCCATCGCCGCGGCGCGGATGACAGGCGAGGGGCCGTGGCGGCATGATCGCCGCATGCATCTGCCAATCGATTTGCGTGGATCCCTCGCCTGGCTGGTGGACGAGGCCGCTGCTGCGCCCGGCCCCGACCGGTTCCTCGCCGCGCTCGGCGGCCGGCTATTGGCCGACGGCCTGCCATTGGCCGGCGGCGCCCTGACCTTGGCGGTGCCGCATCCGATCATCGCCCGCCAAACCTGGCTGTGGCGCGCGGAGACTGGGGCGGTGATCGAGGCGCTGGGCTTCGCCGGCAGTCCGCTCGGCCAAGCTCCGCCGAGCCAAGCCGGGCATGACTGGCTGGCCGGGCTTGGCCCGGTCCACGAGGACGCGGTCGGCGCGGGGCTGGCGGAGCCGGGGCCGGACCGTCCGGTGCTGGGCTGGGCCGGAAGCCGGCCGTTCGGCTCCGCCGAGGCCGGCCGGCTGCGCGAGGCCGCGCGCTTTGCCGCGGCACCCTTGGCCGCCCTCGCCGCGCGGGCGGCGCTGGCAGCGCTGCTCGAAGCTTATCTCGGCCGGCGCAGTGCCGCCCGGGTGCAGGCCGGCGCGCTGCGCCGCGGCGCCGGGGAGACAATTCGCGCGGCACTCCTCTCCGCCGACCTGCGCGACTTCACGGCACTCTCCGAGGCGAGCGAGCCCGCAGCGGTGCTCGCCGCCCTCGACGCCTGGTTCGAGCGCGTCGCGGGGGCGGTGCACGCGTTCGGCGGCGAGGTGCTGAAGTTCATCGGCGACGGCGTTCTGGCGGTCTTCCCGGTCAGCGGCGCGCCGGCCGAGGCCTGCGAGGCGGCGCTGCGCGCGGTCGTCGCCGCCCGCGCCGGCATGGCCTATCTCGATATGGTGCGGCAGACGCAGGGGCTGCCGGCGCTGCCGTTTGGCGCGGCGCTCCACCTCGGCGAGATATTGTGGGGCAACATCGGCGCGGCCGACCGGCTGGACTTCACCGCCATCGGCCCTGCGATCAATTTGGTGAGCCGGCTGGAGGGGCTGTGCCGGCCGCTTGGCCGGTCGGTGCTGATCTCGGGCGCGGTCGCCGCCGAGGTCGCCACGCCGCTGGTGCCGCTGGGCGAACACGCGCTGCGCGGCATCGCAGCACCCTGCGCGGTCTTCACACTGCCGGACGCGTGAGCGGGCCGCCGCCCACAGTACATCTTAGGTTGGGATCACTTGGCGACTTCAGCTTCGAGTCACCATTTCGCTGACCGAGGAGCAATCTCTCCTTGGCTTTGGGGCCGGGCTTGGGTCTGATCAAAACCTGAGCCGGCGCCAAGTGACGCGATCAGAGTTCGGGTGACGTGATGAGGGTTGGGATCTCGCTGACGAGCAATCACCCGGACGCGAGAGACCCGCGCCAGGGCGCGCGGTGGATGATCGAGCGCGCCGCGGCGGCGCACCGCGCCGCGCTCGACTCGCTGTTTGTCGGCGATCAGCACGTGTCGCCGACACCCTATTACCAGAACACGCCGATGCTCGGGCGGCTGCTCGCGGAGTGGGGCGAGGGCCCCTCCGGGTGCCTGTTCCTGCTCCCGTTGTGGCACCCGGTGCTGGTGGCCGAGCAGATCGGCACCTTGGCCGCGATCGCGCAAGGCCCGTTCATCATGCAATGCGGCCTCGGCTGGGGCGAGGCCCGGTTCGCCACAATGGGCGTCAACATCAGGACGCGCCCTTCGGCGTTCGAGGAAGCTCTCGACATTGTCCGGCGCCTGTTGGAGGGCGAGACGGTGAGTTCGTCCCGCCGCTTCCAGGTCGCGCAAGCGAGCCTGGCGCTGCGCCCGGCGGAGCCCGTCGCGGTCTGGATCGGCGCCAGTGCGGCGCCGGCGATCGACCGCGCGGCACGACTGGCGAAGGGCTGGATCGCGAGCCCCGGCCTGAACCGCGAGGAGGCTCGCGCGCAGGCCGATCTCTATCGCGAGCGCTGCGCCGCTTACGGCAGGCCGCCGGGCGCCGTCGTCTTGCGGCGCGACATTTACGTCGGCGAGGCGTCGTCCGAGGCGCAGGCGGTGAAGCAGCATGCGCTGAGCCGCGGCTATCGCGGCATTCCGGCGGAGGCCCTGGTCGCGGGCTCGGTCGACGATGTGGCGGACGAGTTTCGCAGCTTTGGGGAAATCGGCTACACCGACATCCTCGTGCGCCATCTGACCAACGATCAGCCGAAGGTCCTGGGCTCGCTCGAGCGGCTGGCCGCGGTGCGCGCGGCGCTGGCCTGAGCATCCGACCCGCGATGAAGTCCTATAGTTCGGCAAGTCATCGTCGTCCCCGCAGAAGCGCATTGCTGTCCGGGATTTTTCTGCGGAGAGGTGGTGCACGGCGGACAAACCCCCTGCAAAATTCCGGACAGCAACGCGCGAAAGCGGGAACACAGAGCCGAGAGCCTCGACCTGGCGATACCGCCCGTACCCGGTCGGTCGCCGCGCGGCAGAAATGCAGCTTGCCCTGGCGGCCAGCCAGCTTGCGGATCAGCCGGTCCACCACCGTCGCCGAGAAACCGCACCTCGCTGGCGCGCCCGCCATCGGCAATCGCTACCGCATGCTTGGTCTTCGATAGGTTGAACGCGACAACGGCCTCGCGAGACTCCCCATGGCCCGCCCTGCGTGCGCCAAGCTCGGCTCGGCCCGTCCGAGCAACCCTCGCCTTCTCCACCGCACGAAAGGGTGGGCCGCCGATCTCAGCGCCGGGACATAACGTCCAGTCATCTGTTGCCGACTAAGAACTCAACCAGGCGCGCGAAAAAAGAGGCTGAGATCCTGGGTGGGCGGTCGAGTGCCGCGCCGACGTAGATGTCGGTGTCCGGCCGCGCTGCTGAGGGCGTCTCAATACCGCGCGTTTCCCGGGGTGCGGGGGAACGGGATTGCGTCGCGCACATTGGCGAGGCCGGTCACGTAGGCGAGGGTGCGCTCGAAGCCGAGGCCGAAGCCGGCGTGCGGCACCGTGCCGTAGCGTCTGAGGTCGCGGTACCAGCCGTAGTGCTCGCGGTCGACCCCGCACTCGGCCATGCGCGCGTCGAGCACGTCGAGCCGCTCCTCGCGCTGGCTGCCGCCGACGATCTCGCCTATCCCCGGCGCCAGCACGTCCATCGCCGCCACCGTCCGCCCGTCGTCGTTCACTCGCATGTAGAACGCCTTGATGTCCTTCGGGTAGTTCATGACGATGACCGGTTTTTTCGCGTGCTGCTCGGTCAGGTAGCGCTCATGCTCCGACTGCAGATCCACACCCCATTCGACCGGGAATTCGAATTTGTGGCCTTTTGCCCGCTCCAGCACCCCGACCGCCTCGCCGTAATCCATACGCACGAATTCCGAGCCGACGATCCCCTCGAGTTTCGCCACCAGCCCCTTCTCGATCCGCTGGTCGAAAAACGCCAGGTCCGCCTCTCGTTCGTTCAGCAACGCCGCAAGGGTATGCTTCAGCAACCCTTCCGCCAGGCTCGCATCGTCGGCGAGGTCGGCAAACGCGATCTCGGGCTCGATCATCCAGAACTCCGCGAGGTGGCGGCTGGTATTCGAGTTCTCGGCGCGAAAGGTCGGCCCGAACGTGTAGACCTTGGTCAGCGCCAGGCAATACGCCTCGACATTGAGCTGCCCGGACACCGTCAGAAATGTCTCGCGGCCAAAAAAATCCTGGGCAAAGTCGACCCCGCCGTCGGCGGTGTGCGGCAGGTTGGCAAGGTCGAGGGTCGACACCCGGAACAAGGCCCCCGCCCCCTCGGCGTCGGACGCGGTGATGATCGGCGTGTTGACCCAGAAAAAGCCGTTCTCGTCGAAAAAGCGGTGGATCGCCTTGGCGAGCGCGTGCCGCACCCTTGTCGCCGCGCCGATCACGTTGGTGCGCGGGCGCAGATGCGCCACCTCGCGTAGAAACTCCAGGGTGTGCGGCTTGGGCTGGATCGGGTAGGTGTCGGGGTCGTCGACCCAGCCGACCGGAGTGACACCACTCGCCTGCATCTCAAAGGGCTGCCCCTTCGCCGGCGACGGCACGACCACCCCGGTCGCCTCGACCGCGCAGCCGGCGGTCAGCCGCAAGACCTCTGGCGCGTAGTTGGAGAGGGTGTTGGGCGCCACGACCTGGACCGGGTGGAACGACGACCCGTCCGAGACGTGCAGAAACGAGATTCCCGCTTTCGAGTCGCGCCGGGTGCGCACCCAGCCCTTGACCGTGACCGGCGCGTCCGGCGGCGCCTCGCCGGCGAGGATCGCGCGCACGCTCAATGCTCGCTTGTCCATCCGCCGAGAGTGACTCCGCCGCCGCAACCTTGTCCAGCGCTCCCGCCATCGTTTACTCCCAAGGGTGCGGCGGGGCTGCGCGTCGGGCTGGTCGAGGAGGAGACGATCTATCGCGCCGCGGTGGTCTTTGAGCGCGAGGTCGACCGGGCGGGCCCGACCGCGTAAGCCGCCGATCGAAAGGACGGCGATGCGTGCTGCGGACTGCGTCTTTTGCCGGATCGTATCGGGAAGGAGCCCGTGCGAGGAGATCCGGCGCGACGAGCTGACGCTCGCCTTCATGGACATCCGCCCGGCGAATGACGGGCATTGCCTCGTCATACCAAAGGCGCATTTCGCGACCGTGCTCGAGATGCCGCCGGTGCTGTTCGGGGCGGTGGCGGCGGCCGCCGTGGCCGTGGCGCGGGCGGTCGAGGAGGTCTTGCGGCCGGGCGGGCTCAGCCTGCTGCAGGCGAATGGCGCGCTCGCCGGACAAACCGTGCCGCATGTTCACCTTCACGTATTGCCGCGCCGAGCCGGGGACAATCTGCTGATGAACTGGGATCGCGAGCGAATCGCGGCCGCAACCGCCGAACCCGCCCGCATCGCCGCGATCGCGGCGCGGCTGCGCGCCCGCCTCGGCGGCTGACCCGGCCCGGCGGCGCCGTTCGGCGGCTGCCGGATGAGCGGCTACGGTCGTGATGTCGCGTATACCGCAGGCGGAAGAGGACTTGAACGTCAAGGCGGTTTGGATCAAGAGAGCGTCCGACACATGAGCGGCACCGGCTTTGCCGGAAACGCCGCCGATCCCACCGGGGTGCGAGCTATGGCGAGGCTGACGCTGCGCATCGATTTCGACCAGCGCCGCGCTATCGGCCCCGGCAAGGTCAAGCTGTTGGAATTGATCGACAAGCACGGCTCGATTTCGGCGGCGGGGCGGCAGATGGGCATGTCCTATCGGCGCGCCTGGGTCTTGGTGGACAATCTGAACCGCTGCTTTCGCGCCCCGGTGGTCGCCTCGCAGGCCGGCGGCCAGCACGGCGGCGGCGCGTCGTTGACCGAGTTCGGCCACGCGGTGGTGGAGCACTATCGCGCCGTCGAAAGCGCCTCGCAGAGCGCGGGTGCGGCCCATCTCGAAGCGCTTGCGGCGGCGTTGGCGGAACCGGCAAGATCCGGCGAGCCGGCGACCTCGGCGGGCAAAAAAACCCGCCGGCTGACGTTAAGCGTCAGCTGACGGCGGGCGTCGCCCGACGGTGCGGCGTGTGCGGCGGCGTCAGGCGGCCCGCGCCGCGGATTTTTCGGGCCGGCGGGCGAGCACGATCTTCTGCGCCGAGCGGCCAAAGAAGTGGTAGCCCGAGCCGCCTTCGGCCAGCAGGTCGAGAAACGCGTCGGGCTCGGTGATCCGCACGCAACCGAGCACGTCGGCGCCGCGCGCCAGGAAGGCGTCGGGCAGCATGCCCACGGTCGGGCCGACGACCGTGACCCGCGCCTCGGGCCGCGCCAGCGCCAACAGCTCTTCGAGCGTCGCGTTGACCAGGGTCGAGCCGGTGATCAGCACGACGTCGGCTTGCGGGATGACTTGGGCGGCGTCTTTTGCCGGGCGGAAGAACGGCAGCTCGTCCGGCTTGAGCGTCGTCGGATCCTGCTCCAGCACTAGAAAGGACTGGGCGCGGCGTTTCAGCTCCTTGAGGAACGGCACGAACGCTCCGACCACGACAACCCGGTCGCCGGGGCGAATCTCCGTCGCGTCGAAGGCGTCGACCCCGAGGCGAAGCTCGGTTTGGCGGTACGGCCGGCGTGCCCAGCAGCACTCCGCGAGCGCGTTCAGCGCGGCAATCCCGAGGGCGCGCCGGATGCCGTTGCCGGCGAGCGCCTCGCGCGCCAGGTCGGCCGCGGCACGGCCGCGCAATTTGCCGGGAAACGGCATCGCCATCGCCGAGCTCGGGCAGCACACCGCCTCGGGGATCGTCTTGATCGGGGTCGCACAGGCGCCGGCGACGCCGTTCGTCAGCTTGACCCCGGTAAAGAACAGCCCGACGACCGCCCGCTCGACCCTGATCTCGCCGAGCTCCGCGCCGAGGATCGCGCCGACCGTTGCGATTGTGTCGCCGAGGATCGTCGGGTTGGCTTCTTTGTTCATGTCGTCGTCCTCATCGAACGGTTGCCGCTGACAACGCGATATCCGATAGGATAGGTCGATCGGCCGGGGCGGGCGAGCGGTTGTTGTGGCCGTGACGCCGGGCGGCGGTCGATTTTTCCCGGCGAGGATGGAATGAAGCTCAGCGCCCGCAATCAGCTCAAAGGCAGGATCGTCGCGGTGACCAAAGGCCAGACGACGGCGCATGTCCGCATCGACATCGGCGGCGGCGTGGTCGTCACCTCGTCGATCACCAACGAGGCGGTCGACGATCTCGGCCTCAAGACCGGCGACGAGGCCTACGCCGTGATCAAGGCGTCGGACGTGATGGTCGCTAAATAGCGCGGCTCGGTTTTTGGTTCAGCGTCCGGCGCTCGCTCCTCGGGTCAGCCGCCTCAGCGCACCCGCCGCGGGCCTTCCAACCCGCACCCCGCCACTCACTCTGCGGCCCGGTGGCCCAACCCCACGGCATTGCCGCCAGGTGTCGCTGCACGCGCCGAATTTCCGTTTTCGGGCTACATACCGCGAACATTAGAAGAACTCCGAATTGACATCCGACGCTGTTCCAGGTATGTTCGCTTTTCGCGTCAAGCGCGTGCGAGCGGGCGGAAATGGATATCTGGTTCCTGTTCTTAGCGGTTATGGCGATCGGGGCGGGCGCTGGAGCGGCCTGGCTCGTCGCCGTCGCCAAACTGCGTGCGGCGGCCACCGAAGCCACTCTGCTGCGCGAGCATGTCGCCAGGATCGAAGACGATCTCAAAGCAGCACGGCACGAAGCGAATCTCTGGCGCACCCAGGCGGAGACCGATGCCAACGCGCGAGCACGCGCCGAAACCGCGGCATCGCGGGTCGGTGGCCTCGAAGCGGAATGCGAGGCTCTGCGCCGTCAGCTGATGGCGTCGAACGCCGACCTCGCGACTTACACGGCGAAATTGGAGGAGCAAGAGCGCGGACATCGGGAGAAAATAGACGCGCTGAGCGTGATTCATGGAGAAATAGAAAGGAAACTGAAGAATATCTCGAGTGAGAGCCTGCGCGACAGCCAGGCTTCCTTCCTCCAAGTTGCAAACCAAGTGCTCGAAAGGCACAAGGAAGGAGCCGCGGCCGATCTTGATGCCCGAAAGCTCGCTGTCGAAGCGCTGATTTCGCCGATTCGCGATGCGCTTGGGGCGTGCCAAGCAAGTGTGGCCCAGCTCAAGGAGGCCGGAACGGAAACATACGGGGCGCTCTCAAACGAGCTCAGAAACGTTGTGGACGCGCAGAATGCCGTTCGAGGCGAAACATCCAGGCTGGTGAACGCGCTGCGCGCCGCGCCGAAAACGCGCGGCCGCTGGGGTGAAAATACCCTGCGCAACGTCCTGGACCTTGCCGGCCTCAGTCCATATTGCGATTTCGTCGCCGAACATAGCTATTCGCGGGAAGGTGTGCTGTCGCGGCCGGATGTGGTTATCCGCTTGCCGGGCGGCCGCAGCATCATCGTCGACGCGAAGGCCCCGATGGCAGCTTACCTTGATGCGGTGGATGCGGTCGACGACGCCGAGCGGGAGCGCCAGCTGAAGCTGCACGCGCAGCAGCTGCGCTCTCAGGTGCGGCTGCTCAGCGGGAAATCCTATTGGGATGGCCTGACCGAGACGCCCGACTACGTCGTAATGTTTGTGCCGGGTGAGAATTTCTACGCGGCCGCGGCGGAGCGTGACCCGGAGCTCTTTGAGTTTGCGGCGGCGCAGCGTGTTCTAATCGTTACGCCCGCGACGCTGATAGCGCTCGCCAAGGCCGTCGCCTATGGCTGGCGTCAGGAAAAGGTCGCGCAAAACGCCAAGCGCGTGCACGAACTCGGCCGTGACCTTTACAAGCGCCTGTCCGTAATGGGCGGGCACATTGTCAGCCTGGGTAACAATTTGGCCGGAAGCGTCCGCAAATACAATGACTTCATCGGCAGCCTCGAAAGCACGGTTATGCCCCAAGCTCGTCGCTTCAACGAGCTTGAGGTCGAGGGAACAGGAAGTGAGTTGCCTTCTCCACTCCCGATCGAATCGGCGCCGAGGGGGTTGCGGATTGAGCGCGATATCCTGGTTTCGGCGCTTAGCGAGGCGGCGCCGGAAGCCGCTTGCTAGCCCAGTGGCAATCATCGGACATTAGATATCGGTTCGTTTCTTTCCCGGCCGAAGCACCGGCACTGGTTATTTCCGTCCGACCGGAACCGCGACGCCGGCGATCTTGACGTTGACGGCGCCGAGATGGTTGCGGCTGGTGAAATAGAGCGTTTTCCAGTCGGCGCCCCCAAAGGCGAGGTTGGTGGTGGCCGGGGCGCCGTGCACGATGCGGCCGAGTTTCTTGCCGTCGCGGTCGATGATCCATAGCCCGCCGGCTCCGCCGCAATAGACGTTGCCCTCGACATCGACCTTCATGCCGTCGGGCACGCCCGACTCGGAGCCGCGCAGATCGGCGAAGACGCGGTCGCTGTGCTTTGCCAGGGTGCCGTTGGGCGCCACCTCGAACGCCCGGATGTGGCCGCGGCGTGAGTCGTTGACGTAAAGCACGCTCTCGTCGGGCGAAAAGGCAAGGCCATTGGGCACGATGAAATCGTCTGCCATTAGGCTCAGGGTCCCAAGATCGGGGGTCACCCGGTAGACGCCGGAAAAGGTCAGGTCCCATTGATTGGGTGCGTTGGGACTGGTCCACGGGTCGGTGAAATAGATGCAGCCGTCGGATTTGACGACGACGTCGTTGGGCCGGTTCAACTGGCGGCCCTGAAAGCTGTTGGCGACGACCGTGATGCTGCCGTCGGCCTCCTGGCGGGTCACGCGCCGCGAATCGTGCTCGCAGGCGACCAGCCGCCCTTGCAAATCGCGGGTCAGCCCATTGGCGCGGTTGGTCGGCTCCAAGAGCAACGACACGCCCCGGCCCGGCTCGTATTTCATCCGGCGATTGTTGTGGATGTCGCTGAAGACGAGATGGCCACCCTCGTGCCACCACAGCGGCCCCTCGGCCGGCCCCTGCGGGCCGCCAAAACCGTCGGCAAGCTCCTGGATCGGCTGCGAGGTCTCGATGATCCGGTCGAACTCCGGCGTCAGCCGCTCGATGCGCTTTGCCCCTTCAGCCATGGCGTCCCTCCTGTCTCGAGATGCACTAAACCCCGTGGCCGGGCTCGTCCCGGCCACCCACGACTTTGCGGCGGCTGGCCTGAAGACGTGGATGGCCGGATCATGTCCGGCCACCGGGGCGTGAAAAGCATTTTTTTGACGGCGCATGCCTGCCCGGAGCGGATCCGGGCAGGCACGGTGGTACCGGTGGTCGAGTTACGCCGGCGCGCCCTGGTAGAGCGGGCCGCGGACGATCTGGCCGGGCAACGCGTCCGTCAATTCGCCCTTGTCGAGCAGCACGCTGCCGTTGACCACGACGTAGTCGATGCCGACTGCGTCGCGCCTGACCTGCACACCGCCTGCCGGCATTGAGGCGACCGGCTCGCGCGGCTTCGACGCGATCGTGTTGGGATCGAAGACCGTGATGTCGGCGACCTTGCCGGCGGCGATGAAGCCGCGATCGGTAATGTCGTGCATCAGCGCGGTCTTGCCGGTCAACCGATAGACGGCCTCTTCGAGGGTCATCACCTGCTCTTCGCGCACCCAATGACTCAGCAGATTCGTGCTGGTCTCATGCCGGTCGGCGGTGTGCGGCCGGCCGCCGCCGTCGCTGGTGCCGATCACGGTAAACTGCGAGCCGAGGATGTGCTTCTGCGTCTTCGGATCATGGTTGCGGTCGATCGCCTGGAAGCAGGTCTGCAAATCCTCATCGAGCGACAGATCGAGGAAGGCGTCCATGATGCCCTTGTTCTGCTCCTTGGCGATCTGCTCGACGCTCTTGCCCTCGAGGTGCCGGTTCTGCCCCTTTGTCGTCATAAAGACCTCGACGAGGTCCCAGCGCC
Organism: Allostellaceae bacterium; assembly: GCA_035570595.1. GTDB lineage: Bacteria > Pseudomonadota > Alphaproteobacteria > ATCC43930 > CGMCC-115725 > AP-15. The sequence continues at coordinate 12,102 of DATMLF010000022.1, forward strand.
GGTTGAACAGGCCGCGGGCGCGGCCGCGCCGATCCGTCATGCCGCCTTGTTGCTCAACCGTACCCTCGACCGCTTCGGCCGACAGCGCCTTGCGCAGTTCGGGGTCGCGGAAGGCGCGCATGCGATCCTGATAGGGCATGGCCATGACCCTGTCCCAGGTCGGCATGCCGCGGAAGAAGCCCTCGGGATGAGTGATGTCCTCGTCCTGCGGGACGTTGAGACCGCGCTGCAGATCAAAGATCGCGCCAGCGACGGTTGACAGGCACGAGCCGTAGCATCGGGCACCGCTCTTGAACCCGTCCTCGAGCCATTTCAGGTGCTCAACCCATTCATCGGGGTTGCCGATCGGATCCGACATCAAGTTGTAGATCGAGGGCCGCCCGGTCCGCGCCGCGAGTTCGCGGGCGACCTGCCGGGTCTGCTTGGTGCCGCCGGGGGCACCGCCGGCGACCTGGAACACCCCGGTGCCGAGATCGCCGAGCACGCTCGCCAGCGCCCACCGCTCGTCGTCGTCGCCAACCCCGGCCGGGTCGCCGCGATCCTTCGGCGCGGTCGAGAAGCCGAGCGCGCCGTCGTGCATCGCCTCGCGGATCAGCCGCTGCATCGCCGCCATTTCCTCGGGGGAAGCCTTTACCCGCTCACCCGAGGCCTCGCCCATCACATAGCGGCGGATGCCGGAATGGCCGACCAAGGTGCCGACATTGATGCCGCGCTTCTTGCCAAGCGCATTCAGATAGTCGCCCACTGATTCCCAGGTCACGTCGACCCCGGCCTTCAGCACCGGGAGCGGGATCTGTTCGGCGTCGGAAAAGAATTCGAGATACCACTCGCTGTCGCCCGGCCGCACCGGGGCGATGACCTGCCCGCACTGGCCGACAATGACGGTGGTGTGGCCGTTGTGCACCCACGAGCCGCAATAGGGGTCCCAGACCGCCTGCGGGTCGAAATGGGTATGATGGTCGATGAACCCCGGCGCCACGACCCGCCCCGCGGCGTCGATCGTGCGCTTGGCAGCCGCACCCGGATATTTGCCGACGCCGACGATCTTGCCGTCCTGCACCGCGACATCCGCCATAAAGGCCGGCTCGCCCGAGCCGTCCACGACCCGCCCGTTTTTGATCAGCAGATCATACGCCATGGTTATTTCTCCTCGTTGCCCCGCTCCGCACGAGTCCGGGGCCTCGCCGCGGGCCCTCCCATCGGGGCCTCTGACCCGCTTCTCCAGCCTTCGAAAGCTGCGGCACGGATGCTACGCCTCGCCGTGCGACCCAGCAACATTTTCGCTATAAAATCATGGTCCCGCGCAATATTCATGCAGCAGCTTCATCAGCTCCATGCAATTCGTTCATCAATGCCTCTGCCAGACAAAATCGCGGGAGTGCCGGCCGGCTTGAAGCGGCCGTGCAAACATCTAAAAGAGCCGCTGCGACTGGAGGGGGAACGCATGTCTAGTGTCGACTGCCGGAGATTCATGATACCGCTTCGCACTGCCGGCGCCGCGGTGGCGCTCGCCATGATCGCCGCCGGCACGCTTTTCGGGGCTGCCGTCGCGGTCGCAAGCCAGGGGATCGAAATGCCCGATGGTCTCAAATACACCGACAACAAGGTGGGCGACGGCGCCACCGCCACCCCGGGCGCCAAGGTGTCGGTCCATTATACGGGCTGGCTTTACAAAGACGGGGCCAAGGGCGCCAAGTTCGACAGCTCGCTCGACCGCGGCCAGCCGTTCGAGTTTACACTGGGCGCGCATCAGGTCATCGCCGGCTGGGACGAGGGGGTGGCCGGTATGAAGGTCGGCGGCGAGCGCACCTTGATCATCCCGCCCGAGCTCGGCTATGGGGCGCGCGGCGCCGGCGGCGTGATCCCGCCCAACGCCACCTTGATGTTCGACGTGCAGCTGCTCAAGGTGCAATAGCCGGGGCGCGGCCACCCGACACGCCCGGGCGCGGCACGGTTTACTTAACCGAGGCGGGCCGGTCCGGCTCGCCCCGGTTACGATCGACCGGGCGGCGGGGCCGGGCCGGCGAGTTGGAGGGCGGGCCGGGTTTATTCAGCCGGAACCGGCTCCTTGACGCCAAAGCTCAGCGTGCCAAAGCTCGGTGTGTCGGTGCGGTCGACGAGCGCCTCGGGCCCCTCGGTCGGCAGGTTTTCGAGCCAGTTGATCCCGGCGTCGATGTCGTTTTCCCACATTTCGCGCGGCATCTCGTACAGGAACTCGACGCCGTACCCGTTCGGGTCGTTGATGTAGACGCTGTGCGTCACGCCGTGGTTGACCCGCCAGTTGAACTTGACCCCGCGGCTCTGCAGAAACGCGAGCTGCTGTTGCCAGGCTTCGCGGCTCGGCATCGTCAATGCCACGTGGTTGATCGCGACCCGGCCGTCCGACAGCACCCATTCCGCCGGCTCGGGCAGGTTCGGGCTCTCCACCAACGCCACCGTGTGGTGGGTCAGCTGGCCGTTGTTGACGGCGCTGTAGAACCGCATTTTCGGCGGGGTCGGGCGACCCGGTTTCGGGTGCAGTTCGCCGACCTGCTTGAAGCCGACGATCTCGGTCCAGAATTTGTGCGACTCGTCGATGTCGCGGACGTTCAGCACGAGATGGTTGATGCCGGACGGGCTGACCGCCTCGGCCGGCGCCGCCGGTACCTCGGAGATTGAGCTTGCCATCGAAGCGCTCCCAGATTGCACGGATCAGCTGTAACCCGAGCAATGGAACGGCGCAAGCCCGACCGCTTCACGCGCCATGTTGCTGTGTCGGGCGGCTCCGGGCGGTGGGTTGTGCCCTGACGATTGCGCGAGGAGGCGGTGCTCGATGGCGTCCCGCCGAGGTCGGCCCCGCAGCACGCGTCACCCGAAAGGTGCCGCGCTCGCTTCGACGGCATTGCGAAAAGCTGACGCCGCAGTTCAGATAGTCCTGTGCTGACCGAAGAGGAGCCTGTCCGATGCCGCTGTCGATCCGCTCTTTGCATCCGGTCTTTGCCGGCGAAGTGACCGGGGTGGACTGCCGCCGGCCGCTCGACCGTGACGAGGTCGCGGCGATCGAGGCGGGCATGGACGAATACGCCGTCGTGGTCTTTCCGGATCAGCCGTTGACCGACGCCGAGCAGATCGCGTTCACCCGCCACTTTGGCGAACTCGAGGGCTACAATACGCCAGGTCATGTCCGGCGGCGCGAGGACCATCGGCTCGGCCCCGGCATCGCCGACTTCTCGAACCTCGACAAATCAGGCGCGATCATGTCGGCCGAGGACCGCGTGTGGTTCTTCAAGCTCGCCGACCGGCTGTGGCATTCGGACAGCTCGTTCCGCCCGATCCCGGCGAAATATTCGCTGCTGTCCGGCCGGCTCATCCCGTCCTGGGGCGCCGACACCGAATTTGCCGACATGCGCGCCGCCTACGACGCGCTCGACGAGCGCACCAGGGATGAGCTCGAGGATCTCGTCTGCGAGCATTCGCTCGTGTATTCGCGCGAGGCGATCGGCTTCACGCAACTGACCCCCGAGGAAATCGAGGCGTTTCGACCGGTGCGCCAGCCGCTCGTCCGCCGGCATCCCGCGACCGGCCGCAAGTCGCTGTTTCTCGCGGCGCATGCCGGCGCGATCGTCGGCTGGACGACCCCCGAGGCGCGGATGTTCCTGCGCGATCTGACCGAGCACGCGACGCAGCGCGAATTCGTCTATTCGCACCACTGGCGGCCGAACGACCTTGTCATGTGGGACAACCGCACGACGATGCACCGCGCCCGCCGCTTCGACCACCGCGAGGTCCGCGACGTGCGCCGCACGACCCTGGCCGGCGACTCACCTTTGATCGAGCAGCCGGCTTAGCTCCAGGCCGGCGCAACGGGGAGGATCACTAGATGGCACAGCGTCAAAGCGTCAATTTCCCAGGCTTTGCGCATTCGAACCCGATCCCGAACGCCAGCCGGATCGGCGACATCATGATGACGAGCGTGATCAGCGGCGTCGATCCCGGCACCCGCGACCTGCCATCCGATCTCGAAGGCCAGGTCGCGAACCTGTTCCATCATATCCGTAGCGCTGTCGAGGCGGCCGGCGGCAGCCCCGACGACATCATAAAGGTCAACTTTTACATGAAGGACCCGGCGACCGGCCGCGCCGCGCTTAACGGCGAGTGGGTCAAGATGTTCCCGGACGCCAATGCCCGCCCGGCGCGCCACACGCTGGCGCTCGGCGCCGAGAGCAACGCGCTCGTCACCTGCGACTTCACGGCGGTTTTCAGCTGACGGCGGGCCGCTCGTCCAAAGTCTCCGTCGCTCGTCGTAAGTTTCGCTCGCCGCCCTAAGGTTTCGACGGCGGCCGCGGCGCCGTGCTCAGCCTCTGCCGGCTTCCCGGCGAGCCGCTTCGAGATCCGGCAGGTTGCTCGCCGACACCGCACCCAGGCGCGACCCGCGGGTCACCGCGAGGGCGGCGCGCGCGGCGTCGTTCTCGTTGATCTTGGCCATGATCGCCTCCTTGGCGCGGTCGAATACGCCGCGGTTGGTGGCGACAAAATGCTGCGATTCCTGAAGCTTGGCGAGATAGCCGTTGACCTGCGGCACGACATAGCGCGCCACCATGTCCCAGCTGCGCATCGTGTTTTCCGGGTTGGCCCAGTCGTGCACAAAGCCGACGACGGTGCCAAAGCCGCCGCTTACCTCGAGGACGGACTTGATCCGCGCCGCCAAATCGTCCGGGGTTCCGATCGTCGCGGCGGCGCCGTCGCCAAACGCGGTCTTTTCGATTGCCTCGTCGGGATCGCGGAACGGTGTGGCACCCGGCCGCTGCAAGGTGCCGACGATGTACTGGTTGTGGTGGCGCAGCAGCCCCTCACGGGCCTCGGCGCACGCCTGTTCACGCGTCTCGGCGATGTGCCAGCTCAACAGCACCCGCCAGTCTTTGCGGTCGACGGTCGTGCCGTGCTTTTTGGCGGCGCCCTCGGCAAAGCCCCATTGCGTCGCCAGCGCGTTCAAGCCTTCGCTCGACATCGAGCCGATCGAAATGACGCCGATTCCATGCTTGCCGGCCAAGGTCATCCCCGACGGGCTGATCTGCGAGGCCACCGCGAACGGCATTTGCTCCTGCAGCGGCAACAGCTGCAAGGCCGCGTCCTGCAGCGTGAACCAGTCGCTTTTCGCGGTCACCCGCTCGCCGTTGAACAGCCGCCGGATGACGCCGATCGCCTCGTCCTGGCGGTCGCGCTGGACCATCGGGTCGATCGCGAGCGTGTGCGCGTCCGAGGCGAGCGCCCCCGGGCCGGACCCGAAGATCGCCCGCCCGCCGGTCATCCAGTCGAGCTGGACCATGCGCTGGGCGACGTTGAACGGGTGGTGATAGGGCAGCGAGACGACGCCGGTCGCGAGTCTGATGCGCTTGGAGCGCTCGCCGGCCGCGGCCAGGAACATTTCGGGCGAGCCGATCATCTCCCAGCCGCTCGAATGGTGCTCGCCGCACCAGAACTCGTCGTAGCCGAGCCGGTCGAGATGCTCGACGAGGTCGAGGTCGCGGCGGAACTGCAGCATCGGGTTCTCGCCGACCGGATGATGCGGGGCAAGAAAGGCGCCGAATTTAAGACGCGGCATGATCCATTCTCCTCGGTGCTCGTCCGGCGCACGACCGGAGGAACGGGGCTTGCGAAGGTCGCGCCAACCTCGGCGCACCCTCGCCTGGCCGACATTGATCCCGATCGAGCCGCCTCGGTCAACCTTGGCCGGACCGCCGCACCGCCGCTCGCGGGCCCGGACGCGCCGACCCGACGCATGGGGCGCCGTGAGGCGGCGCACCGGCGGCGCGGCGCGGCCTAAAATTTGGGACCCTTGGACGATGTCGCGCGTTCGATGACTGAGCCCGTCTAATGGAGACTGCGATGCAAAGCCATCCCGACCCGGACACGATCGCCGACGAAGCCGTGGGCCAGACGCATGCGACGCCGCCGCCAGAGAGCGTCATGCAGAAAGAGCATATGTCGGCCGAAGAGGCTGCACGGCGCAATGCCCCGGCCCCCGGGCCCGAGGCGAGCATGCCGGAAAAGACCGCGGCCGCTGTCGGCGAGCGCACGGGGGACGCCTATGCCGACCCCGGGTCCCCGCCAAGGCGGCGGGAAAACCGCGCCGCCGATCGCGCGCTGTCGACCGGCCGAGGATTGGTCCAGAGCGTGTCCGACCAGTTTTCCAACCAGCGGCTGATGGGGCTGGTTGGCGCCTTTGGTCTCGGCTTTGTCGCGGCAATGCTGCTTCAGGGCCGCCGTTAGCCGGGAATTCGCGACATCGCGACGTGAGACCGCGCAAAGCACCCGGCAGCGAAAGCATTCGTTTCCGAGTGCACGTCTTGCAAGGTTAAACGGGAGCAGCGGGAGGAATTTAACGCGTCTTATCCATTTTTCGTCGAAGGAGGCTGTAATCCTAATCGCGAGTTTTGATTGGCCCTGGCGTGAGCTGTTGGCATTTTCAACCGAAGCGTGCCCCGGCTTGATCGCTGAACGAGACCCTGCGCCCCCTGTTCGCTGCCAGGGAGGCTTTGCCGGTGCGGGCATGGATTTGGCTAAGGCTTCCGACGCGGCGTCTGCCGGATTGACGACACGCCCTAGCCCAAGCTTTCGATAATTAAACGACGCGTGCCGCGCGCGCGGCATCGTATTCTCGCGGGGGATTCTCGCGGGCACCGGTTTTCGCCGGCCGGGTGAGATCGGGTCAAAGGAAGTTGCCCACACGTTATCTCCACCTGATAAAACGGGCGGAACAGGTGACGCGGCGGAACCGGCGCGGGCGGTTGGCCGAGCGGCTCGCGGCGATGCCGAAAACGGGAGACGGGGCGATGCAGATAATTGCGCGAGGACAGCTTGCGCTGGCGGTGGCCGCGGCGCTCGTGCTCGCCGCGACGGGTGCGGCCGCGGGCGCGACCTTGGATCACATCAGCCGGGACAAGACGCTTCGCATCGCCTATCGCGACGACGCACCGCCCTTTTCGTATAAAGGAAAGACCGCCGAGCCGGCCGGCTTTATGCTCGACCTGTGCCGCGCCGTAGCAAAAAACCTGGCGCAGCAATTGGGCCTGCCGCCGCTCAAGATCGACTATGTCAAGGTCACCGCCGCCGACCGCTTCGACGCGATCACCCAGAGCAAGGCCGACCTGTTGTGCGAGCCGACGACCCAGACCTTGTCACGCCGCGCACAGGTCGATTTTTCGATCCCGACCTTTGTCGACGGCGCCGGCCTGTTGATCCGCGACAACGGGCCAAAGAGCCTGACCGCACTCGGCGGCCACAAGATCGGCGTGCTCGCCGGCACCACGACCGAGGACGAGCTGCGCGCCTCGCTAAAGGACGCCGGCATCACCGCCGACGTGATTCCGGCGGACACCCACGACGCCGGCCTCGCGATGCTCGACGACGGCAAGATCTCGGCTTATTTCGCCGACCGCGGCATCCTGATGTTTCTCGCCCAGCAGAGCAACGACCCCGGCAAATTGCTGCTCGCCGACAACTACCTGACGGTCGAGCCCTACGCGCTGGCATTGCCGCACGGCGACGAGGATTTCCGGCTGGCGGTCGACCGGGCGCTCAGCACGATCTACCGCTCGGGCCAGATCGCCGCGATCTTCACCCATACCTTCGGCAGCGACACCAAGCCGAGCAAAACCTTGCAGACCCTCTACCTCGTTTCGGCGCTGCCCGACTGAGCGCCGTCCGCTTTACAACCCGTAATCCGCCTTGCCCGGACATGATGCGGGCACCCGCGCCTTCGCGCGCCCGAGAGGCAGACGTGGATACGCGGGACAAGCTCGCGCAAAACGGTGGTGACCGAGACACCGCATCTCATGTCACGCGTAACTTGCGTGGCGCGAACGCCGTTATCTGACCTCGACGAGCTCGATCGCCTCACGGCTTGGGCCCTCGATCATCAGGGCACGGGTCGGCCCCAGCGGGTAGATCGGGTCGAGGATTCTGACACCCTCGCTGTCGAGCTTGTCGGCCCACGCGTCGAGGTCGGCGACCGCGAGCGCGATGTGGTCCTGCAATTGCCCGCGCGACGGGGCGAGCGGCGCCTCCCCCTGGTTCGCGTACCACATCATCGACACGTCGCCGAATTCGACGCCGGCGCGCGGCGCGCGGAACATGCCTTCGCGGTTCAGCGCCGGCCAGGTGCGGTCGGGGCCGCGGGCGGGCTTGCCGTCCGGCCCGGTCACCGGCGCCGGCGTGTAGCCCGGCCGCATCGGCGCGTTCAGGTGCTTCTGGTACCATTCGAACGCCGCGATCGGGTCCTCCTGGTAAAGGTGCACGTGGTTGAAGCGCTCCTCGGGGTGGTTGCCGGCATATTCGACAAGCGCCTCGTCGGGGCCGCGCATATAGGCAAACCCGCCGCCGCCCGCCGGCTTGACGGCGTTCGCCTTGGCCTCGGCGATCTGCGTGCAGGTCAGCCCCAAAACCCCGCCGACACTCGGCCAGGTGTCGCTCGAGATCAGCACCGAGCCGCCCTCGTCGGTCGTGTAAAGCGGCAGCAATTCCACCTCGCCCCGGCTTCTGTAGGTTTCGAGGCACTGGCGGGCATCGGTTACGTGCCAGCCGAAGTGCCAGATGGCGCTCTGCGGCTCGGTCGGGGGCGGCTCGTCGACCTTGGTGAACAGCACCAACACGTCATTGGGGGATTGAAGCGCAGCAAAGCCGCCCCAGCTGCCCTTCGCGGTCGTCGGAAACTGGCGCGTGTAAAACTCGATCGCACGGTCAGGATCGAGCGAATTTAAATGCAGGTGATGAAATCGGGGCGGCGGCAGCATCAGGGTCTCCTCCCGGGCGGCGGACTGTCGCTCCCAGTATGCGCCATTCGCACGCCGAAAGACTATCGCCGGCCGCCGGTCGCGGCGTTACCCGGCCGCCGCCGCGCGCAGCGCCGCGGCGATGCTAAGGCCGTCGGCGAGCGCGCCCGGGTCATGGGTCCGGATGTAGTCGGCGCCCTGCTCGGCGGCATAAAGCTCGGCGGCCAGGGTCGCCGCGCCAAGCTCGGCGGCGGTCGAGCGCCGGGCGAGCGCGCGCAAAAACGATTTGCGCGACACCGAGACCAGCACCGGCA
>DATMLF010000023.1:0-10032 GCA_035570595.1 Allostellaceae bacterium
GGGCGAAGAAACCGGGTCCGCGCATCGAGCTCGGCAAGGTCCGGATGGATTTCCGCTACAAGGATTATTTCAACACCGAGCCCAGCACCGGCTATGAGACGCTGGTCTATGACTGCATGATCGGCGAGGCGACCCTGTTCAACAGAGCCGACGGCGTCGAGGCCGGCTGGGCCGTGGTGCAGCCGATTATCGATTTATGGGCCGACGACAAGACGGTGCCGCTCGAACTCTACCCGGCCGGCAGCCCCGGTCCCGACGGGGCCGACAATCTGCTGTGGCGCAGCGGCCGGCAATGGCGGCCCTTGGCCCCTTAGCTGCGGCCTGTCGCGATGCCCCGCCCCGTCATCGTCGCGCCGTCGATATTGTCGGCTGATTTCGGCCGGCTTGCCGACGAGGTGCGCGCCGCCGACCATGCCGGCGCCGACTGGATCCATGTCGATGTGATGGACGGCCGCTTTGTGCCGAACATCACGATCGGCCCGGTGGTCGTCGAAGCGGTGCGGCGGGCGACGAGGAAGCCGGTCGATGTTCACCTGATGATTGTCGAACCCGAGCACTACCTCGACGATTTTGCCAAATCCGGCGCCGACCACCTGCTCGTCCATTGCGAGCCCAGCGCCACGATCCACCTGCACCGTACATTGTCGCACATCCGCGATCTCGGCAAAGTCGCGGGCGTCGTGCTCAACCCGGCAACCCCGTTGTCGCAGATCGAATATGTGCTGCACCTATGCGGCGTCGTTTTGATCATGACCGTCAACCCCGGTTTTGGCGGGCAGAAATTCCTGCCGGAAATGCTGCCCAAGATTGCCGAGTTGCGGCGGCTCTGTGACGAGCGCGGGTTCGACCCGGTCATCGAAGTGGATGGCGGGCTCTCCGGCGAGAATGCGTGGCGTGTGGTCGAGGCCGGCGCCAATGCGATCGTCGCCGGCTCGGCGGTGTTCCACGCACCCGATTACGCCGCCGCCATCGCCGCCATCCGCAACTCGGCCCCGAGCCGATCTTAGAAAGAGGGTGGGGATGCCGACTCGAACCCGCGTCGAAAACGTAAAGGATCCCGAGGATCTCGCGCAGCGGGGCGCGCGCTGGATCGCCGACCTCGCCGCCACGAGTGTGGGCCGTTTTTCGATCAGCCTGTCGGGCGGGTCGACCCCGCGCCGCCTCTACCAGCTCTTGGCTGAGCCGCCGTTTCGCCAGGCGATGCCATGGGACCGCATTCATTGGTTTTGGGGCGACGAGCGCTTTGTCCCGCCGGACCATCCCGACAGCAACTACCGCATGGTGCGCGAGGCGCTGCTGGCGCGCGCGCCGGTGCCGGCCGCGAATATTCACCCGGTCGAGACCGAGGGCGATCCCGCCGCCGCCGCCCGCGCCTATGAACGCACCCTCAAAGACTATTACGGCGCCGAAACCCTCGACCCGGCGCGCCCGTTGTTCGACGTCGAATTGCTCGGCCTCGGCCCCGACGGCCACACCGCCTCGTTGTTTCCCGGAACCAAGGTGCTCGACGAGCGGCAGCGCTGGGTCACCGAGGTGGTCGGCGCCAAGCCTGAGGAGCGAATCACCCTGACCTATCCGGTCCTCGACAGCAGCCGGCACACGGCATTTCTGGTCGCCGGCGCCGACAAGCGCGAGCCGCTGGCGCGGGTGATGGCCGGCGACCGCGAGCTGCCCGCGGCGCGGGTCCGGCCGGTCGGCGAGCTCGTCTGGTTCGTCGACGAAGCGGCATATTCCGCCCGATGACCTCCGAGCGTGACGAGCTGAAGCGCGCGGCGGCATTGCGCGCGATCGAGGAGGTCGAGGACGGCATGGTTCTCGGCCTCGGCACCGGGTCGACCGCCGCCTTTGTCGTCGATGGTTTGGCGGCGCGCGTCAGGGATGGGCTGCGCATTGTCGGCATCCCGAGCTCGGAGCGGACGGCGGCGCAGGCGCGTGGGCTCGGCATCGCGATCGCGACCTTTGCCGATTATCAACAGCTCGACATGACAATCGACGGCGCCGACGAGGTCGAGCTCGGGACCTTGCACCTGATCAAAGGCTTGGGCGGGGCCTTGCTGCGCGAAAAGATCGTCGCCGCGGCCAGCCGCCGCCTCGTCATTGTCGTCGACCAGGAAAAGCTGGTCGACCGGCTGGGCGAGCACACCCCGGTGCCGGTCGAGGTCACCCGGTTCGGCTGGCAGGCAACGGCCACCTACCTGGCGGCATTAGGCTGCACCGCCGAGCGGCGATACGGTGGCGGCGAGCAACCCTTTGTCACCGACGAGGGTCATTTCATCCTCGACTGCCGGTTTGGCGCGATCGCCGACCCGGGCGCACTCGAAAAACGCATCGCGACAACCGTCGGCGCCGTCGAGAACGGGCTCTTTGTCGGGCGCGCCTCAAAAGTTGTCGTGGCCTCGACCACGGGGGTCGAGGTGCTGGTCCCACCCCCGAGGAATGAGGCATGAGAAAATTCGCGCTCGTCGTCTCCGATGTCGACGGCACGCTCGTCACGACTCAAAAAACCCTGACCCCGGCCGCGATCGCCGCTGCCGGCCGCCTGCATGACGCCGGCATCGCGTTCTCGATTTGCAGCAGCCGGCCGCCCTTCGGCCAGCGCATGCTGATCGCGCCGCTGCGGCTGGCGCTGCCGTTCGGTGGCTATAACGGCGGCTCGATCGTCAATCCCGACCTGACGCCGGTCGAGCAGAAATTACTGTCGGCCGATGCCGCGAGCGACACGATCGCGATGCTGGAGGGCAACGGCATCACCAGCATCTGGGTGTTTACCGGCGCCGAGTGGCTGATTCGCGACCGGGCTGGCGATCACGTCGATCTCGAGATCCACACGATTCAGACCCAGCCTACGATCGTGCCGTCGTTCGACGGCCGGCTGGCGGCAGTGTCGAAAATCGTCGGCGCCAGCCAAGACCACGACCGGGTCGCGACCGCGGTCGCGGCCGGCCAGCGCGATTTGCGGGGCCGCGCCACCGTGCTGCGCTCGCAACCCTATTACTGCGACGTGACGCCGCCCGGCATCGACAAGGGCCGTCTCGTCGACCTGCTGGCGGAACGGCTCAAACTACAGCGCGACGACATCGCCGTGCTCGGCGACATGGGCAATGACGTCGAGATGTTTCGCCGCGCCGGCTTTGCGATCGCGATGGGGAACGCCACGCCCGAGGTCAAGGCCCTGGCGCAGGCGATCACGCTGTCAAACGACGAGGACGGGTTCGCGGCCGCCGTCGACCGCTATGTCCTCGGGTGACGGAAGCCGCCCACGAGGCGGCCTCCGCGACCTGTCGCGAGGCGATTACTGGCCGTTCCCGGTCGAATAGTTTTGCGGCGCCATCGAGGAGCCGCTGGTTTCCGCACCGCCCCCGTTGAAGCTGTCAACGCATTGCTGATGCAGCTGCGGGTCGGTGATCGGTCCGCATTCGCTGCGCATCCGCTGCGCGCGGAAGCGCGGGTTCGTCTGCACCAGGCGGCTGTAGCGATGGCTCTCCATGACGTTCTGCCGCGCAGACCAGGTGCCCGACTGCTCGACGCCGCTGCTTTGCGGGCCGTTTGTCACCACCTGGTTTCCACCATATTGCGCGTGCGCGGCCGGGATCGCCGCCGCCGCGGTGAGGCAAGCCGCCGCAAAGGCGATGCTCGTCATACTTTTCAGCAACATGACCGTCTGCTCCTTGCATGTTGGTCATGCGTGCCAACGAGGCCGGCGACGAAATTGTTCCGTCCTTTGTCGGCGCGCCACGATCGCGCAAAGCGGGCTCGTCAGATCGGCGGCGGGTCGGCGAGCCCGCGCCGGCGGCACGCGGCGAGCACCGTGTTGCGCACGAGGCAGGCGATCGTCATCGGCCCGACGCCGCCCGGCACCGGCGTCATCGCGCCGGCAACCGCGCGCACCGCCGCAAAATCGACATCGCCGACGAGCCGGGTGCGGCCATCCGGTGCGGATATCGCGGTGATGCCGGCATCGACGACGACCGCTCCGGGCTTGACCCAACCGGCGCCGACCAGCGCCGGCCGGCCGACCGCGGCCACGAGGATGTCGGCGCGGCGCGCGATCGCGGCGGCCTCGCGGGTTTTCGAATGGACCGCCGTAACCGTGCAGTCGGCCGCGAGCAACAGCGCCGCCATCGGCCTGCCGACAATGTTTGAACGCCCGAGAATCACTGCCTCGGCGCCGGCGAGATCTGGCCTGACCGAGCGGATCAGCATCAGGCAGCCTTGCGGGGTGCATGGCACGAGCGCCGGAAGCCCGGTCCACAGCCGCCCGACATTCAGCGGATGAAACCCGTCGACGTCCTTCTGCGGGTCGATCGCGGTTATCACCCGATGGGCGTCGATCTGCGCCGGCAACGGCAATTGCACCAGGATCGCGTCGACCTGGTCGTCGGCGTTGAGGCGGCCGACTTCGGCGATCAGCGCCGCCTCCGGCGTGTCGGCGGGCAAGCTGCGGTCAAAGGCGGCGAGACCAGCGGCGGCGCAGGCGTTGCGCTTCGATCGGACATAGCTGTGGCTCGCCGGGTCGTCGCCGACGAGGATTGTCGCCAGCCCGGGAACAAAGTTATGTCTTTCGCGGAGTCGGCCGGCGGTTTCCGCGACGCGCTGGCGCAGGTCGCCGGCGAGCGCCCTGCCGTCGATGATGCGGGCATCCGCCACGCCGCTCTTCCTTTTCGCCTTGCCCGATCCCCGGCGGATTTTATACCCGGTCCGCTCGCGCGGCGGCGACATTATCCTCGGGCGAGATCCATGGCAGAACGGCAAACGGAGACAACCGATGACGATGCGGCAACAGATGCGCCGTCTCATCGAGCGCAGCGGGTACACGATGGTGCCCGGCGCTTATGACACGCTCACCGCGCGGCTCGTCGAGCAGGCCGGCTTCGAGGCGGTCTACCTGACCGGCGGCGGCTATTCGCGGGCGAACGGCTATCCCGATCTCGGCCTGCTGACGCTCTCGGAGAACGTGCGCTTTATCGGGTTGACGGTCGAGGCGGTGGGAATCCCGGTGATCGCCGATGCCGACACCGGCTACGGCAACGCGCTCAACGTGATCCGCACGGTCCGGGAATACGAAAAGTCCGGGGTCGCCGCCTTCCACGTCGAGGACCAGGTGTCGCCGAAAAAATGCGGGCACTACGAGGGTAAGGAGGTGATCTCGCTCGGCGAGATGGTCGGTAAAATCAAGGCGGCGGTCGACACCCGTCAAGACCGCGACATGATCGTCATCGCCCGCTCCGACGCGCGCGCGGTCGAAGGGCTCGATGCCGCGATCGACCGGGTCAACGCCTATCTCGAGGCGGGCGCCGATGTCGGGTTTGTCGAGGCGCCGCAGAATGTCGAGGAACTGAAGGTTGTCGCGCGCCGCGTCGCCGGGCCGGCCCTGGTCAATGTCTTCGAGGGCGGAAAAACACCGATGGTGCCGGCGGCCGAATTGGAGAGGATGGGGTTCCGCCTCGGCATCTACCCGTCGCAGACGCATCGCGCCGCAATTCGCGGGGCACAGCGCGTGCTCTCGGCATTGAGGCAGGACGGCGACACGACGCGCGTCGAAGCGGATCTCGCCACCTTCCAGGAGCGCGAGGACGCGGTTGGCACGGCCCGCTGGCGCGCGCTCGAAGAAAAATACCTGCGGATCGACTAGGGCCCGAGGATCGACCAGCCAGCGGCGTGCGGCATTGCGCGAGCAAACGTGGTAGGTTGCACGACCTGATCTCGTGCGGTCGATTCTTGCGGATGGAGAGCGGCACCGCCGGCGACGCTTTGGTTTCGGTCCCGCGCCCGGCCATCCGCGGCGCCGGGCGGCGCGCGTCGCTGTCGATTCGGCTGAGCGCGGTCATCGTCGCCGCTACGGTCGGCGAGCCGCGCGTCCTTACGGTGCGGATCGGCGAGGGGCCGGCCGAGGCGCTGCCCTCCGGCCCGCTCGAGATCGAGCACCGCACCCTCGAAGTGGGCCTGCGCGCCTGGGTCGAGCGGCAAACGAGCCAGAGGCTCGGCTATGTCGAGCAACTCTATACATTTGGCGATCGCGACCGGATCGAAACCGGCGACGACCGCCCAAGCCGGGCATTGACCGTCGCCTATCTGGCGCTGGTGCGCGAGGCGCGGCCCGGCGGTGCGCTCGAAGCGCTGTGGCAGAGCTGGTACCGCCATTTCCCGTGGGAGGATTGGCGCGACGGCAAGCCCGCGGCGCTGGCGCCGCTCGAAGAACGGTTGGCGCAATGGTCGGAGGCTGCGGCGAGCGAGGCCGAGCGGCGGCTGCGCGCCGAACGGCTCGGGCTCGCCTTCGCCGGCGCGTGGAACGAGGAGCTGGTGCTGGAGCGCTACGAGCTGTTGTACGAGGCGGGGCTGATCGAGGAGGCTCGCCGCGGCCCGTTGCGGGCGCCGGCTTCGGGCGACACGCCGGCCTCAGGTGTAGCGATGGCGGCGGACCATCGGCGCATCCTGGCGACCGCGATCGGCCGGCTGCGCGGCAAGATCAAATACCGGCCGGTCGTGTTCGAGCTGATGCCGCCGTCCTTCACGTTATTGCAACTGCAGCGCACGGTGGAGGCTCTGTCTGGGGTGCGGATGCACAAGCAGAACTTTCGCCGGCTCGTCGAGCAGCAGGGCCTGGTCGAGGAGACCGGCGGGATCAGCGCCGCGACCGGCGGGCGGCCGGCGCGCCTCGTGCGCTTTCGCCGCGAGGTGTTGCTCGAACGCCCCGCGCCGGGGCTGCGGCTGCGCGCCCGGCGCGCCTAGCCGCGCAAGAAAATCAAAGGTCTCCTGGTCGCGAGTCGCCGTCGTTACGAGGAGCCCCAACGGCGCCGCGGCAATCCCGACCCGATCGCGCGCGGAGGAGGGAGGGGGCTTGTCAGCCCTGCGGGGCGATGGCGACGTTGCCGATCCGCTCGAACAGCCTGACGAGCGTCTGCGTGTCCTGGCCGGCGCCGTGCTCGTTGATCACGGTCTGGAATAATTCGCGCACGACATTCGCCAAGACCATCGGCGTCGCGCTGTCCTGCCCGAGCTTGGTCGCAAGCCGCACGTCCTTGTGCATCAACGCCAGCGTAAAGCTGACCGAGAAGTCGTTCTTCAACAGCTTGGGGAGCGAGATCTCGGTGGCGGCGCTGCGGCCGCTGCCCTTTTGCAGGACCGCGGTGCAGGTTTCGAGGCTGAGGCCGTTCTTGATGCCCATCGCCAATGCCTCGAAGGTGACGGCGCGCACGCCGGCGCTGATCACATTGTTGACGAGCTTCATGACGTGGCCGGTGCCGACCGCGCCGGTATGGAAGATGTTGGGGCTGATCGTCTCGAACACCGGCTTCACTTTGGCGAACACCTCGGCGGGCGCGCCGACCATGATCGCGATCGTGCCGGCATTGGCGCCATGCGGGCCGCCGCTGACCGGCGCGTCGATCATCTGAACGCCCTTTTCGGCGAGGCGCTTTGCCATGTCGCGGGTTTCGTTCGGGTCGCCGGTGGTCATGTCGGCAAGGATCTGGCCGGGGCGCAGCACCTCGGCGACGCGGCCCTCGCCAAACAGCACGTCGCGCACCTCGGCCGAGGTCGGCAGGCAGGTCATGACCATGTCGCTTTCGCGGGCGAGCGCCGCGGCACTCTGCGTCGGCACGGCACCGGCTTCGGCAAAGCGCGCGACCACCTCGGGGCGCAGGTCGAAGACGCGCATCTTGTGCTCGCGCAACAGCCGGCGCGCCAAGGCCCCGCCCATGTTGCCCAAGCCGATATAACCGAGCTCCATCCTTCTTCTCCCGTGGTCGCCGTCGGCGATGGTCGCCGTGAGCTTCGCATTATCGGGGCCGGCGGCATAGGGGTGAGGGTTGGCGCTTGGCTTTGGCGGCCCGCTTTCGCTAGGTTGCCGGCTGCTCACACGACAGCCCGCGAGGTCAGGTCATGGAATTCGGCATGTTCCACGAGTTTCCGTCACTGCCGGGCCGGACCGAGAGCGAGGCCTTTGACGAGGCGATGGAGCAGGTCGACGCCGCCGAGCGCCTCGGGCTCGACGTGATGTGGCTGGCCGAGCTCCATTTCGAGCCGCGCCGTTCGTTGCTGTCGGCGCCGCTCAGCATCGCGAGTGCGATTGCCGCGCGCACCCGGCGGATCAAGATCGGGATCGCGGTGCAGGTCCTGCCGTTGTGCCATCCGCTGCGGCTCGCCGAGGAAGCCGCGACCGTCGACCAGCTGAGCCACGGCCGGCTGATCTTAGGCGTTGGCCGCAGCGGCGTCGCGCAGACCTATGAGGCCTATGGCGTTTCCTACGCCGAAAGCCAGGCGCGGTTTCGCGAGATCCTCGACGTGGTCGAGCGCGCCTGGACCGAGCCGAGCTTTTCCTACGAGGGCGTCTACCACCGGTTCAACGAGGTGAGCCTCGTGCCGAAACCGTACCAGAAGCCGACGCCGCCGATCCGCATCGCCGCCAGCACCCCCGACACCTTTCCGGCGATCGGCCGGCGCGGCGCCCCGGTTTTCGCCTCGGTGCGCCACACCAGCTGGTCGGACCTGGCGCGGCAGGTCCGCAGCTACCACGACGCCTGGAAAGAGGCGGGTCATCCCGGCCACGGCGAGGTTTACGTGTCGGCCCCGACCTATCTCGCCGAGACCGACGAGCGCGCCCGCGCCGAGCCCAAAGACAGCATCATGCATTTCTATCACGAGCAGGCGAACTTGCTCGAGGGCGCGGCAAAGCTGGTCGACGCCGCGACCGCCGCCCGCCGCATGGCGCGGGTCCACGAGCTGCGGCGGCGCGCCTATGACGACGCGCTGGAGGCCAACGCGCTGATCGGCACGCCCGCCGCGGTCGCCGCGAAGCTGCGGGCTCTGCAGGCCGAGATCGGGCTCAGCGGCATCCTCGCCGAACTGAATTGCGGCGGGCTGATCCCGCACGACAAGGTCGTCAACGCGATGCGGCTCCTGTGCGAAGAGGTGATGCCGCAATTCGCCGCGTCGCGAGCGGCCGTTGCGGCCGCCTAATCCGCCACTCACCTCATCTCGTCATTCCCGCGCAAGCGGGAATCCAGGACCAATGGCTCGACTATTGCGCTGGACCCCCGCTTTCGCGGGGGCGACGGATTAAGTTCCGACCAAGCGGCAAGCTTTCGGATCGTACCTGGAGACCAACAGGAGTTGTCGAATGCTGACCTTGTATTTCTCGCCCGGATCGAGTGCGATGGCGACGCACATTGCATTGCACGAGATCGGCGTGCCGTTCGAGGCAAAGCCGTTGTCCTTTGCCAAGCGCGAGCAGCACCGGCCCGAATACCTGGCGATCAATCCCGAGGGCAAGGTGCCGAGCCTGCTGATCGACGGCCAGGTGCTGACCGAGGTGGCCGCCACCCTCTACTATCTCGCCAGGCGCTATCCCGAGGCGGGTCTGTGGCCCGAGGGCGGCATCGAGGCCGAGGCCCAGGCGATTTCGTGGATGTCGTTTATCGCCGCGACGATCCACCCCGCGCGCCGCATCGGCCTCGAACGCTGGAGGGAAGTGTTCAAGATCGCCGACCCGCGGCTCGGGGCCGACGAGTGGGCGGTTGGCGGCCGCTATTCGATCGCCGACATCCACCTGTTCCGGCTCTACTGGCGGTTCAAGACCGCGACCTCGCCGGCGGCGGGCGAGTACCCGAGCCTCGACGCCCATTTCGAACGGCTCATGGCGCGCCCGGCGGTCAAAACGACAATCGAGATCGAGAGCAAGGTCGGCTACAACCTGCCCTAGCTGCGGGTTCGGCGAGCGCAGGGCCCCTGCCCGGTCGGAGGGCTGCCGCCGCGGCGCGAGACGCTTACCTTTGGCTAATGCCAGGGAACAGCGGGGCGCGGGTTTGCGCGAAGTCGTCGAGCGCGTCGGCAAGCTTGTCGCCGTCGGCGTCGTCGAGCGCGATCGACAGCGCGAACATGCCGCGCTTGGCAAACCAGATGCCCGCGCTTACGAGGTCGAACCAGAACAGGTCGCGCAACGCGCCGTTGCCGCGCGCCGCGTCTTCCTCGCAGCGGATCGGGGTGTCTGTCATATGGACCGACATCATCGAGCCGCGGCCGGTGAACTGCATC
>DATMLF010000024.1:0-2193 GCA_035570595.1 Allostellaceae bacterium
CGATCCGGATCGACCTCCCGCGGTTCACCCTGGTCGGCGCGACAACCCGCTCCGGGCTGATCACCCGGCCATTGCGCGAGCGCTTTGGCATACCGCTGCGGCTCGACTTTTACGAGCCCGCCGAGCTCGAGCTGATCGTCGTGCGCGGGGCCGCGGTGCTGAGCTTCGCGCTGCGGCGCGACGGCGCCGCCGAGGTCGCCCGGCGCGCCCGCGGCACGCCGCGCGTCGCGATGCGCCTGTTGCGCCGCATCCGCGATTTCGCCGCGGTCGAAGGGCTGGCCAGCGTCGATGCCGCCGCCGCCGATGCGGCACTCGTCCGACTCGATGTCGACGAGCGCGGGCTCGACGGCATGGACCGGCGCTATTTGCGCTGCATTGCCGAGCGCTACGGTGGCGGCCCGGTCGGGGTCGAGACGATGGCGGCAGCGCTCGGCGACGAGCGCGACGTGATCGAGGAAGTCATCGAGCCATTCCTGATTCAGGAGGGGTTTGTCCAGCGAACCCCGCGCGGGCGCCTCCTGACCGGGCTTGCCTTTCGCCATCTCGACCTGCCGATGCCGGCAACCCTGCCGGCCCAGCTCGACCTTCTCGCAGGGCTGCCGCTGTTATCAGGCGAAGCCGAGAAGGTGCCGTGACACCCGCCCCCAGCCCACCGACCGCCCCAGCCCGCCGACCGCCCAGCCCCACGACCATCGTCCAAAAGACGCCATAAAAGGTCCGAAGAATGCAGCCTTCCGCCGTCGAAACGTTGCCGCTCGCCGGCACGGTTCCCCATGACTTGTCGATTGTCGCGCTGTTCTTGCAATCGGATGCCATCGTCAAAATCGTCATGCTGATCTTGCTGTTGGCGTCGTTCTGGTCGTGGGCGGTCATCTTCGACAAGGTGATCCGGCTGCGCCGGCTGCGCCATTCGGCGGCCAATTTCGAGGAAAGCTTCTGGTCGGGCGGCTCGCTCGACGACCTTTATGAGCGCATCGGGCAGCGCCCGCCCGACCCGATGACCGCGGTGTTTTCGGCGGCAATGCGCGAATGGCGGCGCAGCGCGGCAAAGGGGTTGCTCGGCACCGCGATCATGCGGGCGAGCCTGCAGCAGCGGATCGAGCGGGTCATGAACGTGACGGTCGGCCGCGAGATGGAGCGGGTCGAGCGGTTCATGGCGTTTCTTGCGACGGTCGGGGCGACCGCACCCTTTGTCGGGTTGTTCGGCACCGTCTGGGGCATCATGGACAGCTTCCAGTCGATCGCCGCCTCGAAAAACACCAGCCTCGCGGTCGTGGCCCCCGGAATCGCCGAATCGTTGTTCGCGACGGCGCTCGGCCTCGTCGCGGCGATCCCCGCGGTCGTCGCCTACAACAAGCTCGCCACCGATTTCGGGCGTTACGCCGGGCGCCTCGAAGCGTTTTCCTCGGAGTTCAGCGCGATCCTGTCGCGCCAGCTCGACGAGAGGCCTTGAGCCGTGGCGGCGCCCAGCCTTGGCGGCAATGGCCTCGGCGGCAACGGCCGCCAGCGCACACGCTACCGGCCGATGGCTGAGATCAACGTCACGCCGCTCGTCGACGTGATGTTGGTGCTGCTGGTGGTATTTATGGTCGCCGCGCCGCTCTTGACGGTCGGCGTGCCGGTCGACCTGCCGCAGACCCAGGCGCCGCCGATCACCGACCCGAAAGAGCCGCTCGTCATCTCGATCAACAATGAGGGCCACATCTTCATTCAGGACACCGATGTCGCGGCCGATGCTCTGGTGCCGCGGCTGCAGGCGATCACCGGCGCCAACCCCGACGCGCTGGTCTATGTCCGTGCCGACAAGACAATCGACTACGGCCGGGTGCTCGAGGTCATGAGCCTGATCAGCGCCGCGGGTTTCCAGAAGGTCTCGCTGATCGCCGAATCGCCAAAAGGCGTGCCGGCCGCGGCGGCTGCCAACACGGCATCCGCCGGGCATACGGCGCCGGCCGCTAGGCGCTGAGGTCGCCTGGCTGGCCCAAGCGATGAGTGTCGCCGCCGTGCATCCGGCCCTGCCGCCGGAACCCGACCGCCCCGAGCCGACGCCCGACGGCGTCGGGCGGCGCGGGCTGGCCCTCTCGGGAGCCTTGCATTTGTTGCTTGCGGGCTTGCTGATTTTTGGGCTGCCGACGTTGTTTCACCCGCCGACCCCGCAGGAAATGCCGATTGCGGTCCAGCTCGTGACGATGG